>CAYRCM010000033.1:0-37695 GCA_964422715.1 uncultured Myxococcales bacterium | reverse complement strand
CCCACTCGACACGGCGGCCGGGGCCGGCGGCGGCGCGGCCTTCGCCGACCGTGGCTTCAAGGCTGGGGTTTGGCACCGCCCCCGCGGCGGCGACGCCGGCCGTGGCCGCGCGGACGCGCCAGGCGGCCGCGACAAGCCGCGGATCGGCCGCCACGCGGTGCACGACGGCGGGCCAGGTCAGCGCGGCGTCGGCGGCCGGCGCTGCGGGGCCGGCGAGGGCCGGCAGCGCGAGGAAACAGGCGAGCCCGAGGAGGCTCCCGCGCCACACGCGCGGGGCCGCAGTCGTCCGGTTGCGCACGATCGACACCTGCCTTTCGGGGACGCGACGGGCGTCGCGTCACGCACACACGGGGCCCGGCCATTCGCGGGCGGCGAGTGGCCGGGCGGCTCTTCGGCAGGGACGGTCAGACGCGGGGCGGGCGGAAGATGCGTTGCGGCGTGCCGCGCGGCAGCCGGGCCGCGGGGCAGAGCGTCACGAGCTCGCGGGCCGGTGGGGCCGAAAGGCGCGGGGCGCCGGCGTGGAGCGGCGCGGCCACCCCGTGGCCGGGACAGCAGGCGCAGGCGCAACTGGGGCTGCACGGATGGCCGCCGGGGCCGGCGTCGTGGCAGGGGCTGCCCTCGGCGTGGGTGTCGGTTTCGTCGTGCGCGGTCGCGGCGAGTGCGGCGCCGGCCGCGGGGGCGAGCAGCCCGAGGCAGAAGAGGCCGAGGATCGGGCTCACGAGGCGCCGCCACCCCGCCCCGCGCGCGCCGCGGCGGCCAGGCTGGCCGATCGGCGGGGGGCAGATGGGTGCAGGACGGTTCACGCGGCACCTCGCAAGCGTCACGCGGGAACCCTACGGGTGCCGGCCGGCGCGGTCAAGCGGCAGGCCGGGCTCGGCCCCACCGGCTCGGGCTCGGCGCCCCGCCACGTCGCAGGCACTCGGCAGGCCGAGCGCCGCCATGAAGATGTCCTGCGCGTCGCCGGCCGACACCTGGGCGTCGCGGTTCGCGTCGCAGCGCCAGGCCTGTTCCTGCGTGTGCTCCCCGACGCCGATGGCCAGCGTGAAGGCTTCGAGGGCATCGCCCGCGCTGAGGATGCCGTTGTCGTCGGCGTCGCACAGCGAGCCGATGACCTTGAGCCACAGATACTGCACCTCGTTTGGCAGGTTGAGCGTCACCGGGACGCCGCTGGCCGCGAGCTCGCTCGGCAGGCGCGCCATGGGCCAGAGCGGGAGGGCGGGGTCGTCGGCGACGAGGTTCGTGGCCTGGAACAGGTACTCGGGATAGGTCGGAATCTCGGCCGGGAAGGCGTAGGTCTCGCTTCCGACGGCATGATCGCGCAGGTTCACGAAGACGAGCAGGCGGTGTTCGTAGGGGGCAAAGCGCGCCACGGCGAAGATGTCGTCGTTGACGCCGCCGCCCGCGCGCTTCTGCAAGAAGTAGCGGCCCGTGCCCGACAGCGCCGGGTAGCCCGCACGCACCGAGTTGATGCGGCCATACATCGCGTTGACCGCGGGGTCGTCGTTGTCCCACAGCGCGGTCATGTCGACCCAGGCCGTCTCGAAGTTGATGCGGTAGGGGGCGCCGAGCGGCTGGCCCATGTAGACCATTGGAACGCCGCCGACGGCCGCCGCGACCGCGTAGCGCGCCACCATGAGCCACTGGTTCGGGTTGCCGTCCTCGTCGTGCGACGTGCCGTTGTGCATGAGGGCCGCGTTGTAGCCGTAGAGGCTCGCCTCGGTTTCGAGCGACGCCTGGATCTGCGTCATCGTCAGCTCGCTGCTGCGATACAGCGTGTGGTCGACCGTGGTCATGACGTCGAAGACGCGGTTCATGCGGTAGCGCACCGGGGCCGGCTCCAGCGCCTCGGCAAGGAACACGAAGTCCCAACGCACCTGGCGGGTCTTGTTGATGAGGTATTCCCACAGACGTGACGGAAGTCCTTGGGAAAAGTCGGCGCGGATGCCGGCCAGCCGGCCATCGGTCTGTTCGAGCCAGTACGGCAACAAATACGAAAAGTAGCGCCACACATTCTCAACCTCGGTGTCGAGTCCGCCCGCCGGGTCGAGGTCGGTGTAGAAGAGGTCCCGCTCGTCCTCGGCGTCGCCGTAGGGATCGAGGCCGTGGCAGGCGTGCCAACTCGGCAGCCCGAGGTCGCTGTAACTGCCGAAGAAGAAGTCGCTATTGGCATCCCACCACTGGTAGGGCGGCGTGCCGCCGCGGTCGGCCGGGGCGTAGAGTGCGGCCTCGTAGTCGCTCGTGGCGTGCTCGCGGTAGTGGAACTCGCAGACCGGCCAGTTGGAGCCACGCGTGAGGAATGTGGGCCGATCAGTCCGAATCCACGCATCTTTCTGGCTTGGCGCGCACAGGCCAAGGTCGACGGCCCCCTGGCCGTGGATGACGTCGCGCCCGGCGTGGTTCATGGCGATGTCGATGAACACGTCGAGGTCGTACAGCTCGGCTTCGGCGAGCAGTTCGTTGAAGGCGGCGAGCGCCGATTCGGAGGTGCCGCCGTCGGACAGCCGTTCGCTGACCGACCAGTAGTCGCGCGCGGCATAGGGGCTGCCGGGCGCGTAGTTGGCCGTCCAGTCCCAGGTCGTGGGGTTCCAGCGCCAGGCCGTGTTCGGGAAGATGGGCATGACCCAGAGGGCGTTGAAGCCGAGTTCGTAGCGCACGTACGGGAGATCGAAGGGGTCGAAGCCGTCGGCGTCGCCCGGCAGGAAGTCCTCGAACGTGCTGCGTTCGGCCGCCGTTCCGCCCGGGGTGGCCTCGACGACGAACGGGTTGACCTCGTAGATGCGTAGCGCGCGCACCTTGGCCGGCGAGGCCACGACCACCGCATCACGCTGGGCCATGCCGTCGTACGTGAAGTCGTTGTGCCAGAGCCAGGGCCCGCCCTGGATGCGAAAGCGCGCCGTCACGCGGTACACGCCGGTCTTCGTGAGGTCGACCTCGGCGCGGTACACGTAGCGCACGCTGTGGCTGCCGGCATACGTCATGGGCACCGTGCGGTAATAGCTCGTGGGCCCGCCGGCGTCGCCCGGCGCCTCGAAGATCTTCGCGAAGTCGCGGCGGTCGAGGTTCGTGTAGAGCTGCACTTCGAGGTCCTGCGGCGGGTGGCTGTCGGCGTACACCTCGACCTGAACCGTGAGCGGCACGACGTCGCCTTGCGTCTCGTCGAGAAAGTACTTGCTCGTCCCGTAGTTGCCGGAGCGGCCCTCCGGCCAGACCGTGGGGTCGGAGAGCGTCAGGTAGCCCATCCAGGGGCTCGCGAAGGCCGGGGCGGGCAGCAGCGCCGCACACGCGAGCACAGGGAGGAGGAGCGCCAGTCGTCGCGGATTCATGGGGCATCCCTCGCGCGGCCGGGCGGGGCCGCCAGCGGCGCGATTGTGGCCCGGGAGGCGGGCGGGCTCAAGCGGATGGGTAGCACCAGAATCCGTCACCTACACCGGGATTCGCGAGCGGATCCGGGGCCCATCGCGGTGTCGGCCGCGCCGATTTGGTGCTCGCCGGAGCGCTGCTACGACTGCGCCCAAATCGGCTTGCCTCCTTGCGCTTGACCCCGCCTCCACTCGCTCGGACCTCGGCGCGGTGACGGATTCTGGTAGCAGCAGGTGAGCGCGCCGGGCGGCGCCGGGCTTGTCAGTCCGCGGAGGGGCGGCTAAGGTGCGCGCCATGGAAACCGTAACCGCGCCACCCGACATGCTCCATCGTTTCCTCGCCGCCGACGGCACGTTCCGCATCCTCATCGCCCTGCACTCGGGGGTGGCGGCCGACGCCGCGCGCCGCCACGGGCTCACGGGCCTCGCGGCCGTCGGCCTCGGGCGCACGCTCGGCGCGGCGACGCTGCTCGCAACGCTCACGAAGGGCCGCGAACGCGTCACGCTGCAACTCGTCGGCGACGGGCCGCTCGGCGGCATCCTCTGCGACGCCTGGTCCGAGGGCACGGCGCGCGGCTACGTCACGCACGCGGTCAGCCTGGCCGCCGCCGCCGCCCGGCGGCCGCAGGTGCGCGCGGTGCTCGGGCGCCACGGGCACGTCAGCGTGTTTCGCGACCTCGGCCTGAAAGACCTCTACCACGGGCAAACCGAGCTCACGCATGGCGAGGTCGACGAAGACGTCGAGAACTACCTGCGCCACTCCGAGCAGGTGCCCTCGGCCCTCGGCTGCGACGTGCTGCTCGACGCCGCGGGGGAGGTGCAGCGCGCGGTCAGCGTGCTCGTGCAGGGCATGCCCGGCACCCGTGAGCAGGAAGGCGACCCCGTGCGCGAGGCGCAGCACGCGCTGCGCACCGGCTGGCTCTGGCGCGCCATCGCCGCCGGAGCCCTCGACCCGGCGGCCATGGCCACCGAGCTCGCGGCCGGCCACGGGATCGAAGCCCTCGCGACCACCCCGCTCGCGTTCCACTGCCCCTGCACCGAGGACCGCGTGGCCCGCGCCCTCAAGACCGTGCCGCGCGCCGACCTCGAACGCATGCTCGCCGAGGACGGTGGCGCCGAGGTCACCTGCCACTTCTGCGCCCGTGTCTACCGCCTCGACGCCGAGCGGCTCGGGGCGCTCATCGGCACCGCCCCTCCGCTCACGCACTGAGAGGCTGTGAAAGAATCTCCGTTCTGCTGCGGCGACCCCTGCCGGACGTCTGCGGCGTCACGGGGACCCCCGAAACCCTGCGACGTATCCCGCGATACGTCTCGGGTTTCGTGCACCCCCGCTCCTTGCAGCCATTCCGCCAGGGGTACGCCTCGCGACGAACTGCGATATTTTCACCGCCTCCGAGCGCCGGCTCCTGATACGGCGCCGCCTGGCCGGCGCGATCGCGGGCCCCGCGTGTCGACCGTCGCTCTTGCCCGCCCCCCTGGCCCCGGTGTACCCTCCGCTTCGTATCCGTTTCGCAATCGTGTAGGCCACTGACGAACGAAGGAGGGGTGCCATGGGGACGATCCTGCATTCGCCCGGCCGCGTTGGCTCTGCCGCGGCCCGGCTCGGCTACCTGCTCGCCGGCGGACTGCTGCTCCTCGGCGGCGCGGGCTGCCCGAAGAAGGTCGAACCAAGGGTCGCCTGGGGGGCGCAGCCCAGCAGCGCGGTCGACTACCGCATCGAGCGCAAGAAGGCGTTGCGCGACGAGGGGTTCAGCGAGACCGACACGTTGCAGCTGCGCCTCGCGTTCGGCAGTGCCAAGGACCTCACGGTCACCCTCGACCAGCAGCCGGCCACGACCGTCACGGCCGGCGCCGACGGGCGCTACCTGCCCGGCGACGCGGCGGTGCCGCTCGTGGCCCAACTCCTGCTCCTCGCCGTGCCGCCGCAGGCCAACCCGGTCAAGGTCGGCGACGCCTGGACCGTGCGCTCGCCCGAAGACGGCGCGCTGCGGGGCGACCGGCTGGAAATGCAGGTCGAACACGAGGTGAAGGTGACGGCGGTGCGCGACGACGGAGACGAGCCCATCGTCGAACTCGCGGTCACGGGCCGCAAGCGCTTCGTCGACAACGCCTTCGCCATGCGGCTGCTGGGGCTCAGCGGGCCCGGCGATTCGCCGGCGCACCAGGCGTACACGGGGCTCACCGGCTGGAACTACTACCTCGACGGGCAGCTCGCCTGGAATGCGGCGGCGGGCCTGCCCGAGCGCGCCGACTTCGTCATCGTCGCGGGCCCCGCCGTGCTCACCGCGGCCGGCGAGGTGCGCACGGCGCGAACGCGCAACGAACTCACCTTCACGCGCGTGCGATAGGGGGCACCATGAAGACGTTCAACCGTAGGACCGGGCTCGTGAGCCTTGCCGTGTTCGTGGGCGTCACGTTTGCCGCACCGGCGCTCTTCGCCGGGGACGAGCTGCGCGAAGCCAAGGACGCGCTCGACGCCATCCTGACCGATCTCGCCAGGCAGGAGAATCTGCTGAAGTTCTGCGTCGTCGGCGGCATCGACTCGCCGCAGGACGAGGCCAGCGCGCCCACGGGCGACGCGCTGCCCGAAGTGTTGCGGCTGCCCCCAGAGGCCAGCATCGGGGCCTGCACGGTGGGCGATGTGCCGGGCGCCGGGCTGCGCTGCCCCGCGGCCGAAGCCGCGCAGGCCGAGGCCTACCAGTGCAGCTTCCGGCGCGCCCTCGTGCGGGAAGCGTCGCTCGGGGCGCTCACGAAGCAGTTCGTCGACTTCGACCAGTCTTTCGAAATGGTCGCCCAGATCGTCGGCGTGCGCCAGGCGGTGGGCGAGCACCATCACGCCGCGACGCCCCAGGGCGAGGGCGACTGCCCGGCGCAGTGGGTCAAACTCAACGCGACCTACACGCTGGTGTTCGGCCTCTATCAGCGCGATGAGGTCTCGGTGACGGTGCCGCTCAGCGAAGACCCGGCCACGCTCGCGCTGGCCGTCGCGAACTTCGAAGCCACCATCACGGCGGCGTCGCGCAACTACCACGCCACGCACGTGGGGCCGTCGCACCTGTGCCTCAGGATGCGGCACCCCGAGCCGCGTTCTTGCCACCAGCGCGAACTGCCGGGCGACCGTCCGCTGCCGGGCGGCGAACTGCCTGGCGGCGACGTGCGGCCGTTGCCCGGTGGCGATCGGCCGCTGCCGGGCGGCACGTTGCCGGGCACCACCCCGCCCGGTTCCGGCAGCGTCCGTGATGTGCGGCTGCCGTCGGGCCCCATGACCCCGGGGCCGACGCGGCCCACGCTGCCCGACCGCCCCGCGTCCGTTCCTACCGGCATCCGGTAGCGCCCCCGCGGGCGCCCGTCCTCCAGCGCCCGCCCCGTCACACCGGCAAGTCGGCGAAGTAGACGATGCGATCGACGCTGAGCGCCTGCAGCTCGCTGCGGTTGAAGGCGAGCCGGTCGTGGACGACGAAGAGGGTGTTGCCCTTCAAGTACAGCGTTTCGGCCACACAGCCCGGATAGCGAATGCGGAAGCGGTGTTGCCGACAGATTTGGTCGCAACCGACGTGGTCGACCCGGGTCCCGGGCCGCGTATTGCGGAAACGGAAGATGCAGTCGCGGGTCGTCGTGAGATACATGTAGGGCGTGTAGAGCGACAGGCTCAGGCCGGCGGGAATGCCGCTGTGGGGCGGCAGCAGTTTGGTGCGGTAGTTCGTGATCTCGTAGCGCTCGATTCCGTAGTTTTCGCGCAGGTACGTCAGCCCGTGGAGCGCCGGCACGCGCAGGCGACTCTCGGCCACGTCGAAGACGTTGCGGGCGATGAGACGCCCCGCCACGAGCGTGAGCCGGCTCTCGCCCCGCAGCGCCTCGCACACGCCGAAGTCGTTGACCACCACTTCGCAGGTCCAGCCGCGGCCGACGACGAAGTCGGCGAGCTCGGCGACCCGCTTGATGCCAAAGCGCGTGGCGATGGGCGTGACGAGCGCCACCGGGTGTCCGGCGTCGAAGACGCGGGCGAGCGCGTCGCGTGTGGGCAGCCGAAACTCGCAGAACTCGTTGCCGAAGTAGAAGCGCCCGTACTTGTCGCGCGCCTCGGGGCCGGGCAACTGGTCGACGGACGTCATGAAGCGGCAGGACTCAACGGCGGCGGTCACGGCTCACGCTCCTTGCTGCCGGTGGCGGCAGCCGGCGGTGGGGCGGGCAGGTGCCTCGCGCACGGCGAGGCATCGCCGCAGTCGGGTTTGGGGCTCGGATGGGACCAGAACGAGGTTTCCTTCGGCGTGAACGCCGACTCCTGCCGGCCGCGCAGGAGGTTGGCCTGCTCGATGAATTCGTCGCGGCTCACCCGGGGGTTTTCGAGCAGTTCGCGGCAGCCCCGCGCGATGCGCAGCGAGGCGAGTTTGGCGGGCATTTCGAGCCGCCGGCCGCCGATCTTGAGGAAGTCGAGGCCCCCGTGGTAGAGGTCGTACAAGTTTCCGACATCGTTGATCTTGTAGGGCCGGTCGAGCGAGTAGGACGAGACGACGAGTTGCTGCATCTGCGGGTCGACTTCGCCCTGGGGCATGGCCACCTCGGGTTGGGCGGCGCAGAAGCGGAAGTTGGTCTCTTGATCGATGTTGAGATACAGCGGGTAGCGATGGTGGAAGAGACAGAAGGACTCGGTGTGGAAGTGGTCGTTGACGAGTCTGAGGAACGCCTCGGTCTCGATGTCGGGGTCTTTGAGGATGTCCTCGGCCTCGAAGGCGCCCGTCTGCTCGGCCAGTACCATGCGGGTGATCTTCAATCTCTTGAAGAACGCCAGGCTGTGGCCGCTGAACGCCGGTTGCAGCGTGCTGAGGCACAGCCCCACCGGCAGATTGCGCTCGGCGAGTGCGACGAGCAGGTTGAGGTTGGCGACGATGATGCCGTCGACGCCCATGTCCACGAGGCGGTCGATCGCCTCCGGATAGACATCGAGATCGTCTTGGCCGTAGTAGAGCGCGTTGACGGCGACCCAGAGTTTGGTGTTGGCCCGGTGCACGATGTCGAGGGCGCGCAGCAGCGCCTCGCGCGACGTCAGGCTCTCGTAGGCCGGATACTGGCTGCGTAGCGGGCATTCGGGCTCGAAGTACACGCCGGCGTAGAACTCGTCGGCGCCTTCGGCGAGGAGCGGTGGCAGTTCGTCCGGGCTGCGGATGCCCTGGAAAATCTTCATGGCCCAGTCCTTTGGCCCCGGCCTCCGCGTGACGCTGCAACCTGGGCGTGGGCGCGGCCGGTGACCCTGCGGCGACGCATCATAGCAGAGGCGTGCCCCGTCGCCGATCCATGGCGGCAACCGACCGTGCGGGCCTGCGCCCCGGACGCGCAGCGGCCGTCGCCACGCGCCCGGACCGGGCCGCGATTGCCCGCTGCGGACGGCCGTGGTAGGAGGCTGCTACGGCAGGCGCACGTTCGCGGGCCCATGGCGCCGCCGGGCAGGGTAACGGCAACACGGTGAACCAACTCCATCCCTTGCGTTTGCTACCGCTCGGCGGCCTCGGCGAGATCGGCCTCAACCTGATGGTCGTGCGCTGGCTTGACGAGCTCTACCTCATCGACGGGGGCGTCATGTTCCCCGACGATGGCTCGGGCACCGAGGTCATCCTGCCCGACCTCGCCTACCTGCGCGAACACCGCGCCGAGATCCGGGCCATCATCATCACCCACGGCCACGAGGACCACATCGGCGCGCTGCCCTACATCCTGCCCGAGTGCACGGCGCCGGTCTTCGGGCCGGCGTTCGCGCTCGGCGTGCTGCGGGCCCGGCTCCACGAGGTGGGCTTCGACGACCCGGGGCGGCTCCACGTCGTGCGCGCCGGCTCCCGCATCCAGCCGGCCACGCTCGGCTTCGAGTTCGTGTCGGTCACGCACTCCATCCCCGATTCGCTGGCGGTCGTGATGCGCACGCCCATCGGCACGGTCGTCTTCACCGGCGACTTCAAGATCGACCGCAACCCCATCGGGCGGGCGCGCTTCGACCGCGAGACGTTTGCTCGGCTCGGCGACGAAGGCGTGCTGCTGCTCCTGTCCGACTCCACGAACGTCGAGCGGCCGGGCTGGTCGGGCACCGAGGCCGAGCTCGCGCAGAACCTCGACGGCATCGTCGGCGACTGGCCGGGCCGCGTCATCCTGTGCCTGTTCGCCTCCAACACCGACCGGCTGCGCACGTGCCACGGGCTCGCGCGCGAACACGGGCGGGCGGTGGCGCTGGCCGGGCGCAGCCTGCACACGTACACCCGCGTCGCGCGCGAGGCGGGCGACACGGCCATTCCGCAGGACGCCCTCATCGAGGTCGAACGGCTGCACCAGGTGCCGCTCGATCGGCAACTGCTGGTCGCGACCGGCAGCCAGGGCGAGCCGCGCTCGGCCCTCTACCGCGCCTCGGTGCGCGACCACCGCCACGTCGACATCGGCCCCGACGACCTCGTCATCTTTTCGAGTCGCATCATCCCGGGCAACGAACGCGCGGTGTTCCGCGTGGTCAACAACCTCGCGCGGCTCGGGGCGCACGTGCTGCACGAGCGCATCGCGCCGGTGCACGTGTCGGGCCACGCCTATCACGACGAGCTCGCCGAACTGATCGGGCTCGTGCGGCCGCGCTTCTTCGTGCCCATCCACGGCGAATACCACTTCCTCGTGCAGCACGCGGCGCTCGCGCGCCGGCTCGGCGCCGCCCAGGCCACGGTCATCGAAAACGGCCAGGAACTCGGGGTGAGCGAGCACGGCCTGCACGTGCTCGGCGAACGCGCCTGTCGCCCGTACTACCGCGACGGCCTGATTACCGCCGACGCCGAGGCGCTCGCGCTGCCCGAACGCCAGCGGCTCGCCGCCCAGGGACTCGTGAGCGCGCTGCTGCGCGTGCAGCGCCGGCGGAGCGGGCTGGCCGTGCGGCCCTCGCTTACGGCGGCGGGAACGTATGCGGACGAGGGCCAGGTCCTCGACGAAGCGGCGGCCGCGCTCGTCGGCGGGCTCACCGACTTGCCCGAACGCACGCCCGCGTCCGAGATCCAGGCCGCGGCCGAAGTCGTGCTGCGGCGACACTTTCGGCGCACGCTCGGCAAACGGCCGGTCGTACGCATCTTCGTCGAAGAGACGGCGGGTCCCTGATGCACGTCTACCGGTTCGAACTCATCGGCTCGTCGGGCATGCCCCCAAGCTACCCCGAGCACGACTGCCCCGAAGTGGCCGTCGCGGGCCGCTCCAACGTCGGCAAGTCGAGCCTGCTGAACACGCTCGTCGGCTGCCGCGACATGGCGCGGGTCAGCCGTACGCCGGGCCGCACCCAGCGGCTCAACTTCTTCTCGATCGAGCGTCGCCTCGTGCTGGTCGACCTGCCCGGCTTCGGCTTCGCGCACGTTTCGCGCGCGATGCAGGCCGAGTGGGGCCGGCTCATGGCGCACTACTTCCACGGGCGCAGCGCGCTCAAGGCCCTGCTGCTGCTCGTCGACGTGCGGCGCGACCCCGAAGTCGAAGAACTCGACCTGCTCGAACTGTGCCGGCAGCGCGGTCTGCCCGTCGTGGCCGTCGCGACCAAGGCCGACAAGGTCGCGAAGAACCGGCGCATGCCGCGGCTCGTCGCCATCGCGTCGGCGCTCGGGCTGCCGCCCGCCGCGGTCACGGCGTTTTCGGCCAGCAGCGGCGAGGGCCGCGACGCCTTGTGGCACCGCGTCTGGCGCGTCGCCGGGCTCGCTGCGGCCCCGGGCAGCCCTGCTGCCGAGGGCGTCGGTGCCGGCTCCCGCGCGACCTCCGGACCCGGAGGTCGACCGTGAAACGCATCCACCTGCCGGTGCGCATCCGCCCCATGTGCGAAGACGACCTCGACGCCGTCGACGTCATCGAACAGCAGAGTTTCGTCGCCCCATGGGATCGGGATACGGTCGCGCGCGAACTGCAAATCGAGTTCTCGCAGACGCGCGTGGCCGTGGCCGGCGACGGCTCGCTCGTCGGCTACACGATCGCGTGGCACGTCGATGACGGCGCGCATCTGCTGGTCCTCGCCGTACACCCCGAACGGCGCCGCCACGGCGTCGGCCGGCAACTGCTCGCCGGGGTCGAGGCCGATGCCCGCGCCGATGGGCTCGGCGCCATCCATCTCGAAGTCCGCGAGTCGAACGTGGCGGCGCAGCGGCTCTACCTGAACGCCGACTTCATCGTCACGGGGCGCCGCATGCGCTACTACCCGGGCGGCGAAGACGCGCTCGTCATGGTCAAGCACCTCGAACCGCCGCCGGAGGCTTGATCCCGGCCAGGCCGCCCCCTACAATCCGCGGCCGCTCGCCGGCTCGGCGAAGCCCTGGAGTCCTCTTGACGGCCTTCTTCCATGGCACGGTCATCCTGGCCCCCATGTGCGACTACACGAGCCGCCCCTTTCGGCGGCTGTGCCGCGAGCACGGGGCCGATGTCGTCGTCACCGAGATGCTGGCCGCCGACGCGCTCGCCCATCGCGGCAAGAGAACCCTCGACATGCTGCGTTTCGACGAGGTCGAACGGCCGATCGGGGCGCAGCTGCATGGCCATCGACCCGAGCTCATGGCCGCGGCGGCGGGCATCGCGGCCGAGGCGGGCGTCGACTTCATCGACATCAATGCCGGCTGCCCGCAGCGCAAGGTGGTCAACAGCGGCAACGGCGCGGCGCTGCTGCGCGACCTGCCGCTGCTCGAACAGCTCGTCCGTGCCGTGCGCGCGGCCGTCCGGGTGCCGCTCAGCCTCAAGGTACGCGTCGGCTGGGACGCGCAGTCGAACGTCGTTGCCGAAGTGGGCCGCATGGCCGAGGCCTGCGGCTGCGACGCCATCGTGCTGCATGCCCGCACGCGGGCGCAGCTCTTCGGCGGCCGGGCCGACTGGCGCGAGATCGCGCGACTCAAAGCGGCCGTACGCATCCCGGTGATCGGCAACGGCGACGTCGCGAGCCGCGCCGACGCGCTGCGCATGCGCGCCGAGACCGGCTGCGACGCCGTCATGGTGGGCCGCGCCGCGATCGGCAACCCGTGGGTCTTCGAGGCCATTCAGGGCCGACGCACGACGCCGCCGAGCGCGCACGAGATCCGCGCGGTCGTCGAGCGGCACTTCGCGCTGCAATGCGAAGACACCAACGCGCGCCACGCGGCGTTGACCATGCGCAAGCACCTCGTCGGCTACACGCGCGGGCTGCCGGGGGCCACGCACCTGCGGCGCAGCCTGTCGTCCATCGTCGACGACCAGACGTTTCAGGCGGCCGTGTCCGCCTACTTCGATGCGCTCTCCGATGACGAGACGCCGGCCGAGCCGGGCTTCGCCCCCGCCGAGCCGGTCGCCCTTCTGGACGCGGCGTCGTGATACCAAGTCGCCTTCCTGCGGATACCTTTGTTGCCTTCGTCGCTCCCCCCTGCGGCGTACCAGGAGTACGCCTCGGGGGATCGCTCCTCGGCGCCTCGGTATCCTTTGGAACGCAACTTGGTATGAGCCGTTCCGCGCCCCGTCCGAGGACCCCATGATGAACCCGCATCCGACCGGCAAGGCCGCTCCCGACGGCGCTCTCGTCGACCTGCTTCTCGCGCACGGGCTCGAAGAGGTGGTCTATGCCAAGTTGGGGCCGGTCGTCTCTGGGCTGACCAGCAACCAGCCGGGGCTCTACCGCGAGATCGTGAGCCAGGTCGAGCGCGCGCTCTTCCGCCTGGCGCTCCAGCACACGGCGGGCAACCAACGGCGGGCCGCGGCGCTCATCGGCCTCAGCCGAAACACGCTGCGCGCGCGCCTCGTGGCCCTCGGGCTCCCGCCGGACGAGATCGAATGACGCGCGCCCCCGACCCGCCACCGCACAGCCCCGCCAGTGCCGGGGCCGGACCCGGTGCGAGCGCCGAGGGGCCCTGGACCGTGGCGCGCGTGCTCGCCTGGACGGCCAAGTTCCTCGCCGGCGGTGGCAGCGATTCGCCGCGCCTCGACGCCGAGGTGCTGCTCGGCCACGTGCTCGGGCTGCCGCGCATCCAACTCTACGTGCAGCACGACCGTCCGCTCGACCGCACCGAGCGCGAGCGCTACCGCGAGGTGGTGCGCCGCCGCGGGCGGGGCGAGCCGGTGGCCTACCTCACCGGCTGGCGCGAATTCTGGTCGTTGCCGTTCCGGGTCACGCGCGACGTGCTCATCCCCCGTCCCGAGACCGAGGTGCTCGTCGAAGAATGCCTCGCCCCCTGGCGCGCGCTGCCCCGCACCACCCCGCCCGCCGGGCCGGCGCGCGTGGCCGACGTGGGCACCGGGTCCGGCGTGCTGGCCGTGGTGCTCGCCCGCGAGTGGCCCACGGCCGAGGTCTACGCCACCGACCTCTCGCCCGCGGCTCTCGCCGTCGCCGCCGAAAACGCCGCGCTGCACGGCGTCGCCGCGCGCGTACACTTCGCCGAGGGTGAACTGCTCGAGCCGTGCAGTACCGCCGCCCCGTTCGACCTCATCGTCAGCAACCCGCCCTACGTGCCGAGCGCCGCCATCGCCGGCCTCGCGCGCGATGTCGCGGCCTATGAGCCCCATGGGGCGCTCGACGGCGGCCCCGACGGCCTGGGGGTGGCGCGGCGCCTCGTCGAGGCGGCCCCGCCGCTCCTCGCCCCGGGCGGCTACCTGGCCCTCGAACTCGGCGATGCCGCGCAACTCGAAACCGTCGCGCGCACGCTGGCCCCCCATTTCGAAGACATCCGCGTGCGCACCGACCTGGCCGGGCTGCCGCGCGTGCTGCGGGCACGCCGCCGCGCCTGACGCCAGACGGCCACGCGCTCGCCCCATTTCACCCGCGCGGACTTTCCCCTATGATGAGGCCCTTGCGAGGTCGGGGCATGCCGAAGCTGGTCATCATCACCGAAGACAACAAGGTCAAAGAAGCCCGCGTCACGGGTCCCGTGCTGCGCATCGGACGGCACCCCACCCAGGACGTCCAGGTGCTCGACCCGCTCGTCTCCAAGGAACACGCCCGCATCGTGCAACGCGGCCAGAACTACTTCATCACCGACCTCAACAGCCGCAACGGCACGTTCGTCAACCGGCGGCTCGTCACCGAGCCCGTGCCCATCGCCGACGGCGACGAGATCCTGCTCGGCACCACCCGGCTGCGCTTCGTCGACGAGTCCTCGCGCGCCGCCGCGCTGCACCGCGTTACCATCGCGCCCGAAACTTCGCACCAGGCCTCCATCCAGCAGAAACTGCCGACCACGAGCGACCGGCTCTACTTCCCGCCTCTCGCCGACGTGCAAGACGAAGACGCGCTGCGCAACGACTACGAGAAGCTGCGTCTGGCCTACCAACTGAGCCAGGACCTGGCCCTCGAAACGCGGCTCGACGTGCTGCTCGAAAAGATCCTCGACAGCCTGTTTCAATGGCTGCGCTGCGACCGCGCCGTCATCCTGCTCGAAGACCCGACGAACGGCGAACTCGTGCCGCGCCACGTCAAGACCGGGCTGCCGGGCGACGAAGAGATTTCCATCAGCCACACCATCTTACGCACCGTGGCCGAGAAGCGCGAAGCCATCCTCAGCAACGACGCGCAGGTCGACAGCCGCTTCTCCAACGTGCAGAGCATCATCATGCAGGGCATCCGCTCCACGATGACGGTGCCCATGCTCACGCGCGAGCGGCTCATCGGCGCCATCCACGTCGATTCGTTCCTCGCGACCAACGCCTACACCCCGAAAGACCTCAACATCCTCCAGGGCTTTGCCCGCCAGGCAGCGCTCGCCATCGAGAACAGCCGGCTCGTCGAACAGGCACGGCGCGAGGCCGCCGCGCGCGAAAAATTCCAGCGTCTGCTGTCGCCCAACCTCGTCGACCGGGTCGTGAGCGGGCAACTCGAAATCCGCAAGGGCGGCGAACAACTCGACGTCACCGTGCTGTTTACCGACATCCGCGGCTTCACGGCCATGACCGAACGCCAGGGCCCCCAGGCCATCGTCGAGATGCTCAACGAGTACTTCGAGATTCTGGTCGAGGTCATCTTCGAGTTCGAGGGTACGGTCGACAAGTTCATCGGCGACGCCATCATGGCCTTCTGGGGGGCGCCGGTGCGCCAGGACGACGCCGCGCAGCGCGCGGTGGCCGCGGCCCTCAAGATGCAACGGGCACTGCGAGCCTACAACGGGGTGCGCCGGCACCGCGGCCAGGACCCGATCGAGGTCGGCATCGGCATCGACACCGGGCCCACCGTCGTCGGCTACATGGGCAGCAGCAAGACCATGTCGTACACGCTCGTCGGCGAACGCGTCAACCGCGCGGCCCGGCTGTGCGACCGCGCCCGCGCCGGCGAGATCCTCGTCAGCGACGACGTGTTTCGCGCCGCCGGTGAGCGCTTCCGCTACGAATCGCGCGGCCCCATCCAGTTGAAGGGCATCAGCCTGCCCGTCACGTGCTACCGCGTGCTGCCGGGCGAGACGTCCGAACCCCGCCTAGACCCGCTCGTCGTATAGATTCTCGTCCACGAGCGAGCGGATGGTGGCGCGGGCGCTGACCCTCGGCGCGAAGCCCAGGTCGCGTTCGGCACGCGTCGTGTCGACGAGCAGCGTGAAGCGCAGGTAGTCGAGTTCTTCGGGAGGAAACGTCGTCAGGCGGCCGGCGTGCAGCGCCTGGGCCGTGAGGTAGAGCAGCGGGTGCGGCACCGGCAGGACGGGCTTGCCGAGCTCGCGGAGCACGGCCGATACCGGCAGCGCGCAGGTGCCGGCCAGGTTGAATACGCCGCGCACGCCGGGCCGGCGCGCGAGCAGCAGGGCCTCGACGACGTCGCTCTCGTGGATGAGTTGCAGCAACGGGTCGAAGCCGAGCGGCACGGGGATGGCACGCATGCGCAGGTAGTTCGAGACGGCGTTCTTGACGCGCCCGACGATGTGCATGGGGCGCAGGATGACCGTCTCGACCTCGGGGTGTTTCCAGAAGAAGGCGTGGGCCATCATGTCGACGGCGACGAGGTCCTGGACTTGCTCGAAGCGTTCTCCGGCGAGCAGCGGCGCGTCCTCGGTGATGAACTGCGGGTTCGACGGGCGCGGGCCGTAGACCCCGGCGCTCGACAGCACGATGAGCTTCGGCACGGCGAAGCGCTGGCAGTAGTCGAGCACGCGCTGCGTGCCGACGAGGTTGAACGACTGGCGTTGGGCGCGCGCGATGCGCGGGTCGTGCATGATGTTGAGGTGGTACACGGCCGCGATGCGCCCGGCGTAGCGGCGAAAGACGGTCTCGCAGCGTTTGCGGCGAATGTCGGCCTGGAACAGTTGGATGTCTTTCGGCCGGCGCCGGAACGGGCGGCGGTCGATGCCGACGACGGCGCTTTCGAGGTGCAGCCGTTGCGCCAGCAGCCGCCCGAGCCGCCCTGAGATGCCCGTGATGACGACGATAGGTTGCCCCGAGTCCCGCGGCCGACGCACCATGGCCCCCTCCCTCAGAAGAAGATGTGCTTGCGGGCCCGCAGCCCCTCGTTGACCATGTGTTGCAGCGTGGATTTGACCACTTTGACCTTGCGGCCGATGACCGCGTCGTCGTCGTCGGGGTCGCCCTCGAAGTGCAGCGGCGCACCGAAGCGCACGTGGTACTGCACGGGGTAGGGCAGCAGCCCCCACGGAAAGAGCCAGGGAAACGTGGGCGTGATGGGAAACACGGGCGCGCCCACGATTTTGGCGAGCGAACGCACATTGTAGAGCGTGGGCGTCTGCTCTTCGGCGCCGACGACGGCCACGGGCACGATCGGGGCCTGCGTTTCGAGGGCCAGGCGCATGAAGCCGAAGCCGAACGGCTGGAGTCGGTAGCGCTGTGAGAAGGGTTTGGCGGCCCCGCGCACGCCTTCGGGAAAGACGAGCACGGCCTCGTCTTTGCGCAGCAGTTGGCGGCAGTTCTCGGGTTCGCCGACGATCTGCCCGAGGCGCGGCAGCATGTAGGAGGCAAACGGCACCATGGCCGTCCAGCGTTCGACCATGGAGCGCACCATGCGCGGCGGCTCGGCTTCGAGCACGCACGCCGCCGTGATGACCATGCCGTCGAACGGCAGCAGCCCGCTGTGGTTGGCGATGAGCAGCACCCGGCCGCGCGGCGGCAGGTTCTCGACCCCCGAGACCACGGCGCGGAAGTACCAGCGATAGAGGAAGCGCACGAGGGGAATGAACTTCTGCGCGTAGCTCGGCGAAAAGCCGAACGGGTCGACGCCGTATTCGTTGAGGTTGTGCGGCGACGAGCGCACGAATCGTTCGGCCCAGCGTGCGTCGGCGATGTCGGCCGCCCATTCTTCGACGAATTGCTTGGCGCGGCGGCTCAGGGTGCGTATGGTTTGCTCGGCCATGGCGGTCTGGCTCCCTTCGGACCCGGTCGACCGGCCACAGGCTGGCCCGTCGGCCTGGGTACTCGGGCGCGCCGGCCCGGTGCGGCGGCGGGGCGGGCCCGTGCAGTCAGGGCGAGGCCGTCACTATAGCATCGCTTCGGGGGCCGGCAACAGCGCCCCCGGGTTGAGGCAGGGTTCATGCGCAAGCGAGACACAACGCGCACGGCCGAAGGGCGGCGCGTCATTTTGCAGAACAAGCGCGCGCGGCACGAATACGCCATCGAAGACACGTGGGAAGCCGGCATCTCGCTCGTGGGCTCCGAGGTCAAGTCGTTGCGCGACGGCAAGGCCAACCTGAGCGACGCCTACGCGCTCGTCGAAGAGGGCGAGGTTTTCCTCGTCAACTGCCACATCGCCGAGTATCCGCAGGCCAATCGGTTCAACCATGAGCCGCGGCGGCGCCGCAAGTTGCTGCTGCACGCCGCCGAGATCCGCAAGATCTCGGTCAAGGTGCGCGAACGCGGCTACACGCTCGTGCCGCTGTCGCTCTACTTCAAGGGGGCCCACGTCAAGGTCGAAATCGGGCTCGCCCGCGGGCGCAAACTCTACGACCGGCGCGAAGAACTGCGCCGGCGCGACCAGGAACGCGAAGTCTCCCGCGCGCTTTCGGCCGGCCGTCGACGCGACGGCGGCGACGAGTGAGGATGGGCCGCATCATGACCTTGACGGCTACGGAGAGCGCCTTCGTCGAGCATTTCCGGGCTTGCATCCGCGAGCGGCGCCAGCGCGTGACGCAGCAGCGCCTGACCATTGCGCTGCAGTTCTTCCGCGCGGGCGCCCACGTCAGCATCGACGAGGTCTACCAGCGCGTGCGCGAACGCGACCGCAGCGTGGGCTACGCCACGGTGTACCGCACGCTGCGGCTGCTCGCCGAGTGCGGGCTCGCGAGCACCCGCGAGTTCGGCGAGGGCTGCGCGCGCTTCGAGGTGCGCGCCGAGCGCGCCGAACATGATCACATCATCTGCGTGCGTTGTCGGCAGGTCACCGAGTTCCGCGACCCCGAACTCGAGGCCCGCAAGGTCGAGATCGCCGCCCAGCACGGCTTCCGCCTCGAACGTGAGCGGCTCGAGATCTACGGGGTGTGCGCGCGCTGTCAGCAGGCCGAAGCAGCCGCGGCCAACCCGGCCCCGAAGAGCCGTGGCTCCGCTCGCCCCTGAGGCCTTCCCGGGCTCGCCCAGCGACCGTCACTCCGCCACGTAGCAGCCGCCGCTCGCCGGGTGCGCCGTGCGCGCCCGCAGTTCGATCCGGTGGCTCGAAGCCGTGAACGTGCCCGTGACCGTGACGCCGGCCGGGCATTGCGCCCCCTCGCTCCAGAACGCAAACCATTCGCCGTTGAGCGTCTGGCCGTCGGCCGCCAGGGTGACGGTGTGGGTGCGCGACTCGGGCACGGAGGCCAAAGAGCAGCTCTCGACCACCACGAGCGGGTCGGTGGCCGGATCGACCGCGTCGCGCCCTTCGACCTGCCAGCGCACGCAGACGCTTTTGCCCGGGCTCAACAGAAAGTCGCCAAGCGCCGGCTCGGACCCCTCGGCGCAACCGAACAGCGTCTGGGCACGTGCGAAGAGGTCGGCCGCGAGCGCGGCATCGACGTCCGGGGCCTCGAAATCGGCGGCCGTGGCGTGGTTGCAGGTCCAGTCGGCGAGCGCCGTGCCGTTGAGCGGGGCGCCGGCGCTGGGCACACCGAGCACGCGGCAGTTGCGGTCGCAGGGCCGGCCGACACTGCGCGCCCAGCAGCGCGCGAGTTCACGCGTGGCGTCGCGTTCGTTGCCGTAGGTGTCGGCCGCGGGGCGGTCGAGGGTGAGCTTGGCCGCCGGATAGTCGTCGTACGACGTGAGGGTCAGGGTGGCCCCCTCGCGCGCGATGTCGACGGCGCGATAGGGCGTGGCGCTGACGTCCCCCGAGCAATCGGTGTCGACGATGCGCTCGGTGAGACAGACGTCGGTGACGAGCCAGTCGTCGGTCGCAAGCGACGTCTCGGTGCCGAGGTCGGCCGCGAGCAGCGTGGTGACCGAACAATCGGGGGTGGTGTCGCCGTCTCCGGCACAACCGAGCGTGAGGCCGACGAGCGCCCATGCGGCGCTGGCCCACAGCGGCAGGCGGCCGGGGTGTGGCGACCGGGCGGGGGCAGCAAGGCGGGGCTGGATCATGGTGTTCTCTCCGTGCCGAGGCGGGGGCGCGGGCTCGGGCGGCCCCGCGGGGGCCGGGCTAGAAGTCGTCGTACGTGCCGGGCATGCGGAAGATCTTGCCGGCCGATTTGCATTCCTGCTCGGCCGCGAACTTGACGTGCTCGAAGTTGATGGGCTCGCCGGCTGAGGCGGCCCGATAGGCCGCGCGCAGGATGGCGTTCTTGATGTAGCCGCCGGAGAGTTCGAACGACTCGCCGAGGTCGTCGAGGTCGATGGTACCGTCGCGCGGGCACTCGGGCGGCCAGAGCACGCGCCAGATGTCGGCGCGCCCGGCCTTGTCGGGAAACGGGAAGCGGATCTTGAAATTGATGCGCCGCTGGAAGGCCTTGTCGATGTGCTTGTCTTCGTTCGTCGTGAGCACGACGAGGCCCTCGAACCGCTCGATCTCCTGGAGCAACATGTTGACCTCCATGTTGGAGAAGCGGTCGACCGAACGCTCGACCTTGACGCGCTTCGTGAACAGCGCGTCGGCCTCGTCGAACAGCAGCATGGAGCGGCTGGCGCGCGCCGCGCCGAACACCTTGGCGATGTTCTTCTCGGTCTCGCCGATGTACTTGCTGACGATCTTGGGGATGGACACCTGGAAGAGGCTGAGCCCCATCTCGGCGGCCAGGATCTCGGCGCAGAGCGTCTTGCCGGTGCCGGGCTCGCCGGCAAACAGCATGACGAGGCCCTTGCCCGTGGTGAGCCGCTTTCCGAAGCCCCACTTGTTCATGACAAACGTGCGCGCCTTGGCGGCGGCGAGAATCTCTTCGACCTGCTTGCGTTCGTCGTCGGGCAGCACGATGTCCTTGAGCGTGAGCGTCATGCGGCTCTTGACGGAGTAGTCTTCCATGTCGGCGCGCATCTGGGCCTGGGCCGACGCCATGAGCAACTTCATGTCGATGACGCGGTCGCCGTCGGGCACGGCGAGCGAGCGCTTCGCGGCGAGCTGCACGGCGTTGTGGATGGCGGCGCCGGTGATCTCGAAGGTGGAGCCGAGATCCTGGGTGTCGACATCGGCCGCCAGCGGGCCGGCTTCGGGCAGCAGCAGTTCCCAGATGCGCTGGCGCTCGGCGGGGCGCGGCAACTCGAACTTGAGCGAGTAGGCCACCCAGCGTTCGAGGCTGTGGTCGAGCGCCTTGCCGTCGTTGGTCGTGAGCAGGATGAGGCCGTCGAAGTCTTCGAACTGGCTGTACAGTGCCGGCAATCGCGGGTTGTGCTGGCCGAAGATGGCCTCACAGTGGTCGAAGCAGAGCACGGCCTCGTGCACCTTCGCTTCGAGGAACACGTCGTCGATGAGTTGCCGGAAGGGGATTTCGCTGGCCGAGACCTTGCCGCAGTCGACCACGATGAGCTTGCGGTTCAGATGGGACGCGATGGCCTTGACCGCCAGCGTCTTGCCGGTGCCGGGCAGCCCGTAGAACTGCATGATGAGGGCGGCCCGCTGGCCGGGCAGGGCGTACGTGTGCTCGGGCCGCCCCGTGGTGGCGTGATGCGTGACGATCTGAAGGATTTCGGTACGCACGTACTCTTCGAAGACGAAGTGGTCGAACGGGACGGTCGGCGACGACAGGGTGGCGAGTTCGGCGATGCGCGTGTCGAGCGTTTCGCGGCCGAGTGCGTAGTTGACGACGCGGTTTGGCACGCGCAGCTCGTTGCCGAGCAGCGCCGTCGTGGACGCTTCGCGGGGGACGCCGAGCGTGAGCAGCTTGTGTGCGATGAGCGGCGCGTCGCTCGCGAAGTACTCGCGGGCCCGCAGTCGCTCGACGCGGGAGTCGAACAGCAGGGAGCACGCGAGGTCGACGTCGACGTAGTCGAGCAGGATGTTGTCTTTGTAGCGCGCGCAGCGTTTGCGGAACGAGGCGTCGAGCGTGGGCGCCAGCGCGAGTTGGAGGATGTCCATCTCGTGGTAGTCGAGGCTGTAGCGCGCCCGCAGCCGATCGAGCGGGAACTCGAAACTCAACTCCTCGGCCTGCTCGCGGATCTGGTCGAGCCGCTCGGCGAGTGCCTTGGCATGGGCGAGGCGCGGTTCGACGGCCGCCCGGTAGCGCGCGGCCTCTTCGCCCGTGCCGCTGTCGGCGTAGCGGGCGTAGGTGCGTGCGTCGATGAGGCTTTCGAGGCGCGTCAGCAACGTGTCGAGGAACTGGAGGTTGAGGTCCTGGTGGGCGCGCCCGTCGACGACGCGCAGTTCGGCGCGGCCGTCGGCGACGCTGAAGACTCTCGGCAACGTGCTCACGCTCAGACTCCTCGGGCAGCCGCGGCGCCGCGTGGACCCGTGGCGCCAGGCCCGGCGCTCACGCGGTCGGCGCCGCGACGGGGTACAGGAAACGCTCGCGCAGCCAGTGCACGGCCACGCGCACGACTTCGAGCCAGGCATTGGCCGTGGAGCGCACGACCGAATGCCGGCATTCGAAAGAGTGGTCGCCTTCGGCCACCGCATGCACCTCGAACGGCGCGCTGAGCCGGGCCGTGAGCGCCTGCAACGCCCCGTGCTGGCACAGCGGATCGTGGGTGCCCCGCAGGAACAGCATGGGCACGTGCAGGCCGAGCAGGGTGTCGACCCCTTTCGGGCGCACATCGTCGGCCGAGTGCAACGGGTAGCCGAGAAACAGCAGCCCGCGTGCCGGGCAGCCCGCGGCCGCCACCTCGGCGGCGACGCGCGCCCCGAGGCTCTTGCCGCCAAGCACCAGGCGTTCGGGCGCCAGTTCGAGCCGTGCGGCAAGCGTTTCGGCCGCCGCCCGATAGGTCGCCGCGAGCACATCGGGGGCGTCGGGCGGCCAACGGCCCGCTTCGCGGTAGGGGAAGTTGAAGCGCAGGCAACCGAAACCCGCAGCGACGACCGCGGCGTGCAGTTGCCCGAGCAGGCCGTGGCGGAGATCGTTTTGCGCCCCGTGGGCCAGCACGAGCGCGCCGCGCACCGCCCCCTCGGGGGGCCGCCCGAAGACGGCCGCCACCTCGCCGTGGTCGGCCACGGTCAGGCGGAGCGCGAGGTCGGCCATGCCTACTCGGCCTGCCGGAAGGCGCGCCACAGGCCGACCTTCTGCAGGTTGCGGTCGTAGACCTCTCCCGAGATGACGTCGGCGCCGAGCTGCCCCTTCAGGATGTAGGGGGTGGCCATGCCGTCGCACATGCTCTGCCGGTCGGAGCCGTCGACCGTGAATTCGAGCCGGTCTTCGGCGAGCCGTCCGGCACAGACGGGCCGGCGTTGGGCCGACGTGCCGAAGTCGATCTCGGTGTAGCCCGCCACTTCGCGGTCGAACTTCACCCGGCCCTGGAACCTCTGGTAGTCGGCCAGGTCGAGGTCGCCGGAGAGGTTCCAGGTGCCCCGGAGCCCGCCCCCGCAGGAGACCCCGCCGAGCGTCCCGAGCAGAATCGAAACCGTCACGAACCACCGCCGCATGTCTCGCTCCCGTCGCGCCTCCGGCGCGGTGCCCGCCCGGGACCGCGCCGAGCCTGCGCGCTTGTTCGCTGACCAATCCCCCTACCACGGCGCGCCCGCCGCTGTCCAGCAAGCGGGCCGGCCCGGCGCCGCCCGCAGGCTGCCCGCGGCCACCGAAAACCTGACGCGTCGGGCGCGCCATGCTACGGTGCAGCGCCAAGCGTCCTCCTCGACGGACGGGACGAGCGGGCGGGATTGGGGCCGGCCATGCACGCGCGACTTCTCGGCGGCAACTACGTGCTCGGCGACGAACTCGGTCGCGGGGCCACGGGGGTCGTCTACCAGGCGTTCCCGACCGACCGCGAGCGCGAAGTGGCCATCAAGGTGCTGCACCCGACGCTCGCCCACGAGCCGGCCGCGCGTCGTCGCCTGCTGCGCGAGGCGCGCATGGCCACGGCCCTGCAGCACCCCAACATCGTGCAAGTGTTCGAAGTCGGCGAATCGGAAGACGGCGAAATCTTCATCGTCATGCAGCGCCTGTCGGGGCGCACGCTCGGCGAACGCCTGCGCCAGCGCCGCGTGCTGCCGCCCGCCGAAGTGCTCGAAATCCTGTCGCAGGTGGCCGACGCGCTCGGGGCCGCGCACGCGCTCCAGATCGTCCACGGCGACCTCAAGCCGGGCAACATCTTCCTCGAAGGCGACGAGCGGGCCGGGTTCGTCGTGAAGGTGCTCGACTTCGGCCTCGCCCTCGACCTCACGACGGCGGGCGACCTCGCCGAGCAACCCACCATGAACGTCGTCGGCACGGCCTCGTACATGAGCCCCGAGCGCATTCTCGGGCGTCCGGTCGACGGGCGCGCCGACATCTATGCGCTGTCCGCCGTGCTCTACGAGATGGTGGCGGGGCGGCCGCCCTATCAGGGGGTCACCTCGATGGAGGTGTGCCTGCACCACCTCGGGGCGCCGCTGCCGTTGCTCTACGCGTCGGGACTCTATCCGCCCCCGATGAGCGCGGCCATCGCCAACCTCGTGGGCCGCGGCATGGCCAAGGACCCGGCCCAGCGCGTGCCGACGGTGGCCGCCTTTCGCCACGAGCTCGTGGCTGCGCTGACCGGCCGCACCGGGGCCCCGAGCTCGCCCGGAGCGCCCGCCCCGGCCCCGCCGTGGCTGCCGCTTCCGGGGCCGCCGCCGGCGTTCGCCGAGCCGCAGCCTCCGGCCGAAACGCCGTGGGTCGGCTATGTGCCGCCCGCGGCGGCGCTGCCGTCGGAGCTGCCGCAACCGGTGCTTCCGCCCGAAGCGCCGTGGGTTGGCTACGTGCCGCCCGCGGTGGCGCCGCCCTCGGAGCTGCCGCAACCGGAGCTTCCGCCCGAGACGCCGTGGCCGGACCCGGCGCCGCCTCCCGCGGGGCCGCCGGCCGAGGGGCCCATGGCGGGGCCCGAAGCGGCGCCGCCCCCCGAAGCGGCCCCGGCCGCCGTGCCCATCGCCATGGCCGCAGCTCCCGGGTTGTCCGCGGGGGGCGCCGCCCCGGCCGCGGCCCGCCGCGCCGTGCCCGAGACGGGGCCGGTCGAAGGCCCCGTGGCGGTGGTGCTGTGCGTGCAGCTCGACCTGCCCGAACGCCCGCGAGGCGGCGAGGCCCCGGGCGCCGGGCTTGCCGCCGAGGTGCGTCGGCTCGTCCACGCGCTCGGCGGGCGCCTGCCGAACCAGGCCGAGGGCGTGCTCTGGGCCATCTTCGAGGAACGCGAAAACGTGGCCCGCGCGGCGCGCCAGGCGCTCCAGGCCGCGCTGCAGATCCGCGACGCCATCCGGCAGCATCGGGCCAGCGCGCGCGAGCGCGTGTTCGTGCGCCTCACGCTCGACATGCAGGTGTGGCCGGCGGGCACGGCCGTGCCGGGCAGCGACCCGGCGGCGGTGCGGGGCCGCACGCAACGCATGCTGCCGCGGGTGCCCCAGGACGGCATCCTGGCGAGCGAGCCCGTGTTTGCGCTTGGCGGCGACGATGTGCGGGGCGAATGCCTCGCCGGCGGTTCGCGCAGCGACCCGGCAACGCGCGCCTGGCTCGTGTTGGGGCCGGGGGGGCGGGGCGGCAGCCCTACGCCGGGCCGCGGCGCCGGTTCGTAGGCCGGCCGGGCCGCAAGGCCGCTGGCGGCGTCAGTGGCAGGTCGAACAGTGGCCGCCGGCGCAGCTCGAACACGACTTCCCGGCACTCGACGAGTACGTGCCGCCGCTCTTGAACGAGAACGCCGACAGCAGGCGCTGCACGGCGTCGTCGCGGCCGCACTCGGGGCAGGGCAGCCGCTCGGTGCCCCGCGATACGATCTCTTCGAAGGTGTGTTCACACCGGCTGCAACGGAACTCGAAAATGGGCATGGCTAAGCAATCCTCGGGCCACACGCCGACCCGCCAGGCGAGACTGGCCGCCTGTGGCGAGCCGGCGCCCAAACCGGCGCGAGTCTAGCACGCCCATCGACCCCGTGCAGCCCGGGACCGCTTCGGCCCGCGGTACGCGTGACTTTCGCGCGGGCTTGGCCTACCGTGCCGGCCTGGGTGCTCGGTCGGGCAGCCCCCCGGGCCAGAAGCCTCATGGCGCGGCCAGCTCGCGGGGGCTCGCGGCGAGGCCATCCTCGCAACGCCCGCCGGAGCAGCCCCCGGGAGCAGAAACGGCCATGTCCCAGTCGAGCGCGAACCAACCGCCCGCGGCCCAGGCGCCGGATGCCGAGACCGGCAGTCCGCTGTCGGCCAGCGCGGCACGCGAGAAACGCCGTGTGGCCCTCGTGTCGGTGCTCGCGGCAGTCCTGCTGACAGCCACCAAGATCGTCGTGGGCATCGCCACGAACAGCCTCGGCATCCTGTCGGAGGCCGCGCATTCCGGACTCGACCTCGTGGCCGCGGCCGTGACGCTCTGGGCCGTGCGGGCGTCCGGCCGGCCGGCCGACGCCGAGCACCCCTACGGACACGGCAAGATCGAGAACCTGTCCGCGATGTTCGAGACGCTGCTGCTGCTCGCGACCTGCGTCTGGATCGTGTACGAGGCCATCGAGCGGTTGGCCGAACCCGTGGCGGCGAGCGTCGACGCCAATGTCTGGGCGTTCGGGGTCGTCGCGCTGTCCATCGTCGTCGACATCTCGCGTTCGCGGGCCCTCGGGCGCATTGCGAAGAAGTACCACAGCCAGGCCCTCGAAGCCGACGCGCTGCACTTCTCGACCGACGTCTGGTCGTCGGCCGTCGTGCTCTTCGGCTTGCTCGGGGTCCTCGTGGCCGAGCCGCTGGGGTTGCCCTGGCTCGTGCACGCCGATGCGGTCGCGGCCCTCGGCGTGGCGGCCATCGTCGTGGGGGTGAGCATGGGGCTCATGCGCCGCGCGCTGCGCGACCTCGTCGACGGCGTGCCGCCGCGGCTGCGCCACGACATCGCCCGGGCGGCCCACGTCGCCGGGGTCGTCGCCGTGCGCCGGGTGCGCGTGCGGCGGGCCGGCCCCGAACTCTTCGCCGACCTGAGCCTCGAGGTCGAGCCCGACCTCGACGTCGAAGCCGGCCATCTCGTGGCCCATGCCGCGGCCGACGCGGTGCGCCGCCTGTTGCCGGGCGCCGATGTCGTCGCGCACGTCGAGCCACATCCGGGGGCCGGCACGGCGGCGGGTCCCGCCGGTGCCGCGCACCGGCTCGCCCGGCGGCATGGATTGCGGGTGCACGAGGTGCGCGAATACGCCGAGGACGCCGGCCGGGCGCTCGAACTGCACGTCGAGGTGCCCGCGGGCAGCTCGGTCGCCGCCGCCCACGGCCAGGTCACGGCATTCGAGGCCGAGCTGCGGGCCGCCGAGCCGCAGTTCGCGCGCATCGTGACGCACCTCGAACCGCTCGGCGGCGCCTGCGCGCCAACCGAGGCCGCACCGGGACTCGAAGGCCGGCTGCAGGAAGCCCTTGCGCACCTGCTCGGCGAGCTCCAAGTCGCGTGTACGCCGCATGACTTGCGCATTCGCCAGACGCCGGGCGGCGTGGTCGTGTCGTTTCACTGCGCCGTCGACCCGGCCATGTCCATCGAGTCGGCCCACGCGCTGACCGAGACCCTCGAACAGGCGCTGCGCAGGCGGTTGCCCGAACTCGGCGCCGTGGTCATCCACGTCGAGCCCGGGCTCGGGGCGCCCTAGGCGCCGCAGCCGCCGCCCGCAGCCAGCCCGCGCACCGCTCGCTACCGGAAGCGCACGTGCAGGTGGTGCTCGTGGCCGCCGATGCGTTCGACGCGGCCCCTGGCGAAGGGGTCGGTGAGCCCGGCGCGCCGGTCGCAGTAGATGAGATCGACGTCGTCGCGCGCGAGCAGCAGGGCCACGAGCAGGCGGGTCGCCGTGCGGTCGTAGAGTTTCTGGCCCGGCGGGCCGCTGAGGTTGATGCGCCCCTCGTAGCGGTCGCGGCCGATGTAGCGGATGTCGACGTCTTCGCCCCCCCGGTGCGACGAGTGCGGCGCGAAGCGGCCGCCGCCCGCCCGCGACATGTCGCCGATGCCCAGCCGCGGTCCGAACGGGAAGAGCACGAACCAGACGCGCGTGAGCGAGTGCAGGGCCGCCAGCGTGTGTGGGGCGCCATGGGCGTCGCTGTCGAGTGGGTCGCCGCCGCGGAAGTGGGTGTAGCCGACACCGCGGTCGGGCAGGCAGGCATCGAACGTGAGGCTGTCCTGCGGCCAGAAGAGGTTGGGCCCGAGCCGGGAGGCGAAGCGGAGTGCCCAGAACGCCTGGGTGCCGAGCTCGGGCCAGTCGGGATCGAAGCCACGGCCGCGGTTCCAGTCTTCGAGGCGATCGGCAAGCCCGTCGCCGTCGCGGTCGCCGAGGCTCGTCGCGATGGCCCGAATGGCCCGTTCGACCATGGCCAGGCGGTACTCGGCGGCGAGCGGGCGGCGCGCGAACGTGCGCCGTTCGAGGCCGTTCGCGCCGAGCGCCGTCACCTGGACGAGCGGCGCCCCGAGCGGGGTCTCGGCCACGTAGACGAGGGTGCGCGCCTGGAGCGCCTCGCGCGCCGTGACCGGCGCCACCGTGACGAAACGCAGGCGGTCGGGCGGGGCGAGCGCCGGGGCCGGGTCGGGCGGCGGCGTGCCCCCGCTCGCTTCGAGTTCGTCGGCCGTGTGACGGGCGAAGAAGTGCCGCCAGTCGTCCTGCACGGCCTCGGCCACCGCGGCGCTCACCTCGGCGCGGAGACGCGCGACGCGCGCGGCGACACCGGTGACCGCGAGCCCGTCGGCCAGTTCGAGCAGGGCGCGCGCCTCGGCGTCGGGCGCCCGGTCGGCGGGGCGCTCGAAGTTGCGGCGGGCAAACGCGGTGAGCAGCGCCTCGGTGTGCAGCACGCGCAACGCCGTCGGCCGGGCGACGGCGTCGGCTTCGGACGTTGGCGCCTCGTCGGGGCCATCGGCGGCCGGGTCGCCCTGGGTCGGGTCGGCATCCCCGGGCGCATAGGCGGCCCCGGGGGCGGGGGCCGGCGGCGGAGCGGCCGGTAGGGCGCGTGCCGGCGGGAACGCGAGTGCCGGCCAGCGCGGCGGCGGATAGGCGCGCCCGGTCCGGTCGAGGCTCACGACCAGGCAGAGGACCGCCAGCAGCAGCCAGGGGAGTTGCCTCATGGGGCCCGGGGGCTTTGCGGCGCGGGGGCGTGGATGGGCACCGCCTGCGCGGCGCCGGGCCTCAGACATATAGCCGGAAGTCCACGTTGGGGAACAGGTTGTCGCGTTCTTCGATGGAACGCAGCCAGCCTTCGTCGATGCGGCTGTCTTTGACGGCGAAGAAGAGGCGCGTGAAACGCAGCACGTGGTCCTTGACCCGCTTCGAGGCGTAGTCGCGCGCCGTGCCCGTGGTCATGAGGAACGGCCAGTCGCTCGACTGGGCCAGCAGCAGTTCGCGCGCTGCCTGGTTCAGGGCCCGCTCGACGAGCCGGTCGCGCGTGTCTTTGAAGGTGCGCGCGAGCCAGATCATGCGTTCGGCGGCCATGTGCAGATGGCGGTAGATCCAGTCGGTGCCGTCGTTGAGCCAGACCTCGTTGTAGCCCTTGTTGCCCCACGACGACACGGACGGCTGGCACATCTGCTGCGTGGGGTTGTCGCGCAGGTACTCGGACAGGCTGCACAGGCGGACGATGCGTTGGTCGTAGGCCGTCTTGCGGATGACGTAGTCGAGGAAGCGCGGACCTTCCCACCACCAGTGACCGTAGAGCTCGGCATCGTAGGGCGACACGACGATGGGCGCCCGGCCCAACGTACCGGCCAAGTGCTGAATCTGCAAGCCGCGGTTGAACACGAAGTTGCCGGCGTGCACGGCCGCCGCCTCGCGCGCGCGGTCGGGTTCGTAGGGTTCCTTGTAGTTGCCCTCGCCGGTGATGCGGTAGTACTTGATGCCCGTGTTCTTGCGCGCCCCGGTGGGTTGGATGTAGGGCCGCACGTACTCGTAGTCGAGGTCCCAGCCCACATCGCGGTAGAACTCGCGGTACGAGAAGTCGCCGGGGTAGCCTTCCTTCGAACTCCAGACCTGCTTCGACGATTCGATGTCGCGCGCGAAGGCTGCGACCCCGCTCGGGCAGTAGATGGGGGCGTAGACGCCGAAACGCGGCCGGGGGGTGGCATGGGCGACCCCGTGGGCGTCGGTGAGGAAGTAGCGGATGTTTTCGTCGGCCAGATAGCGGTCGATGCCCGGGTAGTAGGCGCACTCGGGCAGCCAGATGCCGCGCGGCCGGCGGCCGAAGTGGCGGGCGTATTCCTCGGCGCCCACGCGGATCTGGGCACGCACCGCCTCGGGCTGGTGCTGCAGCAGCGGCAGGAAGCCGTGCGTGGCTGCACAGGTGAGGATTTCGAGCTCGCCGTGGTCTTGCAGGCGTCGCAGCGCACCGAGGATGTCGCGGCCGTAGCGGTCCTGGAACTGCCAGCGGCAACGCAGGAAATGCTCGCGGTACATGCGCGCGAGCGGCTCGAAGCGCGAGTCGCCGTGGGTGCGGGCGATTTCCTTCTCGGACAGTTCGATGAGCCGGTCGAGGTGGCGCACGTACCGGCCGCGCAGCAACGCGTCGCTCAGCATGGCCGCGAGCGACGGCGTGACCACCATCGACACGCGGAAGGGCACGCGGTCTTCGACGAGCCGTTCGAACACGTCGATGAGCGGCAGGTAGGTCTCGGTGATGGCTTCGTAGAGCCAGTCCTCTTCGAGAAAGTCGTTGTATTCGGGGTGGCGCACGAACGGCAAGTGCGCGTGGAGCACGATGGCCAGGTAGCCTTGCTCTTGCATGGCGGCTCTCCGGTCCGGCGGGGGTTCAGCGCCCGGGCTCAGCGGCGGCTGGTGATATCGGAGGACGGCGCTGGCTCGCCTTGCGGCTGCAGCGCCCGGCGGCGGTATTCCTCGGTGGTGCCCGCAAGCGCCTTCCAGGCCGCGGGCGGCGTGACCTCGGCAAGGGTGCCCTGCTGGGCCTTCAGCGGCTCGTCCTGCACGACGCTGACGAAGCGGTCGTCGATGACGGGGCTCACGTCGGCGGGAGGCACGACGGCGTCGTTCGAGGCCATGGCCGCGGCGAAGCTGCCGTCGCGCCCGAGGAAGCCCAACTCGACACGGTAGATGCGGCCCGGCGCCGGCACACGCAGGTAGTGGCGCCGGCCGTAGATCTGGGTGGCCTCATCGTAGGAGGTTTCGGGTGCGTCCTCGGCGTCGCGGGCATACACGCGCAACACGGGTTGGGGGTCGGCGAGCCCGGCCATGGTCGCGTTGACGAGCGTGTGCGTGATTTCCCAGTAGCAGAACGCCCATTCGGGGTCGCGCGTGAGCAGCACGAGCCGGTCGACGCCGTAGCTGTCGGGCAGGAACCCGAGGTCTTCCTCGAAGCGCGCTTCGTCGCGCGGTTGCGGCTGGTCGAACTTGGCCTGGCGATGCGGTGCCGCGGCTTCCTGCCCGGCGCGCGGCGGCCCGGCTGCGCTGAGCAGCGTGGACGACGTGGTCCGCTCGGCGGGGTGGGCATCGGGTGGGGGCGCCGGTTGGCGCGGCGGCGTGGCAACCGCGGGGGCTGCGGCGACCGTCTTCGGGCTCGCGGGGGTCTTTGGGCCCGCGGCGCCGTTCTTGCTGGGCTTGTCGGTGGCGGCCAGAGCCTCGATGAGTTCGGGCTTGCGCAGTTTGGCGGCGCCCTTGATGCCGCGTTCGCGCGCGAGGTCGCGTAGTTCGGTGAGCGTCATGTCTTCGCGCACACGCATGATCCCATCCCTCTGTGCGGGCCAGGTGTCGCGGGCCCGCGGCTCGCCTCGGACGCACTCAGGCTGCCCGCGGCGCGCGCACTGTACGGATATCCCTGGCGCGGGTCAAGCGCCATGGAACGGCTCAGGGCGCGGCTCAGCCCGCCTCGCCGACCGTGGCTCCGTCGGGCACCACGGCGTCCACGAAGGCCGACTCGGGGCAGTCGGGGAAGATGAGGCAGTTGCCGCCCACCCGGGTGGTGGCCGGCACCCGGGCGCGCTTGCCGACGATGGTGAGGCCCGTCATGAACTTGTCGGGATGACGCAGGTTGGGCGGGGCCGGGCGGCTCGTGCCAACGGCGGCCGAGGCACCGATGCAGGCGCGCTTGTCGACGACCGCATGGTCGACGGTGGCCCCGGCTTCGACCGTGACGCCGTGCATGAGGATGCTGTCGCGCACGACCGCGCCGCGTTCGATGCGTACGCCCGGCGACAGGATGCTGCGCGTGACCTCGCCCGCCACGACGGCCCCGCGTCCGACGAGCGCCTGACGCACCCGCCCGCCACCGACGAGCCGCGCGGGGGGCAGGGCCGTGACCCCGTCGGCCTCGGCGTTGGTGCGCACGCGCCAGGCGGCCAAATCGAGGCCGCTCGTCGGGTCGAGCGCGTCCATGTTGGCCGCCCAGTACGAATGCACGGTGCCCACGTCGCGCCAGTAGCCGTTGTAGGCGTAGGCGAAGATGCGCTTTCCGGCGGCGTGGAGCGCCGGGATGATGTCGTTGCCGAAGTCGTACAGGCCCTGCGCCTGGCCGGCGAGCAAGGTCGGCATGAGCGCCTCGGTGTTGAAGACGTAGATGCCCATGGAGGCGAGGTTGCTGCGCGGCTCCTTGGGCTTCTCCTGGAAGGCGACCACCCGGCCGAGCGCGTCGACTTCGACGAGGCCGAAGCGCGACGCCTCTTGCCAGGGCACGGTCATCGTGGCGATGGTGAGGTCGGCGCGCTTGCCGACGTGGTAGCTCACGAGGTCCTGATAGTCCATGTGGTAGATGTGGTCGCCACTCAGGATGAGGAGCCGCCGCGGGTTGAAGCGCTCGACGAAGAAACGGTTCTGGTAGACCGCGTCGGCCGTGCCCTTGTACCAGTCGGAGTCGCGCTTGCCGAGAAACGGCGGCAGGATGCTGACGCCGGCGTTCTTTCCCCAGAGATCCCAGGCCATGCCGTTGCCGACGTGGCGCATGAGCGAGCCCGGCCGGTACTGGGTGAGGATGCCGACCCGGTCGAGCCGCGCGTGCATGACATTCGACAACGTGAAGTCGATGATGCGGTACGACCCGGCGAACGGCACGGCGGGCTTTGCGCGCGGCGAGGCGAGCACACCGAGGCGACTGCCCATGCCGCCGGCCAGCAGCATGACGAGGACGTCCTTCATGCCTCACCTCCCGGGGCAAACGTGGCCCCATCGGCGATTTCGGTGCCCGGCGGCACCGCGACCTGGGGGGCCACGACCGCATTCCGGCCGACGACGACCCCGGCGCCCACCTGCGCGTCGAGCCCGACGACCGTAAGCCCGCAGCTCAGGCTTTTCGGCCAGCGCCCGTTCGGGGGCGGCGGATTGTCGGGCTCGTAGGCCCGGCCCACGCGACAACCGGCGGCGAAGCTCGAGGCCCGGTCGGCGAGCACCCGTTCGAGCACGGCGCCACTCGCGACGTGCACGTTGCGGAACAGCACCGAACTGCGCACGACCGCGCCGCGCTCGACCGTGACCCCGGGCCCGACGACGCTGCGGATGACGATGCCGTCGACGCGGGCGCCCGGCGCCAGTGTCGCGTCGACGATCTCGGCCTCGGGACCGATGAGGGCCCCCGGCGCCGTGCCGAGTCCCTGGCTTTCTTCGTTGGTCATGACGCGCCACGCCGCGAGGTCGACGGGGCCGCCTGGCAGCGCCACGTCGAGGGTGGCCTGGTAGTAGCTGTCGAGGGTGCGCGCATAGCCCCAGTAGCCGTCGAGTACGTGCGCGTAGACGCGCCCCTCGGCCACCATGGCGGGCAGCACTTCGTCGTAGAGTTGGAACGTGTGGCCGGTCAGGGCGTTGGCCCGCAGCTGGCGCACGAGGGCTTCGCGCTTGAAGAGGTAGATCGTGAGCGAGGCCAGGTCGGAATGCGGGTCTTCGGGTTTCTCGGCGTAACCCAGCACGCGGCCGTCGGGTGCGACGTCGGCAAGCCCGAAGGGAGACCGCTTGTGCGCCGGCTGCGGCATGCGCTTGAACACCGCCGTGAGGTCGGCGTTCTTGGCGCGGTGGGCGGCAATGAGCGGCCGGTAGTCCATGGAATAGATGTGGTCGCCCGAGAGCACGAGCACGTCGTCGCTCTCGGCCTGCTCGATGACGTCGAGGTTCTGGTAGAGCGCGTCGGCCGTGCCGCGATACCAGTCCTGCACGCCCGCGGCCTGGTAGGGCGGCAGGAAGCGCATGGCGCGGCCGTGGCCGTAGAGGCCCCAGGGTTCGCCCGCCATGACGTGTTCCATGAGCGCGTAGGGCCGGTACTGCGAGAGGATGAAGACCTCGCCGATGCCGGAGCGCACGAGATTCGTGAGCGCGAAGTCGATGACACGGTACATGCCGCCGAACGGCACGGCCGACTTGGGCCGGAACTGCGTCAACACCGAGAGTTCGTCGACGGTGCCGCCTGCGAGCACCATCGCCATGGGGGTTTTCGTCGTCAAGGCGCTTCCCTCCTGCGGGCCGCATGATAGAACGGGCGCGCGCACCGGTCCAGGCGGACGCGGTGGCCCACGGCGCCGGGCTGCGTCCGGCGAGCAGGAGAGGCCATGGCGGGTGTAGGCGAAAGCCCTTGGTGGGCGCAGGACGGGCTCGAAGCCGGCCCATCCGGGCTGCAACTCGACGGACACGCCGTACGCGCTCTCGCCGGGCGACAGGGCACACCGCTCTACGCGTACTCCGGTCGGATCGTGGCGGCGCAACTGGCGCGGCTGCGCGCGGCCCTCGGCCAGGTCGGGCTGCCGTATCGCATCCACTACGCGCTCAAGGCCAACCGCTTCGGTCCGCTCGTGGCCCTGCTGCGCGAGAGCGGTGCCGTCGGCATCGACGCGGCCTCACCGCGCGAGGTCGGGCTCGCACGCGCCTACGGCTTCGCGCGGGACGAGGTCTCGGTCACGGCCAGCATGCTCTCCGACCGCGACCTCGATGCGTTCGCCGCGGCCGGCGTGCACCTCAACCTCGACAGCGTGTCGGCGCTGCGTCGCTATGGCGCGCGCGTGCCCCGCGACACCGCCGTCGGGCTGCGGCTCGACCCCGGGGTGAGGGTCGGCTACGGGGCGAACCCGAAGGTGGCCTACGGCGACAGCAAGTTCGGCTTCCGCTTCGCCGAGCTCGATGCCGCGGCCGGGGCAGCCGCGGCCGCCGGGTTGCGCGTCGACACGCTGCACGTGCACCTCGGCTGGGGGCTTCAAGCCGGTGCGGCCGAGGCCGTCGATACCGTCTTTGCGCGGCTTGCCGCGGCGGCGAGCCGCCTCCCGACCGTCACCACCGTCAACGTCGGGGGCGGGCTTGGCGCGCGCCTGCAACCGGACGACGTGCCGCTGTCCCTCGCGGCATGGTCGGCGGCGCTCGCGCGCCACTTCGGCCCGCTCGGCCTGACCGTGGCCTGCGAGCCCGGCACCTGGCTCGTCGGGAACGCCGGGCTGCTCGTCGTCGAGGTCAACTCGGTCGTGCCGAAGGGCGACACGACCTGGCTTGGCGTCGACGCCGGCCACAACCTCAACGTGTTCGCGGCGCACTACGGCCTGCCGCTCACCGTGCTGGCCGTTGACACCCCCACGACTCCGGCCACTGGGCGCTACGCCATCGCCGGCAACATCAACGAGGCCAACGACGTGTTCGGCCGCGACGTGGCGCTGCCCGCCGTCACCGAGGGGGCGTTGCTCGCGTTCTGGCCCGCCGGCGCCTATGGCACGAGCATGGCCAGCGACCACTGTCTGCGCGGGGGCGTGAACGAAGTGTTCGTCTGACGGCGGGCGATGCGCGGTCGGCTACTGGAGGGCGGCGAGCAGCCCGAGCCCGGCTTCGAGCAGGGCGCCGAGCACGGGTGTGCCGCGGCCGGCGAGCGCGATCGACATGGACGCGCCGTCCTCGGCGAGCCGTTCGACCATGGAAACGGTCCCGACGGCGGCACCGACGTTGCGCACCGCCGCACCGACGCCGCCGAAGAGCCCGAGCTGCCGCATGAAGGGCGCCTGCACCACGCGTTCGAGGTCGGCGTGCCAGAACATGACGAGCGACGGGTCGGCCTCGACCTTGGCGGCGCCCGGGGCCATGCGCTCGCGGTGCAGTGCCAGCGCGCGGCGCAGCAGGTCGGGCGTGAGCGCGCAGACGAGGCGGGTGGCGGCGAGCGAGCAGACGGGACCGCGGTCGCCGACCGAACCGGACAAGTACCAGATGGGGAAGTCTTCCCAGCGCGACGTGGCCGGCTCGGCGAGGTCGGGCACGGCGCGGTTGGCGTGGGTCCAGAACTCGCCGAGTTGCTTCTCGATGGTGGCGGGCTCCCCCCCGAGTTCCATGACGAGCAGCCCGTCGAGCGGCTCGTCGTCGTCGGCCGCCGCGTAGAGGGCGAACAACGCCGTGCGCAGGCGGTCGGGGCGGTCGAACAGCGCTTTCGCGAGGCCCGTATCGGCGGCCGCCTGGCCGAGGGCGGCCATGAAGCGGCCGGCCGGGCCCTCGACGGCGCCCACGAGTTCGCTCCAGAGCCCAAGGTCGCCGGGCGCGAGGACCATGGCAGCGATGGCCATGGGGCCCTCGGGGACCACGGCCAGGGCCTCGGCCACCGGCCAGGCCGTGGCGAGGCGCGCCCGCTCGGCGGCGAGGTTCTCGACGCGGTCGTGCGACTCGAAGCGCAGGCCGTTGCCGACGAGCGCGATGGTCAGGGTGCCGTCGGCCTCGGTGTAGAAGGTCTGGTCGCCGCCCATGGCCCCGACGAACGCCTTCATGAGCGGGGAGTCGGCTTCGTCGCCGAGGCCGAAGAGTTCCTTGGCCTCGGTGGGGCTCGTGGGCGGGGCCCACGCGAAGAACAGCGCGTCGGGGCCGGTTCGGCCCTGGAAGAGCGCCAGGCGTTCGGCCCAGCTGGCCTGGTCGGCGCGGGCCCGGCGACGGGCCTCTTCGACCGTCAGGGTCGTCGTCGGCTCGCGGAAGTAGACGAAGCCGTGTTCGGCCTCGGCTATCCAGGTGACCTCGCCGACGTCGGGGTTGGTCACGCGCAGGCCGCTTTCGCCCCCCGCCTCGGGCGGCATCGTGATGGCCGTGGGGGCGAAGGCTTCGGCGACCTGGGACTTGAGGGCGGCCTCGAGCGTGCGCACGTCCTTCGCGGGGATGCGCACGCCGACGAGGCCTTCCGGCGTGGTGAAGAGCAGCACCGGGCGGTCGGGGTCGACGCCCAGTTCGGCGAGTTTGTCGAGGTCGAAGGGGTCGAACTCGAGCGCCTCGACCACCTGTTGCTTGATGCCGCCGCCGGCCGGGTGCGTCGCGAGCGTCTTCTGGATGCCCGTCGGTTCGAGCAGAGCCCGCAGACTGCGCAGCACCCACACCCCGTCGGCCGCGGCGGGGGCGGCCCCCGCCATGGATTGGGCGAGTGCGGGCGCATCCGCCGGCACGGCCTGCGGCAGTTGCGCCCGGTAGTCGAAGGAGCGCCCGGCGGAGCGCGGCAGGCTCTGGTCCTCCCCACAGCCGCGGGCACAGCTGAGCGCCGGCAAGGCGCAGGTGAGCAGCAGCAGGGCCACGCGGTCGACGATGCGATTCATCCGTTGCCTCCTGGGGCGGCCGCGCCGCCTTCGAGTCGGAGCGGGGGCAGGTTCTTCGGCGCGGGCGGCGCGGGGGACGGCGGGGAGTCCGCCTCGGGCAGCCGCAGGCCCGGGAGTTGGCGCACCGGCGCGGTCGGCGCCGACGCCGGGCCTTCTGCCGCGGGCGGGCTGCCGGCCGCCTTCGGGCGCAGCCGGATGGACTGCTGCACGGTGGCGTCGGGCGAGCATTGCGCCTCGAACTGGGCATCGGCGTGGCCGGCCAGGCGCACGCGGAACACCTCGGCGGCACTGCCCGCCGGGACGCGGGTGTCGCAGGGGGTGGTGCAGGCGACCGTTTCGCCGCGCAGCACGGTGGCCCCAGGCGGCCGCGACTGCACGATGAGCCGCGCGGTGGCCGGGGCGGCCGCGGTGGCGGACGGGGGCGCGGGCTCCGGAGACTCCGCTGGCACCGCCGCGGCGGCAGCTGACGACCGCCGCGCCCGGCTTGTAGGCGA
>CAYRCM010000032.1:0-38021 GCA_964422715.1 uncultured Myxococcales bacterium | reverse complement strand
TTGACCACGCCGAGGATCACGTCCTTGAACGGTCGCGGCAGGATGCGCAGCGCGAGGGCCGGCGCCACGGGCAACGCGACGTGCACGGGCGTGGCGTCGGCTGCGACCCGCCGGACACGCCCGTTCAGCACGACGAGCGCACCGGGCGGAAGGCCCCGCACGGTCACGTCGAGAGCGTGCGGGCGGGGCTCGCCGCGCGCCCCCGCTGCGAGCACCGGGTAGAGCCCGCCGTCGGCCACGAGGCCGCCCGCGATCGCGCCGAACGGGCCGTAGCGCCGCGGCACGTGGGTCGTGAAGCGCAGCGCAAGGCGGCTGCCCTCCGCCGAGCCGCCTTGCGGGCCGGCCGGCGCGGGCAACGTCCAGCGCAGGAGGCGCTCGGTTGGCGGGACGAGGGCCCGGCCGTTCCATTCGGCGGCCTCGATTGTCAGGCTGCCGGGCTCGGGCGCGCCGGGAAACGTCCAGCCGAGCGTCAGATCGTTCAGCCACGGCGGCGCGGCCTCGAAGCGGTTCGGATAGAGGAGCAGGGTCGGCGGCTCGGCGGCGCGGTCAAACGTCCAGTCGGCCTGGCCGTCGACCGTGCGCCGGGCGAGGTCGACGTGCAGGTCGAGGCGCACCGAAGCCGGGGCGCAGGCGTCGGTTCCGGGCGACGGCACAGGGGCCGCCCCGGGCGCCGCACTGAGGAGGTAGACCACCGCTGCGAAGAGCGAGCCCATTCCGGCTGCTTAGCAGAGCCGCCCGCGGCCGGCAAGACGCCTTGCGGCGGGCGGAGGGCCGTCCTACCATAGAGGCCGCTTGCGTGCGCCCCCGCCCGGCGCGGCTCGCGAGACGGGGAGGAGAACGGCTTCATGCCCTCGAACAGCGAAGCGCCGTACGACGAACTGGCCGCGTTCAGCGCGGCCCCGCCGGGCCCGCCGGCCAGCGCCGACCGGCCGGCCGACGCGACGTTCCCGGCCGACGTCGCGCGGGTCATCCAGGCCTTTCTGTCTCAGGGTCACCAGGCCTACGTCATCGGGCCGGCCGCGCGCGAATGGGCCATCAACCACACGCTCGAAACGGCGACCCGCTGCGACATCATCACAGGCGCCGGACCGGCCGACATCAATCGCATTCTGGGCGACCTCGCCGACGGCGGGTTGTCCGTCGCGCGCGAATCGCGCAGCCGACGCAGCATCCGCTTTCGACTCGTCAAGGGCGAGACCGAGCGGGTGCTCAACGTCTCCCCGTACCGCACGTTCCTCCCGGCCATCCCCTCGTTTCAGAATACGGGCCTGTCGGCGCTGCTGCGCGACCTGGCGTCTCGCGAAATCACGCTGCACGCCATCGCCGTCGACCCGGAGGGCACCGTGCTCGACCCCTTCGGCGGCCTCGACGATCTCGCGCAGCAGCGCATCCGCACCATCGCTCCGCCGCGCGAACTGTTCCGCGACAGCGGTCTCTGGCTGCTGCGCGTGGCGCGCCACGTGGCCTACTACGGGTTCACGCCGGACGCGGCACTGAAAGAGGCGTCGGCCGAAGCGGCGGGCAGCATCCTCGACGTGTCTCCCGAACTCTGGCGCAGCGAACTCGAACGCATGCTGCTCCACAGCCACCCCGACGTGGCGCTGCAGTACCTGCTCGACTGCCGCGTGCTCCACTACCTGCTGCCCGAAGTGGCAGCGCTCGAAGGCTTCGACGAGACCTGCGATGTCCACCACAAGGACATCTGGGAGCACACCTGCAAGGTCGTCCAGAAGGTCAAGCCCGACGAGGCGTTGCGCTGGGCGGCGCTGTTCCACGACATCGGCAAGGTCGCAACGCGCACCATCGACGCCGATGGCACGGTTCACTTCTTCCGCCACGAGGAACTCGGCACGGTGCTCTTCGATGGCATCGCCAGTCGGCTGCGTTTCGACGATGGCCTGCGCTCCCGCGTGTCGTTCCTCGTGCGCAACCACTCGCGCGTCAACCTCTACAACGAGGAATGGACCACGAGCGCCGTGCGCCGCCTCATCCGCGACGCGGGCGAACATCTCGACGATCTGCTGAACTTCTCGCGGGCCGACATCACGTCCCGGCGCGAGAACCGCGTCGAACAGGTCAAGCGCGCGCTGGCCGAACTGCAGGAGCGCGTCGAGGCCGTCCGCGCCGCCGACGCCCGCGAGCCGAGCCTGCCGACCGGCATCGGCCACCTCATCATGAACCGCTTCTCGCTCGCGCCGGGCCCCGAAGTCGGCAAGATGCGCCGACGTCTCGAAGACGCCGTCGAATCCGGTGTGCTCGAACGGGGCCTGCCGGTCGAAGACTACCTGGCCTACCTGGCCACGCCTGCCCTCGAGGTGCCGGCCGCGCTCGCGACAGCGGCAGCCCCGATCGTCGACGATCTCTCGGAATAGCGGGCCGGGGTGCGGCTCACGGAGGGTCGGCGCGCCGCCCCCGCGTGGGGCGGCGGGCTCGAGGCTCAGGCGGGGGTGCTGCGCTTGCCCTTCTCGCGCTTGGGCGCGGCGGGCGCCGCTTCGCGTTCGGGCCAGTCGAAGGGATCCCAGGCGCCGGCTCCGGCGGAGGCGGCGCCGCTGGCCGGGTCCGCGTCGGCGGCAGCCGCGGGCTGAGCAGCGGCGGTCGCGAGCGTGCCGTCGGACGCGACGATGAGCGGCTCGAGCCGCAGCGCCGGCGGCTCGTCTTGCACGAGGGATTGGAACTGCGCCCGGAATTCGGGCAACCGGATGCCGACCGTGGCCGCGAACTTGGCGAGTTCGTGCGGGTCGTCGAAATCGTCTTTGCGCAGCCGAATCATGTAGCGCCGCGCGATGGCGTAGCGCGTGGAGCGCACGTCGACCATGCGCACCCGGGCGCGTCCGGTCTGCGGGTCGAGCAGCTTCTGGAACGGGATGGGTACGAACTGACCCGCCTGCAACGTGACCATGACCCCGTTGCCCCCGGCGAGCAGGTACTTGGTGGCGCAGTAGCCGAGGTCGCGGGTGTAGGCCATGTCGTACGGGATGGGGTCGGCGCAGCGCAGCTCGTAGCCGATGTTCTTGGCCACCACGGTCGTTTTCGCCAGACCGAGTTCGCGCAGCCGCAACTGCACGGCACGCTTCAGGATTTCGCCGAGCTCGATTTCGGCGATGCGCACGTTGCCGTGGGCGTCGCGCTCGACGTCTTCGAGGGCCGCGAGGTCCTGTTTGTCGATGTCCTCGACGACGCCTTCGGCGATGAGGGCCACCCCGTCGCGTCGGCCATAGCTGAGGCGTTTGATGATGGCACCGACCAACGTGTCGACGATGGTCTTCAGGCGAATGGGCCGTTCGGCGAATTCTTCGGGAATGAGCGTGAGTGTCGCGCCGGCCGAGCGGCCCATGCCCAGCGCCAGGTGGCCTGCCTTGCGGCCCATGGTGATGATGAAGTACCAGCGCGAGGTGGTCTTGGCGTCGACCATCAGGTTCTTCACGAGTTCGACGCCGACGTGCCGGGCCGTGTGGAAGCCGAACGTGTCGATGCCGGGCGGCAGGTCGAGGTCGTTGTCGATGGTCTTCGGCACGTGCACGACGTGGATTCGTCCGTCGGCCCGCTGTTCGAGGCGCATCGCGGAGTAGGCCGTGTCGTCGCCGCCGATGGTGATGAGCATGGACACGTTGAGCCGCAGCAACGACGTGACCGTGTTTTCGAGCAGGTCTTCTTTGAGCGTGGGATTGGCGCGCGAGATGCCGAGGTGCGAGCCGCCGCTGAAGTGGATGCGGCTGACCCCGTCGATGGTCAGGTCTTCGACCTGGTCGATGCGGCCCTGCATGAGCCACTCGAAGCCGTCGCGAATGCCGACGACTTCGACGCCTTCGAGGCGTGCCCGAATGGTCGCGGCGCCGATGACGCTGTTGATGCCCGGGGCCGGGCCCCCGCCGACGAGAATAGCCAGTTTCTTGGGTCTGTACACCGCATTCCTCCCCGATTCGGTTGACGCGCCGCGGGCCCCGCGTGACCGAGGCCGGTCTTCGCGGCGCAGAACCGCGAGCGCCGCCTGGCGTCGCGTCACGCAACGGCCCGAGCTGGCCGCGTGACCACCGTGGGCGCGCGCGCCGGGACTCTAGCCGCGGCCCGGGCGGGGGTCAAGCGCTCGCAGCGGCCGCCCGTTGACAGGAATCGGGTCGCGGGCCGATCATCCCGCGGAGACGGCAAGCCGCGTCGTCTCGCTCCGCCGCCTGGGCGTTCGCGCCCTCGGCTCCGCCCTGGCCGCGCGGTCTGGGCACGCCACTTGCGAGGGAGGTTTCGTCGATGGCCGACAAGACTCGCCGCGTGAGCAAGTCGATTCCGGGGCCCTTCTACGTGGACGACACGTGCATCAACTGCGGCGCCTGCGCCGAGGTGGCCCCCGAGCATTTCGAGATGGACGACGCCCTCGGCTACTCGTACGTGAAGCGCCAGCCGGCCACCGACGCCGAGCGCGCGCGTTGCCGGGAGGCGGCCGAGGAGTGTCCGGTGCTCGCGATCGGCGACGACGGCGCCTAGTACCAAGTCGCCTTCCCTCGGATACCGTTGTTGCCTTCGTCGCTCCCCCCTGCGGCGCACCCGAAGTACGCCTCGGGGGATCGCTTCTCGGCGCCTCGGTATCCTTATGGAACGCAACTTGGTATGGCGGCTCAGCCCTGGGCGAGCTGCAGGCGGATGCGGTCGCACTGCTGCGCCTCGGGCAGCGCGCCGAGCCGGGCGTAGATGTCGCGTTGCCGCAGCAGCGTCTCGTCGACGAGCCGCGTGTCGCGGTCGGCCAGAAACAGCGCGTTTTCGAGCTCGACGAGGGCCCGCATGAGATCGCCCGTGGCGGCGAGCTGCTGCGCCAGCTTGAGGCGCACCCGCGCGTCTTTCGGGTCGGACCCGGTCAACATGCGCACCTTCGGATCGGCGAGGACGGCGCGATCGACCTCGGTCTGGGCTTCGACGAGGAAGCGGGCGGCCGGTCGCTCGGCATCGAGCGGTACTTCGAGATCGCCCCAGTCGGTCCAGTGGGTGTGCCCGCTGCCGGCCACGGGGCACTGCAGGAAGCGCCAGAACGCCTGGGCCGCCTCGCGTACAAACCCGCGCAACGCCAAGATGCGGCCGGCCACGAAGTGGCCACCGCCAAACTGCGGCAGCGCGGCCTGCGCTCGGGCGATATCGCTCTGGGCGTCGTCGTGGCGACAGATCTTGGCCTTGCGCCAGGCCGACACGCAGAGTTGGAAGGCGTTGGTGGGGTCGGCACGCAGGATGACGTCGTTCCATTCGAGGGGATGGAAACGGTCCTGGATGTAGATGCCGTCGAAGCCGCTCGCCATGCGGATGCGCGCCAGGCGTTTCTGGATGAGCGGCCGTTCATCGAGCGGCGATTCGATGCCTTCGCGAAAGCACTTCCAGACGGCGAAACTTCGGAAATCGGACGACACCGGGACGAACGCGCCCGTGTCGTTGAGCCACAGCACGACCGGGGTGCGGCCGTCGGGCCCTTGCCAGAGCCGCCGCAGGCAGTACCAGTCGCCGTTGGCCTCGGAGGCGATGGGCACGAAGCCCGGCGGAAGGCGCGGGTCGCGCCCGCGTTCGCCAACGACGTCTTCGAGGTCGCAGAGCGCCAGCCAATCGCGGTCTTCCTGCGACACGGCGGCGTAGAAGTGCTGGAGATCCTCAGGGCACGCGTAGCCGAAGCGCGCAGCAAACGCTTCGCTGGTCTTGTGGATGGGGGAGGCGGGGCGCGCGGTCCGTTTCATGGTGGGCACTTCCCGGCCGGCTGGCCGCCACGGCCGTTTGGCCGCGGGGGGCGCAGGCCAACGCGCATCGGGCAAGAGCCGCTGCCGTGCCGACGACGAGGCCCCATTGTGGCCGCGCTGTCCGACCTGTCAAGGCGCCGATTCGCCCCGGGAACCGAACGACCCGGGGCGATCGGGCGCGGCGGGCAAGCCGAGCTGCCGACGCAGCGGGGCTGTCTGCCAGCGTACCCCGAGGCGCAGGCCGCGCCGGGCTTCGACGTTTTCGATCTCGGTGAGCAGCCCGAGGAGCGGCTCGCGCAAGAACAGGTCGCCGGCGGCCTCGCGCGGCGTCCGCCCTGCAAGTTCGGGGTGCGGCCGGTCGAGCCAGGCCGCGTAGTGGCGCTCGAGGCTTTCGCAGAGCAGCGTGGCGCGCGCTTCACTCGCGTCCCCCGGCGCCGCGAGCCGGGGTGAGGCGAACAGCCACAGCGGGTCTTCGAGCACGTCGGCGCGATGGCGCACGGCTCGCCCGAGCGCGCGTTCGAGGACGCGGCGCGCGTCGCCGAGCCGTTCGTGCGAAGCACAGGTCAAGACCAGGCGGTCGTGGCGCAAGCGCACCCGGTCGGCCGCGAGCCGGAGGCCGTCGGGGGCCACATCGGAGGGCTCGCTTGAGCGCCTGAAGTCGCTTTCGTTCTGTACGGTTGCGCCGCTGTCATGCCAGCCGCGCAGCGTCCGCAGCACGGCCAGCGCCTGTTCGCGGTCGCGCACGTCGTAGTAGGCGCTGCCGGCAAGCGGCGCCTCGGCTGGAGGAAGCAGGCCGCCGCCCTCGGGGGTGCATTCGCGGGCCATGCGCGCGTGCAGTCGGGCCATGCCGCGGCGCCGGTTCGCGGGCGCAACGCTCGGACCGGCCGCGTCTCCGCGCCGCACCTTCGCGAGCAGCGCCGGTGCGAGCCGCGGCGGCAGTCGCAGCGGGTACAGCATGACGGCCTCGCCGGGCCAGGCGACGACGCGGCCGAGATACAGGTCGTGGGGCACGGCGGGCAGCTCGAAGGCGCCGTAGAGTTCGAGGGATTCGCCGCTTGCGAGATCGCGCCCCACCGCCGGCAATTCGCTCCGGGCCGTCGTCACCTCGAAAAGCCGCACTTCGGCCGCGCGCCAGGCCTCGAGCTCGGCGCGTTCGGTGAGCGACATCAGGCGGCGTTCGGCCACGAGCAGGTCGGCGGGGCAGGGGGCCGTGCCGGCAGGGGCGTCGAGCGTCCAGAAGTCGATGAGGGCGTCGTCGAGCCCCTGGCGTTCGACGTCGTCGATCGTGGCGAGCGGGTCGGCCTGCCAGTCGGCGAGCGCGTTGAGCAGGGAGACGTCGCCGGTGGCCTGGCGCGCGATGGCGGCGAGCGCCCGGCGCCAGTGGTCGGCCCGGCGCACCCCGGCGCGAGCCCGCGGGGGCGCGCTTGCCGCGGCGGCCGTCGCGTCGCCCGCCACCGCCCGGTCGAGCAGGTCGAGCAGCGCCGCGGCCGCCATCTCCACGTGATCGCGGGCTGCGTGGTCACGCGTCAGGCGCTCGTCGCCCGAGTAGAACGCCAGCAGGTCGCGGTCGAGGGCCAGCAGCGGCTCCGCCGGCAGTCGTCCCGCGTAGAGGTCGGCGACGAGTTCGGGCGCCAACTCCGAGGCATCGAGCCGGCCGCTCCCAAGCCCCCGCACGATGCGCCCGCGGCTCTCCCGATCGCCGAGCAGTGCGAGCCCGTATGCGGCCGCGGTGCGCAGCGCGCGCGACTCGGCGCGCCGGGCGAGCGCCGCGCGCAGGGTGGCCACGCCGTCGGCGCGCACGGCCGGTGTGGCGAGGCCCGTCGCCGCGATGCAGTGACAGGCACATTGGCGTGCGCCGGGCGGGCGCCCGCGGTCGTTCAGCGCGTGGCGCAGCGGGCGCAGGGCCGGGGCGCCGAAGCGCGCGAAGACCGCCGGCAAGTGGGCCCGCAGCAGCGGCAGCTCGGCGTCGAGGGCGGTGGCGAGCGCGGGCAGCGCCGCCGCGTCGCCGATGGCGCCGAGCAGCAGGGCGGCGTGTACGACCCCCCACCAGATCGGCAGCCCGGCGTCGTCGGCCGCGTAGCTGCGCCAGAGCGGCGGATCGGTGACCACCGCGGCGAGGGCCTCGACGACGCGGGAGCCGAGCCGCAGTGCAGCCCGGATGGCGTGCTCGGAGGGCTGGTCGGCACGCATGAGCAGGGCCCGCACCACGCGCTCGGGCGTGAAGAATGCCTCGCCGAGCAGCGCCGCCGTGTCGTGCTGTCCCGTGGCGGCGTAGAGCTGCTGCAGGGCGTCGTGCGCGCGTTCGGCCAGCGCCGGGTCGTCGGCTTCGAGCGCGAGGACCTCGAGGTAGAGCGCTTCGGCCCGGCGCGGCTGGCGCTGCCCGGATGCGGCGAGCGTCCAGTAGGCGTCGGCGAGGCTGAGCCGCACCCAGGCGTTGCCCGGTCTGCGCGCGAGCAGGCCGCGGGCGCGCGTGTCAGCGCTCGGATCGCTGCCGAGCACGAGTGCGAGGACGGCCTCGGTGAGTTCGGCTTCGTCGCGCAGCGGATCGTCGGCCGTGAGCCGGCTGATGAGCCCGCTCGCCGCAACGCGCAGATCGTGGCCGCGGCCGTCGGCGGCCGCGTTCGGCTGCTGGCGCAGGCGCATCAGCGTCATGAGCCAGGCCGAGGGGCCGTCGGCGTGGAGCCCGAACCAGTGGTCGAGGCCGACCGCGCTGCGCAAATCGGCGGGCCAGTGGGCGTCGAGGATGCGCCAGACTTCGAGCAGCCGGTCGACGGCCTCGTCGGGGTTGTCGAGCAGCAGCGCCAGGTGCGCCTGCTCGGCCTCGCGCAGCGTGCTGCGCTGCCAGCTGCGCCAGGCGCGTTGGCCAGGGAGCGCTTCGGTCATGGCGTCGGCTCCAGCAACGACTGGATTTCGCTGACGAAGCGGAGAACGCGGCCCAGGTTGCGAAACGGGACCGTCCCGTCGGTCTGCAACACGGATCGCGCAATGCCCGTGGGGACCCCGGCGCACAGCACGGCGGTGACGTCGGCCTGCCCCACCTGGTCGCCGACGGCGAGGCGCAGCGCCAGGCGGGCTTCGAAGGCCGGCGTGGAGTTGCAGGCGCGCGGTGGCGTGGCCACGGGGCGTACGTCGACGGCCGCGACCTCGGTGCGCATGGCCGTGTCGCTCGAGGCTTCGAGGCGCACGACGGCGTCGCGAAGCACTTCGCGCAGGTCGCGGTCGGGGTAGGGGCCAAGAAATTCGCGTTCGCGGGCCAGCAGTTCGACGCCCTCGAAGCGCAAGAGCTCGCCCGCGTAGACGCCTGCGTTCTGCTTGACGTGGATGGTCTGGAACGCGGCAATCGTGCGCTGCTGGCCCTCCCAGTCGACGGTCAGCGACAGGTGCGTGGAGAGGATGGCGCCCGCCACGCGGCGCACGGGCGTCGCCGGCAGCTGTTGCAGGGCCGACCCGGCGCGCGTGAGGCCGGGGCTTGGCGGCGACGCGGGCGGGGCCGGCAGCGTGGCCGGGGGGCGCGCCGCAGGCGACGCCGGCGCTGCGGCAGCGGCCGCCGGGTCGGGGGTGGCACCGCGGCAACCGGCCGTCGCCGCGAGGAGCGCCAGGACAAGAGCCGGCACCGTACGGCGAAACGGCAATTGCCGCACCGCCGCGGCAAGGCCGGGCCCCTCGGCCGGGCCCGACGGCCGGCTCCGTTCGGCATGGCGGAAGCGAACCATGATGGCCGACTAGCTTTCGCTCTTGCTCGGGGCCGTTTCCCAGTTGCCCATGTGGGACTTGAAGTGGTCGACCTCGCAGCGGTCGAAGCCGCCCTCGATGCACCCTTCGAGCTCCTTGAACACATCTTCCATGGCGCGCGTCGTGGGGAAGCGGCGCGCGTTCTCGTATTGGATCCAGCTGTCGTACACGAGGATCTCGGTGAAATCGTTGGAGCGTGCGTCGTCTTCCAGCAGGTACTGGTCGACGGCCCCGAGATCGAGGGAGTTTTCGCGCACGCGGCGCATCAACTCGAGGTAGCGTTCGCGCTTGTCGCGCTTGACCTTGTACGACGTGGTGATGACGAGGTAGGACATGGGGTGCCTCTCCGCCCTCAAGGGGCCTCAGCCGACCAGTCGGCATCGTACGGGTGAATCTTCGTGTCGGAAACCCCCGGCAGCCGAGCCAGCGCATCGCCGACCTGGGGGGCACTGCACACGGCCACGACCCACTGGTCGGCAGGCCGCACGTGGCGCCGGAGGGCCGCATTGACCGTTTCGGGCGTGACAGCGCTGACCCGGGTTGTCCACTGGGCCGTGAAGTCGGCGGGACGATCGAGGAGCAGCGCGGCCAGTTGCTGCTGTAGACGCTTCGCCGGCGTCTCGACCCGGAACGGAAAGCTGCGCACGAGGTACGACTTGGCGAAGTCGACGGCCTCACCGCTGAGGCCCTGGTCGACCAGTTCTTCGAGCAGCGTCAGCACGAGCGCCGTGGCTTGACCCGCGTCCTCGTTGCGCGGCTGGATGCGCGAGACGAACGTGCCCGTGCGCCGGTCGACGCCGAGCACGCTGTACGCGCTGTACGACCAGCCGCGTTTCTCGCGGATCTGCTGCGAGAGCGGCGAACTGAACGTGCCGCCGAACGCCGTGCAGCCGACGAGCAGGTCGAAGTAGTCGGGGTGAGCCGCCGGCACCGTTTCCTGGCCGATGAGCAGCTGCACCTGCGTGCGTTCGGGTTTGTCGATGAGCACGAGGTGGCGCCCCGGCCGCTTCGGCGACGCGTGGTGCACCGTGGGCGGCGGGGCACCGGCCGGCAGGGCTGCCAGAACTTCGCCGAGCCGGGCCTGGAGCTCGGCCTGCGAGAGCGCCCCCGCGGCACCTGCGATGAGGTTGTCGCGGCGCAGGTGCTCGGCGTAGTAGCGCTTGACGTCGGCGAGCGCGATGCCCGGCACGGTCGCGAGGTAGCCGTAGAGCGGCTTGCCGTACGGCGTGCCGGAGTAGAGCGCCTGGTAGAAGAAAAGCCGCGCCAACGCGTCGTCGGAATCGCGCAGGCTCTGCAACTGGGCCAGCGTCTCGCGCTTCAGCTGTTCGAGTTCGGCGGCCGGGAAGGCCGGCGTGCAGAACATGTCGCCGAGCAGCGCGAAGAGCGCCGGCAACTTTCGTTCGAGCGCATCGGCCCGAACCGACAGCCATTCCTTGCTGGCGCCGACGTCGACGAACGAGCCCAGGTGTTCGACCGCTTCGTTGAATTCGGCGTGGCTGTGCCGGGCCGTGCCGCGCAGCAGCATGCGTGCCGTCAGGTAGGCGAGGCCTTCCTTGCCGGGCGGGTCGGCGAGTCCGCCGCCGCCGATGGCGAGTTCGAGTGCCACGTAGGGCCGGTCGCGATTCTCTTCGACAAGGGTCTTCATGGGGCGGACTCCGCTGCCGGCAGGTCGAGGGCGTCGTCGTCGGCCGCACCGTCGTCGTCGGCCGGCGCCTCGCCGTTCGGCAGCCCGATGATGAGGCTGCGCTGCGCCGGCACGAGCCACGTGGCGGCCGCGGCCCGGATGTCGGCGGCCGTCAACGCGCGATAGGCGTCGGCCACGCGGAAGAGCGCCCGGTAGTCGTCGTGCTCGGTCTCGTAGGTGCCAAGCGCCCGCGCCCGGTCGGAGGCCGACTCGAGGCTGCGCAGGAAGTCGGCTTCGAGGCGGTTCTGGGCTTTCTCGACCTCGCGTTCGCTCGGACCGGCCGCTGCGAGTTGCGCGATCTCTTCGTCGAGCGCCCGCAGCACGGCGTCGGGAGCCACGCCGGGCCGCGCCATGACGAAGACTTCGAGCAGCCCCGGCTCGCGCGTGTCGGCCGGCCAACCCGAGATGGCGATGGCCAGTTCGTCTTGCAGCACGAGTCGTTGGTGCAGCCGCGCGCTGTCGCCCTCGAAGAGAATCTCGTTCAGCGCCTCGATGGCCGGGAACTGGGGGTCGCTCACGGGCGGCGCGCGGTAGCCGAGCAGCAATTTGGGGGCGGCGATGGGCAGGGGCAGGGTCACGCGCCGTTCGGCGCGTTGCGGCGGTTCGCTCACGGCGAGCGGGGGCGGCACCGGGCGGGCTTCGAGCGGCCCATAGGCGCGCACGAGCTCGTTCAGCGCTTCGATCCGCCCGACATCGCCGACGACGACCACCGTGGCGTTGTTGGGCGCATAGTGCTGTGCGTAGAACGCCCGGCAGTCGGCGAGCGAAAGGGTTTCGAGGTCGCGCTGGTGCCCGATCGTGGGCCGGCCGTAGGGGTGGACCTCGAAGGCCGTGGCGTAGAGGCGCTCGAAGAGGGTGCCGTCGGGGTCGTCGTCGACGCGGTACTGGCGCTCGTTCTTGACCACCTCGAGTTCGCGGCCGACCTGGTCCGGGTCGAGGCGCAGGTTGACCATGCGGTCGGCTTCGAGGCCGGCGACGAGGCCCAGATCGCCCGCCGGCAGGCTTTCGCGGTAGTAGGTCCAGTCGAGCCACGTGGCGGCGTTGGTGCTGGCCCCGCGGCTTTCGAGGATGCGGTCGAATTCGCCGTCGGGCAGGTGGGTCGTGCCCTTGAACATGAGATGCTCGAACAGGTGAGCGAGACCCGTCTTGCCGTCGTGCTCGTGGCGCGAGCCCACGCGAAACCAGGTCTGGAAGGCAAACACCGGCGCCGACGCGTCGATGAGCAGCAGGATCGTAAGCCCGTTCGACAGGCGATATCGTTCGACCCCACGGGTCGGGCCGAAGGGGTGCGTGTCGTTGAGCGCGACGCGCACGCCGGCCGGAGCGGCCGCGTTGACGGCGGCGAGTTCGGCGGGCAGATCTCGGGCCCAGGGCGGGGCGGCGGTGGCGGGCATGACGTTCCTTCCCGTGACCGGGGCCGCGCGCTAGGCGCTGGCCCCGAGCCGGTCGAGTTGGGCCTGGATGTGACCGGCGAGCCGTTCGATGGCCGCCCGGCCGAATTCGTCGGTGAAGACGAACGGAACGCGTATGGTGGGCAATCCCACGCGTTGCTCGAACCGCTCGACGTTCGGCGTCTGGTGGCGGTGGCGCGCCAACGATTCGCGGACGCAGGCGATGAGCCGGTCGATCTCGGGTTCGCGGCCGCGCACGTCGTCGGCGAGCACGTCGAGGATGGCTTCTTCATGTTCGGAGAGCGCTTCGGGCCAGAGCGCATTGCAGAACCCGACGCCGCCGGGAATGGCGAGTTCGTCACGCACCTGGCGCGCGAGTTCGAGGGCTTCGTTGACCGCCATCTCTTCGGGCAGGGTCACCACGTTGAAGCACGTGCGGCGCGGGTCGGTGAGCAGGGCCTGGATGCGGGCCGCGTCGTCGGCGAGCGGGCCCGTGGGCACGGCCGCGAGGATGGCCCGCGGCAGGCGGAACATGGCCATGCCCTGACCCGTCGGCGGGCCGTCGACCACGATGAGGTCCCAGCGGGGCGCCCCGCTGCGGGCATCGCGGGCGGCCTCGAGGAACATGGCCTTGCCGAGGATGAGGAGATCGTTCATGCCCGGAATCATGCGCACCAGGCGGCGCATGAGGTCGTTCTCGAAGACGAGCCGATACACGCGCTTGAAGCGCAGCTTCATGACGCCGTATTCGCGCAGCGCGTCTTCGGGCCGGATGTTGATGGTCTCGATGCCCGGGTGGATGGCGCGCGGCTCGTAGCCCACCGGGGCGGCGTCGAAGAGCCGCGGAATGCGGTCGCGGGCGTTGCACTCGACGATGAGCACGCGTTTTTCGCGGCGGGCCGCGGCGAGCGCCAGCGCGGCGCTCACCGTGCTGCGACCCACGCCGCCCTTGCCGGACACGATCACGAAGCGCTTGTTGAACAATGATTCCATGCGGCTCTGGGCTGCCCCTCGACGCTCGCCGGACCACGAGCGGCCGGATGCTACCCCGGAACCGCCACGCTGTCACACCGGGGGCGCCGCGACCCTTAGAGCAGGCTGAGTTGGCCGCGGGCGGAGCTGGCCTCGGCGGCGAAGCCGGCCGCGCGGAAGCGTCCTTCGAGCGCGCGGTCGTGCGGCCCGAACAGACACACGCGGCGCGGCCCGACGGACGCTGCGAACGCGAGCAGTTCGGCGGCGCCGGCTTCGGCCTGCCAGCAGAGCGTCTCGTCTGCGGGAAGGCCGGCGGCGGTCGGCGGCGCACCGGGCGGCACGACGCGCAGCGTCCGCACGTTGACGAGGCCGAGCACGGTGCGCGAGGGGGCGGCCTGGGCCGGCACGACCACGACTTCGCCAGGCTGTGGGCGCGGGCGCAACGCGCGCACGGGGCCGAGGGCCACACCCCGTTCGGCGAGCGCCGCCGCGAGGCGCAGCAGTCGGGGCGGCAGCGCCAGCGCGAACCCCGCGGCGCCGAGCCAGAACAGGACGTCGGGCTGGCCGGCCGGACCGTCGGGCACGACCACCACGGGCGTTGCCCCGGCGCCGGCCGTACGCTCGGCGAACGCCGCGAGGGCCGCGCCAGGCGCCACCGTGGGGGCCGGCATGGCGTCGGGAGCCGCGCACGTCGTGTCCAGGACCAGGATGTCGGCCGGCACGGCCACGGCCGGCTCGGCGGTCGGCAGCGGTAGCCCGCCGAGCCGGCCCGCGTAGAGCAGCCGCACGCCCTGCCACTCGACGAGGAACTGCGCGGCGCCCCGCAGCCGTCCGGCCGGCAGCAGCCGGATGCTGAGCGGCCCGAGCGCGATGCGGCGGTCGTAGGGCGTGAGTTGGGTGCGCGGCCGAGCACCGCGGGCGCGGAGCAGCACGGCCGTGTCTTCGGTGCACAGCACCAGCCGGTGCGCCCCCGCGTGCGGCACGTCGGCTCCGGAAACCCCCGTGAAGCGCCGCGGGCGCAAGGCATCGAGCCACAGCGGGGTGCCCGGCAGCGTCAGGCCCGCGGGCTCGACGCGCAGCGGGAAGTCCTGGATGGCGCCGCTCGGCATGTCGCTCGACCTCCCCTCCCTCGTGGTTTCGGCCTGACCGCGAGTCTACCCGGGCGGCGCGCCGCGTCAACGCCCGCAAGCCCCGAAAACCCGTCCCGCAGCGCGGCATTCGCGCCCCCATCCCCGGGCCATCGCGCCGGCGGCCGCGCCGATGGGGTGCCCGCCGGCGTGCTGCGGCGACTCGGGCCCACTCGGCTGGCCCGTTTGCGCTGGACCCCGCGTCCACGCGATCCGACCTTGGCGCGGTGACGGAGTGTGGCCTGTCGGCGGTTTGACAGCCCAACGGTTTCCCGTTAGGGTCGCTTCCGCACAGCGCGGCCGCGACGCGCGTCGGCCATGCGCTTCTTGACACGCGTCTCGCTTGCGCCCCCGGGCAGTCTCGGGCCCACGGACGAACCCCACGATGCCCGTCCCGCAACCCATGGCGGCCCCACCGTCGCTCGACGACCGCCGCATTGCCAATCCGCACGCCATGACGCCCAAACCCGGCTTCTGGATCCGGCGGCTGGCGCGACGCTTCGAACGCGTCGAATTTCGTCGCGAATTCGTTGCCGACGTGCTCGAAGCCCAGCGCACCGGCGTGCCCATCTACGTGCTCGACCGCCAGAGTCTGCTCGACCTGATGTACCTCAACTACGCGTGCCTGCGCTTCGGGCTGCCGCTCGCGTATTTCGTCAACGGTCTGCGCACGCTGTTGCTCCGGCCCGTGCTCGCCGTGCTCGGCTACGCGGTGCGGCGGCTGCTGCGCATCACCAACCGCCGCGTGCGCGACACGGCGCTGCTCAGCCACGGCCTGCGCCACGGGCGGCCGGCGCTGCTCTTTTTGCGCCGCCGGCGCGGGCTGTCGTTCGGGGGGGTCTCGGTCATCCGCTACCTGAAGACGCTCATCGAGGTGCAGCGCACGCTCGACCGGCCGCTCCTCCTGCTGCCGCAGATCCTCGTCTGGACCCAGCAACCCGACCGCTACCGGCGTTCGCTCATCGACCTCGTCTTCGGCGATCCGTTCGCGCCCGGGCGCATTCGCAAGCTGGCGGGCTTCCTGCGTAATTTCCGCCACGCGTTCGTGCAGCAATCCGAAATCCTCGACCTGCGCGCGTTCATCGCCGACAACGCCGACGTGCACGACACCGAACAGCTGGCGCTCCGCCTGCGCTGGACGCTGCACCACCGCATGCACCGCGAAGACCGCACCATTCGCGGCCCGGTCGTCAAAAGCAGTCGCCAGATCCGCCAGGAAATCGTGCGCTCCGTGGCCGTCGACGCCGCGCTCGGCGAGCTCGGGCAACACCTCGGACGCCCGGCCCCCGCCGTTCGCAAGGAATTTTGTAAGGATCTCCGAGAGATCGCCGCCAACTTCAGCGGGCGCATGCTCGAGGCGGTGGTCATGACGCTGACGCTCATCTGGAACCGCATCTACGCCGCCATCGAGGTCGACGAGGCCGGCCTCCAGCGCCTGCGCGAGGCCGGCCGGCGCGGGCCCGTCATCTTCGTGCCGGCCCACCGCAGCCACGTCGACTACCTGGCTATCAGCTACCTGCTCTACACGGAGGGGCTGCTGCCGCCGCACATCACGGCGGGCATCAACCTCAGTTTCTGGCCCATGGGGGCCATCTTCCGGCGTTGCGGCGCGTTCTTCATCCGCCGGCGCTTCAAGGGCGACCGCATCTACTCCGAGGCGCTGCGGGCCTACGTGGCCAAGTTGCTCGCCGAGGGCTACTGGATCGAGTTCTTCATCGAGGGCACCCGCTCGCGCACCGGCAAATCGTTGGCCCCGCGCTACGGCATCCTCAACCTCATCACCGACGCCGTGTTCAACGGCGCCACGCCCGACGTCTCCTTCGTGCCCTGCACCATCGGCTACGAGCGCATCATCGAAGAACGCTCCTACATCCGCGAACTTTCCGGTCACGAGAAGCACGCCGAGAACATCGCCGGGCTGCTGCGCACGAGCAAGGTGCTCGCGGCCAACTACGGCGGCCTCTACACGCGTTTCGGCGCGCCCATCAGCTTCACCGAGTACATGCGCCAGCAGGGCGTCGAGCCGGGTCGCGCCCCCGACGACGAAACGCGCCGCCGCCTCATCGAACGGCTCGGCTTCACGTTGGTCCACGGCATCAACCGCGCCACCGTGGTCACCCCGAGCGCGCTCGTCGCCGCCGCGCTCGTGTGCCACCCCCGGCCGGGCATCTCGCGGCAGCGGTTGCTCATGCGTGTCGGCTTCCTGCTCGGGCTCGTCATGCGCCGCGACGCGCCCGTCTCGCGCATCCTGCTGCGCGGGTTGGCCGCGCGCCGCGTCGGCATCGACCGCGCCAACGCCGAGGCCACGGCCGACGTCAACGACGGCGAGCCGCCGTTCGCGCACCAGAAACGCACCGATCTCGCCCAGGGCGAGGCCGTGCGCGAGGCCGTCGACCGGGTCATCGCGGCGTTCGTGCGCGACAAACTCGTCCTGCAGCACCGCTACGACGACGACCTCGTTTACACGCCCAACCCGCAGCGCCGCATCAATCTCGACATCTACAAGAACAGCCTCGTCCACATCGTGGTGCCCGAGGCCATCGCGGCCACGGCCGTGCTCGCCTGCGCGCGCGGCGACCGGGTGCACCGCGCGGCCGCCCGCCGCGGGGCCAAGTTCGTGAGCCGGTTGCTGCGCCACGAGTTCACCTTCGACCCCGAACGACCGTTTGAGACGGTCTTCGCCGACGTCTGGCAGGACTTCGCCGAACGGGGGCTCATCGAGCCCGGCCCCGACGGCGACTGGGCCACCATTCATCCGAGCGCCGGTTTGCTGCTCCAGTTCCTGCGCAACCATGTCATGGCGCTGCTCGAATCGTACTGGGTCTCGCTCGGCGTGCTGGCGCAACTCGGCCCCGACGGCGAGACCGAGCGCGACCTCGTCCGGCGCATCCAGAAGCACGCCGACCGTGCGCTCAACGAGGGTCGCATCCGGCTCTCCGAGGCCATCTCGTCCGAGAACTTCCATAATGCGATCCGATGGTTCGGCGAGGCCGGGCTGCTGCAGACGCACCAGCCCGACGGGGCGGCGCGGCCCGTCTTGCGGCTCGCGCGGCGCCCGAGCGTCTGCCGCCATTGGGCGTCTGCCATTCGGCGCTACCTGCCGGGCAGCGCCGGCTAACTTGCGTGTTGTCCGTTTCGGCCCGGGCGCGCGCGCGAGGCCGATTCGACTCCCCACGGCGAATGGAGGTCCACGATGCCCCACACGAGCCATTCGGTTGCGCACGGCGAGCGACCGCCGCGGTCCGGTGGTCGCCGCCACGCCCTGCGGTTCGGCGCGCTGCTCGCCATCTTGCTCAGTCTGCTCACCCCGCCTGCGTTCGCCTCGGGCGGCACCGGCGCGCCGTTCGAGCCGGGCGTCGTGTGGGTGGGCTTCTTCGTGCTGCTGCTCCTCGCCATCGCCATCTTGCCCCTCGTCGTCGGGCACTGGTGGGAATCCAACCTCAACAAGGGCCTCGTCGCGGGGCTCCTGTCGTTGCCGGTGCTCGTGTTCTACCTCGTCCACGAGCCCATCGACCTCGTGCACTCCGGTGCCGAGTACTTCTCGTTCATCGTGCTGCTGTGGTCGCTCTACACGGTGAGCGGCGGCATCGTGCTGCGCGGCGACATCCGCGCGACGCCGCTCGTCAACACGCTGTTTCTCGCGACGGGCGCTGTCATCGCCAACATCTTCGGCACAACCGGCGCGGCCATGCTGCTCATCCGGCCGCTCCTGCGCACCAACGAAGAGCGTCGACGCAAGGTGCACATCGTCATCTTCTTCACGTTCCTCGTGGCCAATGTCGGCGGCAGCCTGACGCCGCTCGGCGATCCGCCGCTGTTCCTCGGGTTCCTGCGCGGCGTGCCGTTCAGCTGGACGCTCACGCTGGTGCTGCCGTGGCTCTTCGCGACGCTCGTACTGCTCGGCCTGTTCTACGTCTGGGACCGCCGTGCCTACGCGCGCGAGCGGCCCGAAGACGTGCGCCGCGACAACCTCGAAGTGCAGCCCCTCAGCATCGTGGGCAAGGTGAACTTTCTCTTCATCGCGGGCATCCTGGGCGCCACATTGCTGAGCGAGCAGTTGCTGCACGTGTCGCAGGCCATCGGCTTTGGCTGGGGCGAAGGCAGCCCGTGGCGCGAACTCATCATGATCGCCATGGGCCTGCTCTCCATGCGCTTCACGCGCAAGGCCCTGCGCACCGAAAACGGCTTCACGTTCGCGGCCATCGTCGAAGTCGCGGTGCTGTTTGCGGGCATCTTCATCACGATGATCCCGGCGCTGGCGCTGCTGCGGGTGCACGGCGGCGAGCTCGGGCTCACCGAGCCCTGGCAGTTCCTGTGGGCGTCGGGCGGGCTATCGAGTTTCCTCGACAACGCGCCGACCTACCTCGTCTTTGCGACCACGGCGCTGTCGGCCTCGGGCCTCGATTCGCTGCACGCGCTCGCCCTCGACCCTGGCCACGCCATCTTCCTCCAGGCCGTGTCGGTCGGGGCCGTGTTCATGGGCGCCAACACCTACATCGGTAACGCCCCGAATTTCATGGTGAAGGTCATTGCCGACACGAGCGGCGTGCGGGCCGTGCGCATGCCCTCGTTCTTCGGCTACATGAAGTACTCCTGCGCCATCCTGCTGCCGCTCTACGCCCTCGTCACCCTGATTTTCTTCGTCTGGTTTCCGCAACTCATGCTGTAAGGCGGTGCCGCACGGGCGCGGTGCCCGCACAGCCGCCTCCGCATCGCCCGTGCCCGCGACGGGCGGGCACGGCTGCGGGGCAGAGCGGTGCGTAGGCAGCGTGCCGCCGGGGCGCAGGTCAGCGCTGGCGGCAGCTCATCGACTCTGCACGCTGAGACCTTCGAGGGACAACTCGAACTGGCGGAAGAACTCTTCGATCGCCGTGCGCACGTCGGAGGCGAGCGCTTCCCAGGCGAGCCGCAGCGGGTCGTCGTCGCGGACGAGCTCGGCCGGCACCCGGACCTGGTAGCGGTCGCGCAGGAAGCGCAGCCCGAGCCAGCAGATGACGGCGTCCTCGACGAAGCCCACGTAGCCCGCCTCGTCTTCGGGAATGATGTCGATGGGGTTGAAGACGTAGGCGTAGATGCCGCCCGCGAACCCCCGAACGCGCGGGTCGTCGTGCTGCGCGATGATGTCGGCCAGCGCCCGCAGCAAGTCGGGGATGCGCAGCGGGGCATCGAGCAGCCCGTCGCGCAGCGCGGGCGACGCCACGTTGGGGCGCAGATACGGCCGGATGGGGGCAACCGCCAACTCGGGTTCCGTGATGGCGGCGCGGAGCTGCAAGAGATGCTGCTCCAAGAGATCGATCATCGTCTACCTCCGGCGCGGGCTACCGCGGGTCCCCGGCGCGCACGCGAGCGGCCGAGACCTCGTTGGCCGGGATGATACCAGCCCTGTCGGACGCCTGCCAACGGTGCAACCAGCCAGAATCCGTCACCCACACCGGGATTCGCGAGCGGATCCGGGGCCAATCGCGGTGTCGGCCGCGCCGCTTTGGTGCTCGCCGGAGCGCTGCTACGACTGCGCCCAAATCGGCTTGCCTCCTTGCGCTCGACCCCGCCTCCACTCGCTCGGACCTCGGCGCGGTGACGGATTCCGGCCCGCGCTACCCGCCGCTCACCGCGATGAGGCGCAGCAGCCGCACGACGACCCCGGCGTGGCGCACAAGCCCGGCGATGCGCAGCCGCCGTCTCAGCAGCGCGGCGACCGCGGCCCGCCCCGGCGCGCTCGCGAAACACGGCAGGCGCGCGCAGGTGAGCGGGATCTGCGTCAGCGCCAGCACCCCCTCGTAGTCGCTCCGGACGTGCAGCGCCAGGGGCTCGTGCAGACCCTCGCGGATTTCGAGCTCCCGGCCGTCGAAGCACAGCGTTACGGCCACTTTCGAATCGGCATCCTGCGCGGTGATGCCCACGTTGGCCCGCACGGCGCGCAGATCGGCTTTGCGCTCCGGGTGCTGTTCGAGATTCTGCCGAATGAGATCGCCCAGGATGAGCGCCAGGCCGTTTTCCTGGGCCGCATCGTCGACGCGAACGCACATGGGATCCCCCGTGAACGTCGGGCCTGCGTTGCCTGCGACGCCCCGGCAGAGCGGCTAGTAGGCCGCCTCGTACACTTGCAGCGCCTCGTCGGCGCCGAGCACGACGCGCGGATTGTACACGATGGCCCCGTCGAACAGCGTGGCCTCGGCGAGCCCGGCAAGCGCGTCGTGCGGCACGCCCACGTCGCGCAAGCGTGTCTTCAGGCCCAGCTCGGCCGCGAAATCGGCCACGGCGGCGGCCAGCAGCTCGCTCGCCTCGACCCCGGACTTGCCCGCCGTCGCGAGCCCGAAGGCCGCACCGGCCTCGGCGTAGACGTCGCCGGCGTCGGCGGCGTTGAAGCGCAGGCAGTGCGGCAGGCAGATGGAGTTCGCGAGCCCGTGGTGCACGCCGAACTGGCCGCCGAGCGTGTGCGCCATGGCGTGCACGAGGCCCACCTGCGCATTGCTGAAGGCGAGCCCGGCCAGCGTGGCCGCGAGCAGCATCTGACCGCGCGCGACGAGGTCGGCCCCGCTTTTCGTGGCGGTCGGCAAGTGTGCGCGCACGAGCCGGATGGCGTGCAGCCCGAGCGCGTCGGCAAACGGTTCGCGCTGGAGCGAATGCATGGCTTCGATGGCGTGCGTGAGCGCATCCATGCCCGTCGCGGCCGTGAGGCCCGGCGGGAGTTTGAGGGTGAGCTCGGGGTCGAGCAGCGCCGTGTCGGGGATGATGTGGTTGCTGGCGAAGATGAGTTTCTGGTGGCGCGCGTGGTCTTTGATGACGGCCGCGAACGTGACTTCGCTGCCGGTGCCCGCCGTGGTGGGCACGGCCACGTGCGGCGTCTGCGGTCGCGTGAGCAGTTGGAAGCCCTCGTACTGCGAGAGTTCGCCCCCTTCGCGGAGCAGGATCGCGATGCCCTTGCCGGTGTCGATGACGCTGCCGCCGCCGACACTGACGATGGCGTCGGCGCCGATGTCGCGTCCGCGTGCGGCGCCCGCGTTGCAGACGTGCACGCCGGAGTCGGCTTCGACCTCGTCGAAGATGCCGGCGAGCCGGCTGCCCAGCGCCTTCTCGGCGCGCGCCACGACGTCGGTGTGCTGGCGCAGCACGCGATCGGTCACGAGCAGGGCGCGCTTGCAGCCGAGCGCATCGACTTCGAGGCCGAGGTCGGACACGACGCCGGGCCCGAACACGACGCGCCGGCCCGACGCCCACACGAAATTGAGCGCCGCATCGTACTGAAGGCGCATGGGGGGCCTCATTTTTCGTCGGGGTAGAGGGTCGGAACGCTGGCCGCGATCGCCACGAGCGCGTTCGAGGCCTTGACGTAGCGGACGATGGTGGGGAGATCGCCCTTGAGGCGCAGTTTGCCCTGCATCATGCCCTTGACGGGGTCGAGTTTGCCTTCGATGACCTGCTTCCAGCGCGGGTATTCGCCGGTGATGCAGAACGGCGCGCTCTCGGCCTTGGCGCGGTCGCTGAGCAGGGCCGCGCGGCATTCACCTTTGTGCAGGTCGAGATAGATGCCGACATCGCTCGCGATGCCGATGTTGGGGTCGGCCAGCACGATGAGTGCCACGGCCCCCTTGTCCCAGGTCGCGCCGGCCTTCTTGTATTCGTCGTTGGCGTTGATGGCCTCGCGATACGCTGCCACCCATTCTTCGCTCGGGAAACGATATGCCATGGCAAAACCCTCCCTGCCGGTTGTTGAGCGCCGAATCGTGTTTGGTCGTAGCAAGCCCCCGGGGCCAAGTCAAGCGCGCCAGGCCGCCACGGGTACGCCCGAGGCATCGCCGGCCGAGGCTTCGCAGCGGGACGACGCACGCGCAAACCTCTTGACAGACGGCGATGCCCCCGCATAATGCGGACCGCCCCAGAGGGGTGGAGGTAAATAACTTCGCTATCTCGATGACTTGTCCGTCATCGCGACAGGGGCGCACAGGGGAGCCTTCGATGGAACGGGCCAGACTCGGAACGAAGCACGAGTGCTTCAGCTGCGGAACCAAATTCTATGACCTGAACAAGCCGCAGGCCCTGTGTCCGCGCTGCGGAACCGATCAGAGTGCGGCGCCGAAGCGGGTCGCTGCGCCGCGCCCGGTGATGAAGACCGAAGACGTCGAAGAGGCCGAGATCGTGCCGGAAGAAGAAGCCGAGTTCGGCGAAGAACTCGAAGCCGACGACTTCCCGACGCTCGACGATCTCGAAGAGCCCGACGATTTCGACATCAACGTGAACGACCCGTCGCCCGACGCCAGCCTGGCCTACTGAGCGGGTCACCCGCCTGCCCCATTCGCGCCACCGCACCCGCCCGGCAGGGGAGGCCGCAGCACGACGCCGTTCTCGGCGATCCGGTCAGGAAAGATCTTTACGGCGGGCGCCCCGCTGCGCGCGCAGCACGAGCGCGTAGGCCCCGAGAGCGGACAGGGCGCCGGCCAGGTCGGCCAGCCAGTCGCTGAGTTCGCAACTGCGCCGCCCGCTGCCCGCCTGATACAACTCGACGACCGCGCCGAACACGAGGGTCACGTACGCGGCGACGGCCATGGCCCAACCGAGGCGCACGCGTCCGTGCGCGGCCCAAGCAAGCAGCGCCGTGAGCGCGCCGAACGCGAGCGCGTGCGCCACCTTGTCCCACTGGCCGGCGGGCAGGCCGAGCGGGGCCGACGTGGGGTGGGTGGTGAGCACCCAGATGAGGGCGGCCACGGCCAGCGCCGCCAGCCAACGCAGCACCAGCCGCAGCGGCGCCGAAGCGTGGGCACGCGCGCCGGCCGCGGGAGGAGCCGCGGGGTGCCTTGGGTGGCCAAACAGACGGGCAAGGGCCATGCACGAGCTCCGGCGCCCGGTAGGGGCGCAGCCTCGGGCGCGCATGCTACGCGCTGTGCGGGCCGCTGTCATCCGCCACGGCGTGGCGTTTGACACACCATGTCATGCGCTCCTAGGATGACAGCTGCGCGGTCTCACGGGGCCCGGTTGGCCTGCCCCGCGGCTCGGTCCGCGCCGACGGGGTGGCAGCGCCGTGCTTTCCGATGTTTCCAGGCGTCTGATTCCGTACCGCGATGCGGCCGGCGTACTGCGCAGCATCGCCTATGGCGATCTGCTCATCCATCACGGCGTCCGCCGCAAGGTGTCGCTTGCCGACGCGCTCAACGAAGAGGCCAAGCGCATCGAATCCATGCGCCGGTCGGCCATGGCGTTCGGCCCGTCGATCCGCGGGCTCGAACGCGTCTACCGCGAACACGATCGGGCCTCGGCCGCCTGGCACGCCGAACTGCGCCGCCGCACCGAGCACATCGGCGACCAGAACTGCGAACGGCGCATCCGCACGTTGCACGACTATTTCGTCGTGTCCGGCAAGCACCGCGAGACGCTCGCGCGCCTGCTGCAGCACATCCTCGGCGACTCGGTGGGCGATCACAGCGAGCACATGAAGTCGCTCATCCGCTTCGCGCTCGACTACACGCTGTGCGCGCACCAGGGAGCCACGCGGCGCAACGGCCGGCCGTACGCGCTGCACCCGATCGAAGCCGCGCGGGCGGTAGCGAAGAACGGCCAGCACGCCATCACCATCATCGGCGCCTTGCTCCACGACGTCGTCGAAGAGCGCCTCGACCACTGGACCGAGCAACTCATCGAGCGCGAGCTGCCCCAGCATCCCGACGAGCGCTACCGCGACTGCTCGCCGAAGCAGCTGCCGCGGGCCGTACGCGAAGACATCCTGCGGGCGCACGCCGACGAATACAACGACCGCGCCTCGGCCATCTACTTCGCGATCGGGCTCAATCTGTTCGACCACATCCGCAAGTTCCCCTCGCCGGCGCGCTACTACGGCATCCTGCACTCCATCATGGACACGGTCGAGAAGCTGAGCCGCACGCGCGACGTCTCGTACTACCGCTACATCCAGCGCTTCATGTACCCGCGCCACGACCGGCCCGACACCATTCGCCGCTCGACGCTCGTGCGCTACCTCGCCGAAGAACTGCACGAGCCCGGCGAGCTGCTCGACGACTACCTCGAAAACATCGAGCACGTGTACGACACGCGTTGGGGCGAGCGCCAGCCGCGCGATGAAGAAGGCCGCAACACGTTTCGCGAAATCCTCATCAAGATCGTCGACCGGCTCAACAACACGCGCGACATGGCGCGCGACGACGGGTTCAGCATCTCGAAGCGGCTCTACGGGGTGGCGTTCAAGAACCTGTACTTCCTCCAGGCCCTCGAAGATCGCCTGGCGCTGCCCGACGACCCCTACGTCGAACGCAACATGCTCGAAGTGAAATTCCTCAACAAACCGAAGGTTGCCGCGCTCTACCAGGTGCTCGAAGACCTCGAAGACCTCGAACGCGAAGTGGTCGGGCGGGCCTACATCGACATGCTCGAGACCGAGCTCGAAGGCTACCGCCACACCGACGCGTTCCGGCAACTCACGCGCCCGAGCGAAGGCGGCCCGTTCGACGGCACCATCTACTTCTTCAACGAGGTCATCCTCGGCCGCAAGCAGTTCCTCGACGAACTCGATTCGCGCCGCGACCGCGTGGCGCAGTACCTCATCGCGTTTCGCGCCCTGCTCGAATCGTTCCTCGTGTACCCGGCGCTCATCTCCGAAGAGAACGAGCGCAACCGCCTGCAGCCCGGGGCGCGCAGCCGGTACAAGCGCTTTCGCATCGAGGGCATGGGGCCGGCGCTCGACCCGAAGCGCACCGAACTGCCGCTCAAGACCTTCCGGCGCCACGTCGTCGACTGATGTCGCCCGCGGCGCCGAGCGGGGGGCTGGCCGGAGCCGGGCTCAGAAGCAGACTTGTCCGCGCAATCCGAGTGTGAGCAGGTGCAGGCTTTCGAGCACGGTCTCGAAGCCGCTGTCGTTGGAGGTGGCGGCCGCGGCCACCTGTTCCTTGGCGCTCGCCTCGTACAACTCGCGCCCCGGCGTCTGCACGGCGATCCAGCTGTAGCGCAGTTCGAGTCCGAGGCGGAAGCGCTCGTGGAGGCGCACGTCGAAACCGAGCCCGACCTGGGCGATGCCCCCGTAGACCGGGCGGAAACTGTCGTTGGCCGCCCAGGCGAAACCCGCGAGCAGCGGGATGTAGGGTTCGAAGCGACCTTCGAGCAACGTGAAGCGGTAGCCGAAGCCGAGGGCGTGCAGGTAGAGCGGGCCGAAGTTGGCCTTGACCCCCGGCAGCACGTCGACGGGCAGCGCGCGTAGGCGTTCGGCGGGCAGGAAGATGCGATTGGACACGTTGTGGTAGGCCACGTCGGTGATGCGTGCAGCCCCCCAGCCGAGCATTTGCAGCTGGTAGCGGAATTCGAAGCCCTCGATCAGAAACGCCGCGGCGAAGTTGAAGCCGGCGCGCGCGCTGTCGACGTCGGTCTTGAGTGTCACGTCCTGCGTTTCGAGGAACGTCCACGGCGTTTCGCCGTAGTCGAGGGCGAAGTAGCGCGGAATGCCATCGAGGAAGCGGCCCAGCGCGAAGCCCACCCCGGGGCTGACCTCGAGGCGCAGGTCGAGTTTCTTCCGGGCGGCGGCGGGCGCGCCGGCGCCGAAGTCGATGCCGACGTGACCCGTGAACGCCAGCAGGTGTTGCATGGCCTGCGACGCCTCGTAGGTGTCTTTCGTGCCCGCGTACTTGACGCTCGCGAGTTCCTGGTCGGTTTCGGTGAGATAGAAGTGATAGCGCGCGTCGAGCCCGAGGCGCACAGCCGGATGCACGCGCACGTCGAAGCCGGCCCCCACCGTCAGGTTGAAGCCGAAGAGCGAGCGGGACAGCGCCGGGCTCGCGGCGATGACCGGCCCCAGTGTGAGCGAGAGGTAGGGCGAGACGGGCCGGTCGCGCAGGAACGCGAAGCGGTAGCCGAGCCCGAGCGTGTGGAACGTGAGAATCTCGGCGAGGTCGTCGATTTCGGTGAGTTTTTCGGGCTTCTCGAAGCCGACGTCGGCCATGTAGGCCGTGATGTCGGCGAGCACCTGGTTTTTGAGCGCCGCCTTTTCGTTGGCCGTCAGGTCGGTGCGCGCGTCGATCTGGGCGAAACGCGGCTTGCCGAGGCGGCGCGCCGCCGTGTCGTAGGGCCGCAAGTACTTGTCGGGAATGAGGTAGCGGCTCTGGCCGAGGCCCATCACGTTCGCGACGTAGCGGAATTCGATGCCGTCGAGCAGCAGGGCCACGCCGGTCGACACGTGCGGGCTGTTGCGAATGAGCCGCTGGGCGCGGTTGTCCTGCGTTTCGACCGAGCCGTCGGAGAGGGTCACGTCCTCGACGCGCCCGCCGTGGTAGTCGACATAGCTCGACAGGGGGACCGACACGCCGAGCAACGGTTCGAGGACCACGCGAAACCGTTTGGCCTCGGCCGGGCGTGCGCAGGCGAGCGCGAGCAGCGCAACGGCCACGCGAGCAAGCCTGCGGTCGGCCAAGGGGCAGAAGTGCTGTGCCACGGCAACCCTCCGACCGGGCGAGCATACTCCGCGCGAGGCGCCGCTGCCACGGCCTGCGCCGTCGCGCGTTGCGCAACCGCGACCGCTGTGCGCGGGACGGCGGCTTTCAGCCTTGCTTCTGCAGCACGACGACGAGGAAGCCGCCGAGCCGGCCCACGGGTGAGCGCGTGAGCCCGTGCTCGAGTCGCGGCGCCAATGTCTTGAGCAGGGGCAGCGAGAACACGCGGGCGGCCGGCGTCACGACGCGGATGCCGTGCACGGCTACACAGCGGGTGTCGGCCGGCAGCCAGCGGCGCACTTCGGTGAGCGTGTCGTAGCGCGTGAACACCTCGTTGTCGTGGGTCGCCTCGGCCACCTTGTGCGCCGGCTTGAGGCGTTTGATGAGGTAGCGCAGGCTGTGGCGGTTGTAGAACTCGAGCACGAGGTGGCCGCCCGGGCGCGTGACGCGCGCCATCTCGCGCAGCGCGGCCACGATGTCGGGCACGTGGGACAGCACCTTGAACGAGTAGACGAGGTCGAATGTTCGGTCGGCAAAGGGAATGTGGGTGGCCGTGGCCTGCACGACGGAGAGCCCGCGTTCGAGGCACCGGCCGAGCATGCCGGCCGACAGATCGAGCCCGACCGCCCGCACGCCGGGGCCCGCGATGCGGCCGAGGATGAGCCCGGTGCCACAGCCCACTTCGAGTACGTCGCCGCGGACGTAGGGCCCGATGAGGCGCAGCTCCATGTCGTCGAGGAAGCGGTGATAGCCGTGGTGGCGTTCGTTCTCGTACCAGGCGCTGAATTCGTCGTAGTACTTGCGCGGGTCTTTGAGGGCGGCATCGTTCATGGCGTGGGGTCCTCTTTCAACAGGTCGCGGTAGAGTTCGACGTAGCGCTCTGCCATGCGCTCGGCCGACCAGTGGTCGCGCACGGCCTGCTGGCCGGCGGCCCCGAGCGCCGTGCGGCGCGCGGGGTCGGTGAGCAGGTCGCCGAGCGCCGCCGCGAGCGCCGCGGGGTCGTTCGGAGGCACGACGAGCCCGCCCCCCGGTTCGACGGTTTCGCGAATGGGGGCGGCGTCGGCCACCACCACGGGCACGCCGGCGCGCAGCGATTCGAGCAGCACGATAGGGATGTCCATCTTGGCGTAGGTCGATTCGGCGGGCAGCGTCTGCACGGCGGCGGCCTCGATGAGCGCCGGCATGTCAGCGACCACGCCGACGAAGCGCACGCGGCCCATGACGGCCGGCTCGGCGGCGACCCGGGCCCGCAACGCGGCCTCGAGTTCGTTGGCGCGCGGCGTCTTCGGACGCACCGCAAAGACGATGCGCGCGGCGGGGCAGCGCGCGAGCACCGCCGGGGCCGCGGCGGCGACCGTTTCGGCGGCCTGCGAGACCTCGTAGTCGCCGGCGAACAACACGAACGGATCGCTGCCGAGTTCGAGCGCGCGGCGCACGGCCGCCTGGCGCTCGGCCGGCACGGGCGGGGCCGCCGGGATGGCCGGCGGAATGTGCACGACGTTGGCCACGCCGCGGGCCACGAGGGCCGCGCGCGTGAACGCGGACAGCACGACCACGCGGTCGGAAAACAGCAGCCGGGCGACGCCGTCGAACGAACGCGGCACCGAACAGAGCGTGTGCACCGTGCGTCGGCGTTTCAGCCGCGACGCCCAGCGCGCGGCGGTGGACGTGCGCGGGTTGGGGGCGAAGAAGAAGTGCGTGAGCCGCGTGCGGTCGGGCCGGAAGAGCCGGGCCAGCACGCGCAGGTTCTCGACGAGCGACGGCGCGTAGGCCCCCGTGGAGCGGTAGATGGGCTCGGGCACCACGTCTTCGCCGGGCGGGGCTGGCGCGCCGCGCGCCACGAAGACATGGAAGCGCACGCCGTGGGCGTGGGCGACGAGGTCGCGCGCGAGGTTCTTGCCGCTGTCGTTGAAGGGGGCGACGAGCGGTTTCGACACGAGCAACACGGCCGGCGCGCCGCCGGGTCGGCCGCCGGACGCGGCGCGGGGCAGGGCACTCATGGGCGGGCCTCCGCCGCGCCGCGGGCAGCCTGGAGCGCGTGCACGGCGCGTTTGAATTCGCGGCCGCGGTGCTCGAAATCCTGGAACCAATCGAAGGAGGCGCAGGCCGGGCAGAGCGTGACGACGCCCCCCGCCGGTGCCAGTTGCAGGGCGGCGGCGACCGCGGCGTCGATGTCGGCGGCGCGGGCGAGGGCGGGCCCCGACCCGGCGGGCAGGGCGGCGGCAATGCGTTCGGCGGTCTGGCCGATGAGCACGACGCCCGCCGCGCGTTCGGCCAGGACACGGCCCAATTCGGCGAAATCGGAGCCCTTTTCGGAACCGCCGCAGATGGCCACGAGCGGCCGGGTGCCAAACGCCGTGAGCCCGGCCAACGCCGCGTGCGGGTTCGTGGCCTTGGAGTCGTTGTAGAAGGCGACGCCCGCGATGTCGGCGACGTATTCGATGCGGTGTTCGAGGCCGGGGAACGTGCGCAGCGTCTCGGCGACCGAGGCCTCGGGGATGCCAAACGCCAGGGCGGCGGCCGCCGCGGCGAGCGCGTTTTCGATGTTGTGCGGGCCCGTGATGCGCAACGCGGCCGCCGGCAGCAGTGCGCGGTCGGGGGCCCCCGGCAGCGCGTAGTGCAGGACGTCGTCGGCCCACCAGGCGCCCGGCGCCGTGCGACCGCGGCGGCTGTAGCGCATGACGAGTGGTCCCGCGGGCAGCGACCAGGCGCTGAGATAGGGGTCGTCGGCGTTCAGCACGATGACGTCGCCAGCCTGCTGCTGCGCCATGAGCGCGCGCTTGGCGGCCTGATAGGCCTCGAAGGAACCGTGGTAGTCGATGTGGTCTTCGGCGATGTTCGTGTACACCGAGACGCGCGGCCGCAGCGTGGGGCAGTGGATGAGCTGAAAGCAGGAGATCTCGGCCACCACGGCGTGCTCGGCGGTGAGTTCGGCAAGCCCGCTCATGATGCCGATGCCGATGTTGCCCCCGACGAAGGTGGGGCGCCCGGCATCTTGCAGGATCTGGGCGAGCAGCGCGGTGGTGGTCGACTTGCCGTCGGTGCCCGTGACGGCCAGCATGGGGGCCGGCGAAAGGCGATGGAACAACTCGATATCGCTAATGACTTCGCTGCCCTCGGCGTGGGCGAGACGGAACGTGGCGCTCTGCGGCTTGATGCCCGGGCTGATGACGACGAGGTCGCCGGGGCGCACGACGTTGCGCCCGGTGACGAGGGTCACGCGCGGGTCGAGGGTCGGCAGCAGCGGGGCCAGCGCTTCGGCCGAACGCAGGTCGGACAGCAGCACGTCGTGGCCACGGGCGACGAGCGCGTTGGCGGCCGCAAGCCCGCTGCGGGCTGCGCCGAGCACGCTGACGGCGTGGGCAAGCGGCGGGGTCATGGGGCGTCTCCTTGGGGGCGACACGCGGCCGCGAATTCGTCGGCGATGGCGAAGAGATCGTCGCCGCCGAAGAAGATGACGAGCCCACCCGGGGCGACGTCGCGCCGCAGGGTGGCCACGATGTCGTCCATGGCCGGCACGTACGTCACGCGGCCGCACGAACGGCGGATGCAGTCGCACAGAAACGGCGTGTCGATGCCCGGAATGGGCACCTCGCCGGCCGGGTAGAGTTCGGTGACGACCGTATGGGCGGCTTCGCGGAAGGCCTCGGCGTAGTCGTCCTGCAGGTAGTGGATCATGGTGAAGCGGTAGGGCTTGAACACGGCGGTGATGGGGCCCGGATGCAGACCACGCGCCGCCTGGAGCACGCGGCGGATGCCCGTCGGGTGGCTGATGTAGTCCTTGACCACCACGAAGGGGCCGGCCGGCACCACGGTGAAGCGGTTTTCGAGGCCGTGGAAGTCGGCGAGACCACGTTGGATGGCCTCGAACGGCAGCCCCCATTCGCTCGCCACGGCGACGGCCGCGAGCGCGTTGCCGGCGTTGTAGGCGCCCGGCAGCGGCACGACGACGGTGCCGAGGCGTTCGCCGCCGCGGGCGACCGTGAAGCGCACGCAGGCGCCATCGAGGGCGAGGTCGAGGCCACGGTAGTGCGCGGCGGGGTTGTCGAAGCCAAACAGCACGGCCGGTTTTTCCGCGCGCGCGGCGGCCGCGAGCGCCCCCGGGTCGTCGCCGTTGACGATGACGTGCGTGAGCCGCGGATTGCCGCGCAGGGCGAGTTCGATGCGGTCGAGGATGTCGCTGAGGCCGTGGCGATAGTAGTTGAGGTGGTCGGCCTCGAGGTTGTTGATGAGCATCCAGGACGTGTGCACGTGCACGAGCGAGCCGTCGGACTCGTCGACCTCGGCAATGACCGGTCCGGCCGGTCGGTAGCGGGCGTTCGTGCCGTAGTCGTTGAGCAGGCCGCCGATCAGGAAACTCGGGTCGCGGCCGGCGGCGTCGAACACCCGCGCGATGGCCGACGCGACGGTGCCCTTGCCGTGCGTGCCCACGACCCCGATGGAGGGCCGGGTGGCCACGAGTGTGCCGAGCGCCTCGGCCCGGTGCACGAGCGGGATGCCGCGCTCGGCCGCGGCCCGGCGCTCCGGGTTGGTGTCGGGGATGGCCGTGGACCAGATGACGAGGTCGGCGTCGCCGAGGTTGTCGGCGCTCTGGCCGATGACCACGCGGATGCCCTCGGCCCGGAGTGCCCGCGTGATGGACGATTCGCGCACGTCGCTGCCGCGCACGTCCTTGCCGACCGCGTGGAGCGCGCGCGCGACGGCGCTGACGCCGATGCCGCCGATGCCGATCAAGTGGGGACGTTGGAAGGTGGCGAGCTCCACGGGCCCTCCTCCGGGGCCGAAGGCGCAGCAGCCGGCCCCCCGCGCGCGCCGAGTCTGGCGGATGCCCTGGGGGGTGTCAACTCGGCACGTGGGCCGGAATCCGTCACCCCCACCGGGATTCGCGAGCGGATCCGGGCCGGCGGCCGGACGTGCCGCGCGACCCCCGTCGACGAATGCTCCGCTGCTTGACTTCCCCAAGGCCCCCTGATAGGTGCCGAGCCCGCGGGGGCCCGTGCATCGTCGGCCGCCCGCCACGGCCGGGGAGACGCCCGCAATGGTCCTGAACGTCCTGCGCTTTCTGCTGGTGACCGCGCTTGCTGCCACGGCGGCCTGCGAGCCGGAGCTCGTCGAGCGCCGCGAACAGACGGTCCGGGTCGTCAGCGATCCGCCGGGCGCCGCGGTGTTCCAACTCCAGGGCACCACCGAGCAGGCGCTCGGGCCGGCGCCCGTGTCGGTGGCGCTCGTGTACGAGGTCGTCGTGTCCCGCTTCCCGCGGTGGTGGTGGGCGCTGCCGGCCGGCGTGGGGCTCGCGTGGATCGCGCTGATGGCGTTCACCTGCGGCCGCACCCGGCGCCAGGAAACCCTGCGCATGAGCGCCGGCCTCGTGCTCATGGCCATCTTCGCGGGGCTTCTGTACGTGGGCATTCGCGGCGAGCTGCAAGGCGGCGAGCGGTTGCGGGGCGGTCAGGCCGCGCTTACCGTGGGTGCGCGGCTGCCGGGCCGGGCCGAGGCGCGCGCCACCCTCGCCCCGGGGGCGCCCGCCGAGCTGCGGCTGGCCCTGCCGCCCGCCGCGGGCGGGCCGTAGCCCGCCGCCCGGCGCGCCCGTTCGGGGCGTCCGTTCGGCGTTGGCCCCGGCCGCCACTGGGACCCGAGTCATGCCCCACCCCGCCCAGCCTGCCTTCGTCGCCCTCGCCTTCGTCTGGGGGGCCGTCTGGGGCAGTTTCCTGAACGTCTGCATCCATCGTCTGCCCCGCGGCGAGTCCCTTTGGCGCCCGGGTTCGCGCTGCCCGCACTGCGGCGTCGCGATCGGGCCGTGGCACAACGTGCCGCTCGTCTCCTTCATCGTGTTGCGCGGGCGCTGCGCGGCCTGCCGGGCGCCCATCGGTTGGCGCTATCCCGTCGTCGAAGGGCTCGCGGGCCTGCTCGCGGCGGGCCTGTGGGGGCTCCACGCTGCCGCGGCCGGGGGCGCGGGCGGGTTTGGCGCCGTCACCGTGGCGTTTCTCTTCCAGTTTGCGTTTGCGGCGGCCCTGCTCGCCATCGTGTTCATCGACGCCGAGCACCTGCTCGTGCCCGACGTCCTCACGCTGCCGGGCGTGGCCCTCGGCCTTCTCGCGGCGCTCGTCGCATACCCCGAAACCGGCGTGCCGATCCGCGACGCCCTCATCGGCGCCCTGGCCGGCGGCGGGCTGCTGCTGGCCCTGCTGCTCGGCTACACCCGAGTCACGGGCCGGCTCGGGCTCGGCGGCGGCGACGTGAAACTCATGGCCATGGTCGGCGCGTTCCTCGGCTGGCAGGCGCTGCCCTTCGTGTGGCTAGCAAGTGCCGTACAGGGCTTGCTCTACGCCGTGCTGCTGCTGCTGGCCGGGCGCGGCGACGCGCACCGCGCGCAGCTCGCGGCGCTCGACGCCGCGCCGCCCGCCCCGCGGGGGAGACGCTGGCCGAAACCCGCAGGCGTGGCTCGAACTGGCGCGACCTGCCGCTGCCCTACGGGCCGTTCATCGCGCTCGCCGCCCTCGAATGGCTCTTTCTCGGCCGGCCGCTGCGGGCCTGGATGGAGTTGTGGCTTGGCTAGCATCGCCTCTCCGCCGCGGACGCCGCGCGCCGAGCGCTTCGTGTTCTTCGTCGGCATGCCCGGCGCAGGCAAGACCACCGTCGGGACGGCGTTCGCCGCGCGGCTCGGCTGGCGCTTCGTCGACCTCGACGACGCCATCGCGGGCGCCGCGGGCGTGACCGTCCCCGCGCTGCTGCGCGAGCGCGGCGAGGCCGCCTTTCGGGAGATCGAAGCCCAGGTGCTGCGGCGGGTCTGCCGCCGCGGGCCCGCGGTCATCGCCACGGGTGGCGGGGCCGCGGCCCATCCGGGCAGCATCGAGTTCATGAAGCAGCGCGGCCTCGTGGTCTGGCTCACCGCGCCACGCGACGTGCTGCTCGCGCGCACGGCCGTGGGCGACCGCCCGCTGCTCACCTCGGCCGGGCCCGCCGCGCGCGCCGAGCGCCTGGAGACCCTGTTCGCCGCCCGCGCGCCCTACTACCGCCGGGCACACGTGCGGCTGGCGAGCGGGCGGGAGTCGCCCGCACAGCTCGCCGCGCGGCTCGAACGGCGTCTCCAAGCCGTGCTCGCCACCACAACGCCCGCGCCCCGCGCGCCGCAGGTCGTGGCGGTGCGGGCCGGCGGCCGGCGCTACACGGCGTGCATTCTGCCCGGGGCCGGCGCGGCCGCAGGCGAACGCGTGGCGCGCATGGTTCCCCCCGGCCGGCTGGCCGTGCTCGCCGACCGCTGGGCCTGGCAGCTCCATGGCGCCGACTTCGCCGCGGGGCTCCGCGCGGCCGGCCTGGAGCCCACGGTTTTCAGCCCCGGCCGGGGCGAGGCCCTCAAGCGCCCCGCGGTGCTCCAGGCGGTGTGGCGCTGGCTCGCCGACCTGCGCTACCCCGCCGACCGCCCGCTCGTGGCGTTTGGCGGCGGGGCGGCGGGCGACCTCGCGGGGTTCGCGGCGGCGACCTATCGGCGCGGTATTCCGTGGGCGGTCGTGGCGACGACGTTGCTCGCTCAGGTCGACTCGGCGCTCGGCGGCAAGACCGCGCTCAACGTCGCAAACACGAAGAACGTCGTCGGCGCCTACCACCAGCCGCAACTCGTCGTGGCCCCGCTCGGCGTGCTCGCGACCCTGCCCGTGGCCGATTGGCGGGCCGGCCTGGCCGAGGCGGTCAAGGTGGCGGCCATCGGCGATGCCGCCCTGTTCGCGCGGCTCGAACGCGATGCCGCCTTGTTGCGCCGGGGGCCCGGGCCGCTGGCCCTCGACATCGTGTCCGCCTGCTACCGCTTCAAGGCGCGCGTCGTGCAGCAGGACGAGCGCGACGCCGGGCCGCGGCTCGTGCTGAACTTCGGCCACACGCTCGGCCATGCCCTCGAAGCCGTGCCGGTTCCGCGCCGGCTGCGCCACGGCGAGGCCGTGGCCCTCGGCATGGTGGCCGCGGCCGACGCCGCCCTGCACCTCGGGCTCGCCGACCCCGGCGTCGCCGAACGGCTGCGCACGCTGCTCGCCCGGCTCGGGCTGCCCACGGCCTACGCCGCCCGCCTGACGCCGCCCGTCATCGAGCGCCTCGCGGGCGACAAGAAGAGCAACGACGAGAACGTGCGCTTCGTCGTCGTGCCGCGCATCGGCGAGGCGCGCATCGTGCCGTTGCGCCTGGCGGAACTCCGCGCCGTCTGGGCGCCGGCCGGCGCGTTGCGGCGTTGACGGCACGGGGGTCTTCGGCTAAGAGTCGGCCCGAGCGCGGCAGCCGGCGGCCGCCGGCCGCGCGATGGGTCACAGGCCCAAGTCGGCAGGGGAGCACCGGGTGAGTCAGGAGCGGTCCAGCGCGCCGGGGGTCTCCATCGTCACGCCGACGCTCGCCGACATCTACGCCGCCCAGGGCCACTTCGCCGAGGCCATTGCGCTCATCGAGCGGCTCGTCGCGGGCCGCCCCGGCGATCGGACCCTGCTGCGGCGGCTCGCCGACTATCGCGTCGCGTTGGCCGCGCAACGGCGTCGGGCCGCGGCCCTGGCCCGCATCGAGCGCCTCAAAGTCTTGCTGCGCCGGGTGCGCAAGCGTCGGCGTGCGGAGGGTCCACCGTGAAGATCGCGGTCGTCCACGGACCCAACCTCAACTTGCTCGGCGAACGGGAGCCCCAGCACTACGGCACCGTCCCGCTGGCCGCCATCGACGCGGGCTTGCGGCGCACGGCCGCCCAGCACGGCGTCGAGCTCGATACCTTTCAGTCCAACACCGAAGGGGCGCTCGTCGACTACCTGCAGAGCATCCGCCACACCTGCCAGGGCTTGCTCTTCAATCCGGCGGGCTACACGCACACGAGCGTCGCCCTGCGCGACGCCGTCGTCGCCACGGGCCTGCCCATGGTCGAGGTCCATCTCAGCAACCCCTATCGGCGCGAAACCTTTCGACATCGTTCGTTTTTTTCCGATATCGCCGTGGCCCGCATCATGGGTTTCGGCGCCGAAGGATATCGCTTGGCATTGGAAGGTTTGATCGCTATCCTCTTTGCCGCCAAGGGGGCCTGAGAGCCGCCCGAGGACGAGCCAACCCGCAGGGGCTCGCGGGTCGGCCATCGGCGGGTTCGCCGCGCGGCGCCGGCGGGGTACGGTGTCGCAGGCGGGCCGCACCGGAGCCCCCCGAACCCCCCGAACCATCGACGGTCGCTCACGCTTTCCGTCTGAGCGGCCGAGGAGCACGTTGGCATGTACAACACCACCGATTTTCGCCGCGGCCTCAAGATCGAACTCGACGGCGATCTCTGGCAGATCGTCGAGTTCCAACACGTCAACCCCGGAAAAGGGGGCGCGTTCGTCCGCACGCGGCTCAAGAACCTGCAAACCGGCCAGTCCCTCGAACGCACCTTCCGGGCGGGCGAGAAGGTCGGCAAGCCCGACTTCGATGAGCGCGCGGTCCAGTATCTCTACCGCGAAGACGACCAGTACCATTTCATGGACACGCGCACGTTCGAGCAGTTCTTCGTGCCCGAAGCGCAGCTCGGCGACAACCGGCTGCTGCTCAAAGAGAGCCTCGAAGTCGACATGCTCATGTTCAAGGGTCGGCCCGTGAACATCGACTTCCCCACGTTCGTGAACTACGCGGTGACGCAGGCCGAGCCCGGTGTGCGGGGTGACACGGCCTCGGGCGGCACGAAGCCGGTCACCATCGAGACGGGCCTGGTCGTGCAGGTGCCTTTCCACATCTCCGAGGGCGACGTGATCAAGGTCGACACGCGCACCGGCGAATACGTCGAGAAGATGGGCTAGACTGCTGCGATTCGGCTGCCGGGGCGCCCCTGCGCCCGTCCAATTGGGCGGTTTGGGGGGTAGGCGCCGACAGTCGGCGAAAGCCGCTGCCACGCCGGCCGGGTGCCGGCGGCGCGGTGGCACGGGCCGCTCCCCCGGGGGCGGGCCGCGAGGAGGCGCGCCGTGGCCTTCCAAAAGGCAAAAGCGGTCGCACAAGCACAGCGTTTCATCACGCGCGGGCAGTTCAAGAAGGCCATCGCGCTGTACGAACGCATCGTGCGCAACGACCCCGACGACGTGCGCTCGCAGCTCAAACTCGGCGACCTGCTCATCCAGGCCGGTGAAGACGCGCGCGCCGCGCAGATGCTGCGGCTCGTGGCCCAGCACTACACCGAGCAGGGCTTCACGCTCAAGGCGGTGGCGGTCTACAAGCAGATTCTGCGCATCCAACCCGATCTGGCCGACGTGGCGCACGAATTGGCCCGGCAATACCAGCAGATGGGCCAGCCGGGCGACGCCATCGAGCAGTACGTACGCGCCGCCAACCTGTACGCGCAACAGGGGCGGGCCCGCGAACGGTTCGACACGATTTGCCAGATGCTCGAACTCGACCCGGGCAACGTGCGCGAGCGGCTGCGCGTGGCCGAAGAACTGTCGGCCGCCGGCCAGATCCAGCAGGCCGTGCGCATGTTCCGCGAAGTGGCCGACACGTTGCTCACCAAAGAACGCTTCGACCTCTTCGTGCCCGTGGCGGCCCGCCTGTTGCACCACGCGCCGCAAGACATCGAAGTCAGCAAGGCGCTCGCCGGCCGCTACCTGAGCCAGGGCGATGCCAAACGGGCGCTGCCGCGGCTGCGGGTCTGCTTCCACAGCAACCCCGAAGACCTCGAAGTTCTCGACCTGCTGCAACAAACCTTCGATCTCATGGGCCAGCCGCACAAGGCCATCTCGGTCCTCAAGGAAATGGCGCGGGTCTACGACCGGGCCGGGCTGGCCGACGAGCGCGACCAGATCCAGGAACAGATCCTCATCCTCGACGGCGAAGACGAATCGGCGCGCAAGGCGCTGCGGGTGGCGGCCGAAGTCGAAGCCTCGCGCGCGGCCGAATTCGAACTCGACCACGAAGAAATCGTGCCCGACCTCTACGGCGGGCCGCCCCAGCCGGCGCGCCCGTCGGCCGGCGCGGGCTCCGCTGCGGCGCGTGAGCGTGCGGCGGCCGCCCCGGCCGCGCGC
>CAYRCM010000031.1:6490-39205 GCA_964422715.1 uncultured Myxococcales bacterium | reverse complement strand
GTGCGACACGTGCGACGCCGATTGCGGGGCGTGCTGCGGCAACGGCACCTGCGAGCCCGAGTACGGCGAGGAGTGCGGCGCGTGCGAAGCCGACTGCGGGGCGTGCTGCGGCGACGGGCTCTGCGAGGAGGCGCGGGGCGAGACGTGCGACACGTGCGACGCCGATTGCGGGGCGTGCTGCGGCAACGGCACCTGCGAGCCCGAGTACGGCGAGGAGTGCGGCGCGTGCGAAGCCGACTGCGGGGCGTGCTGCGGCGACGGGCTCTGCGAGGAGGCGCGGGGCGAGACGTGCGACACGTGCGACGCCGATTGCGGGGCGTGCTGCGGCAACGGCACGTGCGAGGCCGAATACGGCGAAGACTGCGGCACGTGCGAAGACGATTGCGGGGCGTGCTGCGGCAACGGGACGTGCGAAGCCGAGCGGGGCGAGACCTGCGACACGTGTGCCGGCGACTGCGGGGCGTGCTGCGGCAACGGCCTTTGCGAGGCCGAGTACGGCGAAGACTGCGGCACGTGCGAAGCCGACTGCGGGGCGTGCTGCGGCGATGGGATGTGCGACGCCGAGCGCGGTGAGACGTGCGACAACTGCGCGAGCGACTGCGGGGCGTGCTGCGGCAACGGCGCTTGCGACACCGGCTACGGTGAGACCTGCAGCACGTGCGCGCTCGACTGCGGCGAATGCTGCGGCGACGGGCTCTGCCAGAGCGAATACGGCGAAGACTGTGGCACGTGCGAAGACGATTGCGGGGCGTGCTGCGGCGACGGGCTCTGCGACCCCGAGCGCGGCGAAGACTGCGGCACGTGCGAAGACGATTGCGGGGCGTGCTGCGGCGACGGGCTCTGCGACCCCGAGCGCGGCGAAGACTGCGGCACGTGCGAAGACGATTGCGGGGCGTGCTGCGGCGACGGGCTCTGCGAAGAGGCGCGCGGCGAGCACTGCGGCACGTGCCCGGCCGACTGCGGCGCCGGTTGCGACGACGACAACCCCTGCACCACCGACACCTGCGACCCCGAGCTCGGCTGCCAGTACGTGAACTTGCCGGACGGCACGGCCTGCGGCGACAGCAACGCCTGCAACGGCGCCGAGACGTGCCAGAGCGGCGAGTGCGTGCAGGGCCCGGCCCCGGCGCAGGGCGACGTGAACGCCGACGGCAGCATCTCGGCGGGCGACGCGCAGACGGCCTTCTACATTGCGCTCGGTTCCTACCAGGCCACCCCGGCCGAACTGTGCGCGGCCGACTGCAATGGCGACGGCACGGTTTCGGCCGGCGACGCGCAGCTCATCTTCTACACCGCGCTCGGCTCGGGCGCCTGCATCCCGCCCCGGTAGCCGTCCTTCAGTCGCGCGCCCCGACCGCGGGGCGCGTGCAACCCCCCAGGCATTGTTACCGTGCGTCGGGCCCTCGGAGCGCGCCCGGGGCGCCTCTGCCCAGCGGGAACTATTCGGGAATGCAGGGGCTGCCCGGCTCGGGGCAGCTGTAGCCGGGCTCGACGCGGCAGCCGGCGTCGCAGCCGTCGCCGCCAAACGGGTTGCCGTCGTCGCAGGTCTCGCCCTTGCCGCTGTCGAAGCGCACGGCGGTGAGGTCGAACCCGTAGCCGGTGATGGACGAATCGCTCGTGAAGCGCAGGCGGTAGGTGTGCTCGGCGCCCGGGGTGACCGCCACGCACGCCTCGAAGGTGCCGAGCGTGCCCTGCCACTGGCCCAGCGTGGCGCCGTCGACGAGCAGGTAGAGGTGGTCGCAGCAGCCCTCGCTCGCGAAGTCGCGGAGGCTCAGGCAGACCTCTTCGAACCCCGCCGGCAGCGCAATCTGGAGGCCGAGATCGACGCCGTTCGCGTAGGGGTGCGGCGTGCCCGCGACGCAGTCGGCGCCGCTGCACTGGATGACGAAGCCGGTCGACGCCCAGCCGAGACTGCCGAAGGTGCCGCCGTGGTCGAAGTCTTCGGTGATGGCCTTCGGGTCGACGATGCCGTTGCCGCAGGACTCGTCGGAGAGGCAGTCGGCCGAGCAGCCGTCGGCCGGCCAGACGTTGCCGTCGTCGCAGATCTCGGCGTCGCAGAGAAAGCCGTCGCCGCATGCGTTGACGTGCACGGTGCAGTCGTCGAGGCAGCCGTCGCAGGGGTCGCCGTTCTGCCCGTCATCGCACGCCTCGCCCGCGACTTCGACGCCGTCGCCGCAGTTCGGCGCGCAGGGGCCGCCGAGCGGCGGGCAGTCGAAGCCCGCCTCGGGCTGGCAGGCGGCGTCGCAGCCGTCGCCGGGGGCGGTGTTGCCGTCGTCGCAGCCTTCGGCGCCGGCAGCGAGCCCGTCGCCGCAGGGCACGATGCACGGCGCGTTCGGTTCGGGGCAGGCGTAGCCGTACTCGATGGCACACTCGGCGTCGCAGCCGTCGCCGGGGTCGGTGTTGCCGTCGTCGCAGGCCTCGTCGCGCCCGCCGCGCCAACGCACCTGGACGAGATCGTAGCCGTAGGCGGTGACCGAACTGTCCGTCTGGAGTCGCCAGCGGTAGCTGTGGCCCAGCGCCGGGTCGACGGCGAAGCACTCGGTGAAGTTGCCGAGGCTACCGGCGCGCTGGCTGCGCTGGCTGCCATCGACCTCGAAGTACAGCGAATCGCAACAGCTCTCGGTCGCGAAGTTGGCGACGTCGTAGCACACCTCGGAGATGCCCGCCGGTCGCGTCACGGTGAGCGAGTGGTTGACCGAGTTGCCGTAGGGGTGCGGGGTGGCGGCGTGACAGTCGCCGCCGTTGCACGCGAGCGTGAAGCCGCTCGTGACCCACCCCGCGGGGCCCCAGCCGCCGCCGTGGTCGAAGGTCTCGGTGTAGTTCGCGCCGTCGAGCAGCCCGTTGCCGCATTCTTCGAGCCGCGAGCAGTCGCCGGCGCAGCCGTCGCCCGGGATGACGTTGCCGTCGTCGCAGACTTCGGCGTCGCACTGGAAACCGTCGCCGCAAACGTTTTCGTGCTGCGCGCACGTGTCGAGACAGCCGTCGCAGGGGTCGCCGTTTTGGCCGTCGTCGCACGGTTCGTTGCCGACAGTGCGGCCGTCGCCGCAGACGGGCGTGCAACGACCGCCGGCCGGCGGGCACGTCCAGCCCAGTTCGGGGTGGCAGTCGGCGCGGCACCCGTCGCCCGGCTGCGCGTTGCCGTCGTCGCAGATCTCGCTGCCGAGCACGATGCCGTCGCCGCACGGGATGGTGCACGGGGCGCCGGGCTGCGGACATGCGAAGCCCGGTTCGAGGGCGCAGTTCGCAGCGCAGCCGTCGCCGGAACGCGTGTTGCCGTCGTCGCAGGCTTCCTGGAGCGCCCCGGCGAAGCGCACCTCGACGATGTCGAAGCCGTAGCCGGTGACGGAGGAATCGGTCGAGAAACTCCACCGATAGGTGTGCCCGACGGCCGGGTCGACGGCGAAGCACTCGGTGAAGTCGCCGAGGCTGCCGGCCCGCTGGCTGCGTTCGGTGCCGTCGACCGTGAACACGAACGGGTCGCAGCAACTCTCGGTGTCGAAGTCGGCGATGTCGTAGCACACCTCGGCGATGCCGGCCGGCACGCTCACCTGGAGCGACAGCGCGATGTCGTCGCCGTAGTCGTGCGGGGTGCCGGCCCGGCAGTCGCCGCCCGTGCAGTGCAGCACGAAGCCGCTCGTGGTCCAGCCGCGCGGGCCCCAGGCGCCGCCGTGGTCGAACGTCTCGACGATGGCCGCGCCGTCGATGAAGCCGTTGCCGCAGCGCTCGTCGCTTCGACAGTCGGCGCTGCAGCCGTCGAGCGGTTCGGTGTTGCCGTCGTCGCACATCTCGCGGCCGCAGACGATCTCGTCACCGCAGGTTCCGGGAAACTCGCTGCAATCGTCGAGGCAGCCATCGCACGGGTTGCCGTTGCCGCCATCGTCGCAGGCTTCGGGGGCGCAGGCGTTGCCGTCGCCGCAGCGGTTGGTGTGCAGGGTGCAGTCGTCGAGGCAGCCGTCGCAGGGGTCGCCGTTTTGGCCGTCGTCGCACTGTTCGGTGCCGGCGGTGACGCCGTCGCCGCAGTCGGCGCCGCAGGGCCGGCCGGGCAGGGGACAGTCGAAGCCGGGTTCGGTGACGCACTCGGCGTCGCAGCCGTCGCCGGGCGTGACGTTGCCGTCGTCGCAGAGTTCGGCCGCGGCGGCATCGAGTTGCCCGTTGCCGCAGCTCTCGTCGGAGAGGCAGTCGGCGCTGCACCCGTCGCCCGCCGTGCGGTTGCCGTCGTCGCACATCTCGACGGCGTCGAGAGCGAGCGCGTCGATCCAGAAGCGGTCGTCGAAGGCGTCTCGGGCGCTGTCCTTCACGTACTCGAAGACGTAGCGGTGCCCCACGTCGGCGGCCACGTCGGCGCAGACGAGTTGCCAGGCATACTGCAACGCCGAGCCGCTGGCGGTCGCGCGGGGTTCATCGTCGACGCGGAAGCGGAACACATCGCGGTCGCTCTCGGAACTGCCGCGCAGCCGGAAGCAGATGCGCGCGATGCCCGGGCCGAGGCGCAGCGTGGCCGTGGCCGGCGTGTCGGGCAGCCCGGTGGTACTGACGAGGGACGCCAGGCCCGAAAACGCCCGTTCGCTGTCGATGAGCCAGCCGTCGAGCTGCCAGGCGGGGGCGGAGAGCGGGAAGTCGGGCGCCTCGAAGTCTTCGTGCACCGTGGTGCCGGCGACGGTCTCGTCGCCGCAGCAGGCGGCGGCCTCGTGCGTGCACTGCCCCGCGGCATCGCAGCCGTCGGCGGTGCACGGATCGCCGTCGTCGCAGTCGGGACCGACGCCGCCGCACAGGCCCGCCGTGCAGACGTCGTCGTGCGTGCAGGTGTTGCCGTCGTCGCAGGCGCCCTCGACGGGCGTGTGGCCGCAGCCGAACGGGGCGCTGCACTGGTCGGCGGTGCACGGGTTCTGGTCGTCGCAGTCGGGGGCCACCCCGGGCTGACACGTGCCGGCGGCACAGGTGTCGCCGATGGTGCAGGCGTCGCCGTCTTCGCAGGGCGCCGTGTTGGGCACGTGTTCGCAGGTGCCCGCGGCGCAGAGGTCGTCGGTACACGGGTTGCCGTCGTCGCAGTCTTTCGGGGTGCCGAAGCAGTCGCCTTCGACGCAGGTGTCGTTGTCGGTGCAGGGCAGCGCGTCGTCGCAGGGGCCGCTCACGTAGCCGTAGGTGCAACCGAAACTCGGATGGCACACGTCGGCGGTGCAGGGGTTGCCGTCGTCGCACGGGGCCGGCCCTCCGGGCTGGCACTCGCCGGCGGAGCACACGTCGGCGACCGTGCAGGGGTTGCCGTCGTCGCAGGGCTCGAAGTTGGGCGTGTTGACGCAGGTTTGCCCGGGGCCGCAACCGTCGTTCGTGCAGGGGTTGCCGTCGTCGCAGTTGAGGACGGCCGCGAAGCACTCGCCGCCGAGACAACTCTCGCTGTAGCGGCACGGGTCGCCGGAACTGCACGGGGTGCCGTCGGCGGCCTCGCTCGTGCTACAGCGGCCCGTGGCGGGGTCGCAGGCCGTCGTGCGGCACGGGGTGTCGCCCGTCGTGTCGCAGACGACGATGCTCTCGGCCGTGAGCGCGCACAGCCCGTCCTCGCAGCTGAGCCGGCCGTTGCACAGATCGGGGTCGTCGATGAGGCCGCAGGCCGCGTCGTCGGTGCAGGGCGCGCAGAGCGGCAGCGGGCCGGGGCGGCACTGGCCGGCGAGGCAGCGGTCGAAGCCCGTGCACGGATCGCCGTCGTCGCAGGGCAGGTCGTCGGCCAAGGCGAACGCGCAGCCCGAGCCCGCCTCGCAGCGGTCGACGGTGCAGGGGTTGCCGTCGTCGCAGCCGGCCGACTCGCCCACGCACTCGCCCGTCTGGCAGACGTCGTCCACCGTGCAGCCGTCGCCGTCCCAGCAGGGCGTTCCGTCGGCCGTCACCGTGACCAAGCACTGACCGTTCGCAGGGTTGCAGGCCGAGCGCGCGCAACCGCCGGTCTCGGCCGGGGGGCAGACGACGATGGAGGCTTGCAGGACGAGGCACCGGCCGGCCGCGCACGTGAGCGTGCCGTTGCAGGGGTTGCCGTCGTCGTGGGGGGCGCAGTCGGCGGCCGCCGTGCAGGCCGGGCACACGTAGTCGGCCCCCGGGGCGCAGCGGCCGACGGCACAGGCGTCGCCCGCGGTGCAGGGGTTGCCGTCGTCGCAGGCCGCCATGTTGGGGCGCGCGGTGCAGCCCTGCGCCGGGTGGCAGGCGTCGTCGGTGCAGGGGTTGCCGTCGTCGCAGGGCCGCGCGGGGCCGGCCACGCACCCCCCATCGGCGCAGACGTCGTCGACGGTGCAGCGGTCGCCGTCGTCGCAGGGGCCGCGCACGGGGACGTGCGAGCAGCCGGCGGGTTCGACGCAGGCGTCGGCGGTGCAGGCGTTGCCGTCGTCGCAGGGAAGCGGCGTGCCGGTGCAGCCGTCGGCCGTGCACGTGTCGCCGGTGGTGCAGGCCAGCCCGTCGTCGCACGGGCCCTCGATGACTGCGTAGGTGCAGCCACTGTCGCGGCGGCACGTGTCGGCCGTGCAGGGGTTGCCGTCGTCGCAGACGGCGACGTTCGGGTCGGCGACGCAAACGCCCGCGGCGCAGGCCCCGGCCAGACACGGGTCGCTCAGATCGGGGCGGCACGCCTCCCCATCGGGTAGGTTGGCGAAGAGACATCGGCCGAATTCGAGGTCGCAGACGGCGGACCGACAGGGGTCGGCCACGAGGGCCAGACAGTCGGCATCGCTTGCGCAGGCGGGGGTGCCGTTGTCGACGGAGGCGTCGCGAGCCGCGTCGGCGTCACCGCCGGGCTGGGTTTCGCCCGCGGCGGGCATGTCGCCGAGACCGGTGTCGCCGCCGCCGTCGGCGTTGCTGCCGCCACCGCCACCGCCGCAAGCGGCGAGCGTCAGCGCCAGGAGCAGGCCGGCGAGCCGCACGGAGCGGCGCTCGGTGGGGGGGGGCAGGGCGCGGGCCGCACGGCCCGCCGCGGGGAGCTGAGGAGAAGCTTCGTGCATCGTCGTGTTCCCAGGGTGGCAGCGCCTGCCGCCCACCATTGCTCTGGCCGGGATCCGGGTTCGTCGAGCAGTGACCGTCCGCCGCGGGGCCTGGCCGTGGGCCCGCCCCGACCGATCGCCGGGACGAAGGTGGCGGAAAGCCTAGCACGCGGCCCGTCCGGGGACAAACCGAACGGCCGGCGGCCGCGCAGCGGCGCCCTTGGGTCGCGTTTGACACGGCCTGGGTCGGGTCGGACAATGCGAGGCACCGCGGACGGCTTCACGCGGAGGAGGAACGACCCATGCGCGCGCTTGGCTGGCTTGCGATTCTGGTTACGGCTCTCTCCGTGGGGGTGGGCTGCAGCGGCTCGGACGGCGGGCCCGCGCCGGGAGACACCGGCGACGTGCTCGGCCCCGACACAACCGACGTGCCCGGACAGGACACGCCGCAGGGCGACACGCCGCAGGGCGACACGCCCCTCGGTGACACGCCCCTTGGTGACACGCCGCAGGGCGACACGCCCCTCGGTGACACGCCGCAGGGCGACACGCCGCAGGGCGACACGCCCCTTGGTGACACGCCCCTTGGTGACACGCCGCAGGGTGACACGCCGCAGGGTGACACGCCCCTCGGTGACACGCCGCAGGGCGACACGCCGCAGGGCGACACCCCGCAGGGCGATGGCGGCCCGACGCCGCAGGCCTGCGAGTTTCCGTTCGAGGTGCCCCCCGTGCACCACGTCAGCGACGGCGAACCCATGGGGTTCGAGATGGACGTCCCCGAAACCCACTACCTGTGCCGACTGCAGTACGCCGACCACGATGCGCTCGTCTTCGTGCGCGCCATCCCGGTCGGCTTGCAGTTCTGGGACGTGCTGTTCGAGTTCCGCGACGCCTATGTGTGCGAACGGGCCGTCGGCGAGGTCGTCTCGGTGCCGGGCGATTTCCAACTCGACCACCATGGCTGGGAGCACCTGTACGTCACCTATGACTCGCTGCGCTACCACTTCCGCTACGCAGAAACCTGCGTGGGCTACCGGCCTTGTGGCCCTACGGTCGACATGTTCGAAGTGTTGCCCGAGGCGGGGGGCGTCCCCATCGACGATCGACTGACGACCTGCGTGCGGGTCAAGGAAGACGGCACGGTCCCGCCGCTCGTGCCTTGGCACCGCGTGCCGACGAGCGGCAGCGACATGTTCGTGACCTTCACCATGGGCTCGCCCGACGGCACGGGCGCGGCCGACGAGCATCCGGCGCACGCCGTGCGGGTGCTGCCCGCGCAGGTCGACCGGGCCGAGACCACCAACGCCGAGTTCGCGGTCTTCCTGACGGCCAACGGCAACGACTGCAACGGCCAGCCGTGCCTCGCCGAGGGCGGGGCGCTCACGCAACTCACCGAATCTGCTGGAATGTGGCTGCCCGTGGCCGGCTACGCCGACCGTCCGGTCGCCGGCGTCACGTGGTATGGCGCCGACGCCTACTGCTGGTGGATGGGCAAGCCGCTCCCGAGCGAGGCGCACTTCGAACGCTTCATGCGCGGGCCCGCCGGCGCCACCTACCCGTGGGGCGAAGCGGCACCCGACTGCTCGCTGGCCGTGTTCGCCGACGCGAGCGGCGCCGGCTGCGGCACGGGGGACGTGGCCCCGGTGTGCAGCCGTCCCGCAAGTCCCGAGGGCCTCTGCGATCTGGCCGGCAACGTGCGGGAATGGACCGCGGACTGGTACGCGGCCGACTACTACGCGCCGTGCGGCGATGAGCCCTGCGACCGTCCAACCGGACCCGATAGCGGCACCGAGCGTGTCATCCGTGGCGGCGGCTTCCGCACGCTGCCCGAGGGCCTGCGCGCCGCGGCGCGCGACCATGCCGACCCGGCGACGGGGGCGGCCGACCTCGGCTTCCGCTGTGCCAACTCCTTCCAGCTGCTCGACCCGTAGCCCCGCGACCGGCGGTGCGCCCGCCTACGGGGCCGTGGCCCTGCTGTATGGCCGTACCTGCTTCACGATGAAGGTGCGCTCGGGCCCGTGGAACTTGAACTCCACGTCGAGCGCCAGGTTGGCGGGGCTCGTCTCGTAGAGCCGGGCGAAGTGCCACTGGATCTGGCCCAGGGTCTGCGCGAGCCGCGTAGTCTCGGCGGCAGTGAGGAGCGCCGCGTCCGGTGACAGGCTCGAAAAGCGTTCGCGCACCACCTGGAAGCCGCCGCCCGGTGCTGCGACGAGCGTAAAGATCTCGGGCAGTGCCCCGCCTTCGGGGTTCGTGACCGATGTCTCGCCCTGCTGCACGTTGACGTAGTAGCCCTGGAGCGCCGGGTTGCTCAGGTTCTGCGTGATGGCGACGCCGTTGGCGCGTTCGTCGGGATACGCCGGGTGGATGAGCACGGCCATGCGCACCGAGAGGTGGTCGATGCCGCGGAACGCGCGCTCCTCGAAGGCCGCGCGGTTCCACACGGACGCCCACACGCGGCGCACGACGCGCCCGGGCGCCTCGTCGGCGTCGGCCCCCACCGTGGCCGAAAACGAGCTGTAGAGCCCGGCCCCGCTGAAGTCGGGCAGGTCCTCGGCGTTGGTGCTGGAGCGCAGGCGCACCGCCGTGGCACCGAAGCGTTCGCCGATGCGGGCCGTGAGTTCGGCCTCGAACGCGGCGTCGAGCGGCGCCGCGGCGACCTGGGCGCGCAGTCCGGCCAGTGCAGCGGCCCGCAACGCCGTGTCACCGCGAAAGCGCGGGTCGGCAAGGAGCGCCTCGATGTAGGCCTTGAGGCTCGGGGCCTGGGCCACGAGCTCGGCGCACACCGGGAACGCGGCGTCGCAGGCGCTGAGCGGCACGTCGGAGGCGTCGACGCAGCCGGCCATGGCGACGAGGCAGTCGTTCAGACTGGGCACCGCGGCGAGCAGGTGCTCCTCGTAATGGGCAAACGGCACGGCGAAGCCGTCGGGCGCCGTGTCGCCGAGCAGCCGGTGCAGCTCGGCCACGTTGGCGGCCTTGACGCCGAAAGCGCTCGAATCGGCATAGGCGACGTCGGCAAGGGGCGTCACACCGCGGCGCCCGAGGTCGGCGGGCGGCCGCAGCAAGTCGCCGGGCACGAGGCTGTCCCAGTAGCGTTCGGCCTCTTCGAGGGTCGCGGCCGTCAGCGCGAAATCGCCCGTCCCGACGACCAGATGCACGAGTTGGCCGATGAACGGCCCGACGCGCGGGTCGGTTGCGGCGTCGAGCAGCGCCATGTTGGGCGTCCCGCGGTTGCGCGCGGCCACGTTGACGTGGGCGAGCGGGGTCTGCAACTCCTCGGTGATGGTGCCGCCGACGAGCGGGACCTCGTTGGGCAGCCGCGCCAGGATGACGACGTCGCGGATGGAGAGCGGTGTCTCGGCCAGCTGCTCGGGGGTCAGGTAGTGCAGCCGGCCGAAGGCTTCGCCGGGGTTGAGCAGTTGGAAGCGCCGTTCACCATAGAATTCGACCGTTTCGAGCCACAGGGCACCGTGCTCGCGAAACAGCGCGCTCTCGGCGAGCAGGGCCCGTTCCTGAACGTCGCCCGCCGGCAGGTAGAAGAGCCGGGCGAGCGCGCCGTCGCGTGGCACCATGGCGAGGCAGTCGAGCAGCACGTCGTAGGCCCGTAGCGCCTGCGCCGGGGTCAGCGTGTCGTCGGGGAAGAAGGTGAGCAGCAGGGGGGCGAAGGCCGGCCCGCCGAGCGACCGGGCGTGCAGGCGCAGGGCCGGGTAGAAGACCAGCGAGCCGGCCGTGCGCGTGCGCTGCGGGTCGCGGTGGACGTATTGGAGGTAGTCGTTCCAGGTCCAGGGGAAGCCGAGCACCGACACGACGAAATCGTAGTGCCGTTCGTAGACGTGCGTGTTCTGCAAGTAGCACTGTGGGGTGCCGTCGAGCCCGTCGAGAAAGAACTTCACGACTTCGAAGGGCCCGGTCTCGTTCGACCCATGCAGCGCGAGAACCGAGAATTCGGCGAAGCCCTGGGCTCCGGGCGCGAGCCGTTGCAGGTAGGGTGTGTCGGCGGGAGGCGGTGTCGTGTCGCCGCCGAACCAGTCGGGCCAGGCGTCGCCGAGCCCGGCGTCGGAAGCGGCATCGGCCGCGCCGTCGTCGGTGTCCGGCCCGGCGTCGCCAACGTCGTCAAGCGCATCCGTGGGGCCCAGGTCGGCCAGGGCGTCGGGGGGGGCGGGCGTGTCGGCGGGCCCCGTGCTGCCGCCGCCGCAGGCGCCCGCCACGAGGCACACCCCCAGGAGCCACAGAACGTGCCGGAAGAAACCGCCCAACCGCTGCATGAGCGCATCCTTTCGAGCGGCCGGCCCCAGGGACCGCACCGCGGCGTTCCCAAAGCCTACGAGCGGGGGCGGGCGTTGTCGAGGGCGAGGAACCCGGCCGGGGGGCTACTGGCGCGGCGCGTCGGGCGGCTGGTGCTCGACGAGCCGTTCGGTGAGTGCCTGCACCGCGATGTCGAGGCGTTCCTGGACCGTGGGACATTCGAGGGCGCGCTGGGCGACCATCGGCTCGTCGACGCCGAGGTGCAGCAGCGTGTGGGCCACCATGGCCGGGTCGCGGGCCACGGCGAGGAGATCGAAGACCATCTTGGCGCGCTGCGGGTCGGAGGGCAGCAGCGTTCTCTCTGGTGGTGCGCGTTCAGCCCGCCACGATGGCCGCGCGCCCGCTTGTCATCCGGTTGCGCTCGTCCCCTCAACGGCGGTAACGTCGCCGCGGGTGCGTCTGATCGAGCACCGGGGCTGCGGCTAGCGCGACCCGCTCCGCGGGCCAAGATCCCATCCCGCCGGCTGGCCGTCGGGGGCGGACGCGCCGTCCACGGGTAGGGGGTCGCTGGCGCGATCTCCAGGCAGCCGAGGCGGAAGTCGAGCGGAAGGGACAGGCCGGTTGAACATCGTCGGTTTGTTCGCGGGCATCGGAGGCGTGGAGGAGGGGTTCCGCCGGGCGGGCCACCGCATTCGCCTGCTCGCCGAGATCGATGCCGCTGCCCGCGCTGTGTTGGAGGTGCATTTTCCTGAGGCAGAAATCGCTGGCGACGTGCGCAGCATCACCGACCTGCCACCGGACAGCGACGTCTTGGTGGCCGGCTTCCCCTGCCAGGATCTGAGTTTGGCGGGACGCAAGGAAGGGATCTGCGGCCCGCAGTCGGGGCTGGTGAGCCATGTCTTCCGGCTACTGGAACGGCGCCGCGTGCCTTGGGTCGTGTTGGAGAACGTCCCGTTCATGTTGACTCTGGAGCATGGTCGGGCCGTTGGCGTTCTCACTTCGGAGTTGGGGCGGCTTGGATACGACTGGGCGTATCGCGTGGTGGATACTCGCGCCTTCGGGCTGCCCCAACGGCGCAGGCGGGTGTACCTGGTCGCCTCCCGCGGAGGCAATCCCCGCGACGTGCTTCTTGCCGACGAGGCGCGTCGCCTCTGGCCCGACGATCGATACGATGGCGATGCGGATGCCTTCGGTTTCTACTGGACGGAGGGCTACCGCGGGCTCGGGTGGACCCGGGACGCGGTGCCGCCGCTCAAGAAGGGATCCACGCTCGGGCTCGGCTCCGCCCCCGCCATCTGGCTCACGCGAACCGGCGCGTTCGGAACCCCCCAGATCGAAGACGCTGAACGGCTCCAGGGCTTCTCCCCGGGGTGGACTCGGCCTGCCGTCGATTGCGCGGAGGGCAGCCGCGCCCGCTGGCGCCTCGTCGGCAATGCGGTCAGTGTGCCCGTGGCCGCTTGGCTCGGCCGGCGCTTGGCGGCGCCGGGGTGCTTCGACGGCCGGGCGCATGCCATGGAGCCCGGACGGCCAAGCGAGCAGCGCGGTTCGTCTGGCCATCGTTGCGGGGACCGGGACCAGCCGTCAGGCGTCGGCCCATGGCCCGTGGCCGCGCCCCCCGTGCCGCTCGCGACGTTCCTCTCCCGATCTCCCGAGCCGCTATCGCGTAGAGCCACGCTCGGGTTTCGCTGCCGTCTGCTGAAGGGTCGTCTGCGGGTGCCTCCCGCGTTCGTAGAGGCTCTGGCGATACACGCCGGTCGGATGCCCGAGGCTGCTTCGGCAAGAAGCAAGCGCTGAGAACCGGGGACCGGACGGGAGCGCAGCCATGGGCGGACGCACGTGCATCCCACGCCCGATCGACCCTGGTCGTCCGCCGCCCGCCTCCTCTGCCGAGGCGCTGCAACGCATGAAGCGGACGGGCCGGCGTGACACAGCACCCGAGCGGGCCATCCGGCGCAGCCTGTACGCAATGGGCTTCCGCTACCGCATCGATGCCGCGCCCCTCAGCGGGATGCGCAGCCGGGCCGACATCCTGTTCCGCTCACGGCGGGTCGCGGTCTTCGTGGACGGCTGCTTCTGGCACGCGTGCCCGCTGCACGCGACGTGGCCCAAGGAGAACGCAGGATTCTGGGCGCGCAAACTGGCGGCGAACGTCGCGCGAGACAGGAGCATCGACGCCGAGTTGGCCGACGCCGGTTGGACGGTCATCCGCGTGTGGGAGCATGAGAATCCTGGCTGCGCCGCCGAGCGTATCGCGGCAGTCCTGCGAGGGCGCTGAGCGGCCCCGAGTCTCACGGGCAGGACGGCTTCGCCAACTCCTGGAGGTACTCCACGTAGATCCTGGCTTTTCTCGGATCCAACTTGGCTCCCTGTAGGTATCGGTGGGTCGACGGGATCCCGTACAGACTGACCAGAACGGCAAGAAGGGCGGTCATCGGGCAGCGGGCCTTCAAGGGGATCGCCGGCACGTCATCTGGAGGGAACCCCGGCATGCCATCCCCCACGAGGCCATCTCGCTGGAAGATTCTTGGGGTCGGCTGGACATGGTAGTAGTTGTGGTCGCCGTCGACACTGTGCGGTGTTTCGAATCGATACCCCATTCTGCGTGGATGGTGCGAATCGCGCGGTTCGTCCGAGTTTCGCGGGACGAGGCACAAGAGGTAGGTCAAATCCCCGTCGCGGTTGTCCGAGGGCACCACAAGCGACAGTACGGCCGAGACGGCGCCACTGGGCAGAGGCGGCAGTGGCATGAAGCGGGGGCTCTCACGGCTGCTCTTCGCCTGCCCCCGGAGCACTCGATCGAAGAAGTCCGCATTGTTTGCATACGTCGACGCGAATTGTTCCGGCGGCTGAGGCGCCCCCTCGCCGTAGGCCGCATCGAAAAGGACACGCAAGACCCGTGAGACGGCCTCACGCACGTCTTCCAGGCGAGCGGCACCCACGGACATCCTCCGCGACTACGCGTACAACCGCGCACGGTTCGCATATTCGACGTTGGCGAGGCGCTCGACGTACCGGCGGCGGAAGATCCCCGGCAGATCCGAGAGGAATTCCTTCGCTTGCTCGGTCGGCACGAAACGGGAGCTGTCCTCGCAGAAGACCCAGTCCACCGGTTCGAAGCAGAACGGGTCGCGAACCTCCTCTATCTGCAGGCACTCGGTCAGGCGAGCCCAGGACCAGCAGGGGCGCGAGAGCCACGGCCCCATCTCGACGCGGCACTCCACGAGCGCAGCGAGCACGTCTTCGAGCGCCGACGGAACGGCGAGGCCGCGCAAAGTCTCGTTCCAGGCGTCGCAGCGATTGGCGACGCGCGCCTTCTTCATCAGACTCGGGAAGCGTGCGACGAGGTGGGGGAGGTCGACGAACACGTCTTGACCGGCGAGCACGACGAACTCGAGCCACCGCGAGAGTCGGGAGGCCGCGATGCGGGCTCGGATTTCCACGTTCGCCTGCCTATCCTTCTGCTGAAGCGCACTCTCGACGACGCGCTCGATCGTCCAATCGACATCGACGAAGTCCAGGGCCTGTCTGGATAGGGCCGCCACGTCTTCGGCGTGGAGTCCGAGCAATCTCCCCACCGGGATCTCCGGATCGTCGCGGAGGCTCTCCCGGACGCGCTCGACCATCATCGGGAAGCGGTCGATCAGGAAGGGCAGCGACGGCCAGTGCCAAGGTCGGAAGGCGGACCAGTTCCGGTCGTCCCACAGACCCGGGTCGGTCAGTCGCTCACCCCGCAGGTCGAGGTCAGCCGAACTCTCCATGTGGCCAGACATGGACAAGTCGAAATCTTCGTCGCGGAATTGGTTCAACACGACGATGGGGCCGCAGGTCGAGTAGGCGCGGACGAGATAGGCCGCCACGCCTCCACTGAGGCAGGGGATTCCGCTTGTCCTGAGCAGGTCGTAGTCGAGGACGAGCAGCGCCGCCTCGTCGAAAACTTGCGCCGCACCCCCGGACGAGCAGTCTCTGCCGCTTGCGCTGTCGTCCCGGCTCGCCGCACGCCGCTTCTCCAGGTCACTCATGGCTTGGGCGAACACCTCTTCAGAAAGCGCTTCGACCTCGAACTCGCGGCCGGTCACGCGCTGGCGCAGCTGCGCGGCGTATTGCGTGGCCGGCTCCTTCTCATCGTCGAACAACACGATCCGGCAGGCGGAATCCATCACTTCTCCTTCCAAGCCAAACGGAACGCCGTGTGGAACCCCGGGTCGGGCTCCGTGAACGATACGTCGCAGCCAACCGCGCGCGCGACCATCCGCACGATCGTCAGCCCTAGGCCCGTGCCGCCGTAGCCAAGGGCGCGGCGCTGCGGCGTGATGGCCAGGTGACGAACGAAAGGCTCGAAGAGATCCTGCGAGGTTGCGAGGTCGACCCCGACCCCGGTGTCCTGCACGACGATCGCGCGGCTGGCGCCGGACCGCCGAAAGATCGCGGCAACCCTGCGTTCGTCCGAGTCGAGCAAGGCGTTGAAGGCGTTCGTAAAGACGTTCTGGAAGAGCGAGAACCACTCGGCGGCCGTGGCCTCGGGAAGGCGGACATCGTCCGGGAGCCCCGAGAGGTCGACCTCGATGCCCGGCTTGAGGAAATCCAGTTGCCTGACCAGGTCGGTCAAAAGACCCCGGGCCCGATAGCGCCGGCGCTGCGAACGCATGTCCTCGTCGGCCACGAAACCGAACAGGCTGCCGAGCGCGCGGGCCCGTTTCGAGATCGCCTGTAGGCGGGTGATGGCCTCCTGCGCTTCGGGGCCCGCACCGCCCGCCTCCAATCCCTGAAGATGCCGCACGGCGTCGTCGAGCGCCGCGAGCAACTTCGTGAGCTCGTGCCCATACGCGACGGACGCCATGCCGGCCGTCGCGAGGGCGGCGAGCAGACCGGCGTCGCGCGTCTGGACGAGGCGCTCCTCGTCGACGGCCGCCGATACCGCGGTGAGCCGTTCGGCGAGCTCGTCCCTGATGTCTTCCGGGATGCGGGCGGCGAAGCGATCGAACACTTGCTCGAGCCGCTCGACGACCAGGTCCGTGCGCTCTGTAGGGCGCGAAGCATCCTTCTTCGTGAACTCCCGGCGCGCCTCCTCGTTCGCATACCAATCGAGCGCCCAGCGCACCATCCGGGTGAGTTCGTCGTGCGCCTGGTTGGCGACGAGCCGGTCGCGCGTGATCTGGATCTGGAGGCCGTCCTGGGGCTTGCCCTGGGAACGGGCATGGGCCTCGCGTTCCAAGCCGGTGTTCACGCGAACCGCCCCGAGCAGACGAGACGTCGTCGGGAGGAAACTGAGCCCGCCCGCGACCATCATCTCTTTCGGGAGCAGTTTGGATAGCGTGAGCCGGTGTGAATGGTCTTGCTCGATGTGGAGCCAGTCGTTCTGCGGCTCCCCATAGAAGGGAAGCCGGAACCCCGTGTCGTACACATGGATTCCGCCCCAGCGATTCATGTACTCGCGGGCGATGGCCACCTTGATACCGCGCGGTTGGCGGCGCTTCAGCCCGTAGACCCGGATGTCGAACTCGCCGGCATGCAGGGCGTGTGCTGCCGCGTTGGAGTTGTCCTCCAGGCGGAATTGCTGCACCATCGGTGCTTCGCCTGCGAATTGGAGCGAGACCTGAACGCGCCCCTCGTCGTTGCGGCCCACCAGCCGGGCGAGCCAGATGTCGAGGATCGCGCGCATCCGCGCGTCGAAGACCCGCGCTTCATCCTCGTTGCTCTCGAACAACACCTGCATCCCTGGGTCGGCTGGTGCGATCGAAGGCTCACTCGCGCGTTCCGCCTGGTTGGCCGGCGCGAGGGCGTCGAACGGGGGCTGGATCCACCAGAGTTCGGCGGCGAGGCTCGTGATGTCCTCCCCGGTCCATGTCTGCTTCAGCCCCTGGAGTTCGATGAATGTGCCGCATTCGCCGATGCCCAGGTCCTCGCGGAGTTCCCGGTATTCGACCTCTGCCTCCGTGAGGTTGCCCTTCGAGGCCGCCGCATCCCAGTCGACCCATGCCTCGATGCCCGGCTCGTCGCTGGGCGGGCGGGGGATGGTCCGAATCCTGAGCTGGTGCGCGAGGAACTGCGCCGACAGGCGTCCGACGCCCTTCGAGCCGGTCATGGGCCGCCCGTACCGCGGTGACACCCGCTCGTCCTGCTTGTGGGAAGTCCCGATGCGCATCCAGAACCTCTCGAACTGGCCGAGCGTCATGCCATGGCCACGGTCCCACACCGTGATGCGATCTTGGTCGGGGCGAACCTCGACGATGACTTCAGGGGCGTCGGCGTCGTAGCTGTTCTTGACGAGTTCCGCGAGCGCGACCGCGGGCTTGCCAACAAGACGCTCGCCAAGCTCGCGTAGCAGGGCCGAGTCGACCGAGAAGCGCATCGTCCGCCTCTGGCCCTCGCTGGTGCGGTCGGCGTCTGGGGCTCGGGGCTCACTGGTGCCTGGCGCCGAAGACTCCGGCGCCGCGGGGATTGGGTCCTTCAGGGTGAATGCGCGCGTGGGCGCGTTTGGCTCGCTGCGCATCTGAGAATATGCCTCACATGACACGCCCGGGGCCCGGGGCGTCCCGCGACGTGCACACGCGGAAGGATTGCGCACGAACCCGCCGAACGCAAGACCCTATCGGCTCTCGTCCGCGGGGCGCGCCCGTGCGAGCGTGGCCACTGCGGGGCGGGAAGCGAACCGGGACACCCGCCCGAAGGGCGTAAGAACCGCGGCAGTCGGCCGCCGGCCGGGCGGCTACTGGCGCGGCGCGTCGGGCGGCTGGTGCTCGACGAGCCGTTCGGTGAGTGCCTGCACCGCGATGTCGAGGCGTTCCTGGACCGTGGGACATTCGAGGGCGCGCTGGGCGACCATCGGCTCGTCGACGCCGAGGTGCAGCAGCGTGTGGGCCACCATGGCCGGGTCGCGGGCCACGGCGAGGAGATCGAAGACCATCTTGGCGCGCTGCGGGTCGGAGGGCAGCAGCGCGAGGCCGAGGGTGCGCAACTGCGCGACGGCCGCGAGCACCTGCGGGTCGTGGCGGCTCAGCCGCACTTCGGGCAGCTGGCGCACGCGGGCCACGCGGTAGGGTTTCGTCGGCGGCCCTTCTTCTTCGATGGCGATGCGCCCGATGCCGACGACGAGCAGGTTGAAGCGCCCGTCGGGCAGCCGCTGGTGGCGCACGATGCGCCCGAGCCCGCCCACTTCGTAGACCGGCGGCCGGCCTTCGTACTGGCTTTCGAAGCCCGGCTTCAGCAGGACCACGGCGAACGGGCGCTTGTTGCCGAGGCAGAACGACGCGAGCTGCCGGTAGCGCGGCTCGAACACGTGCAACGGCAGCAGGGTGTGTGGAAACAGCACCGTTGCGGGCAACGGGAAGAGCGGTACGTCTTGCAGTTCCCAGTTCGTCGCTACCATGGCCCCGCTTCGGCTACACGTCGTTTCGATTGGTGTTCAAGAAGCGTTTGACGACGCGGCGCGTGATGGCCCAGCCCATGTCGGCGATGGCGTCGGTGAGCGGGATCTGCTTCGGGCAGACCTGGACGCAGTTCTGGGCGTTGCCGCAGTCCTGAAGCCCCCCGGCGCCCGCGAGCGCGTCGAGGCGTTCGGCCGCGAGCATGCGTCCCGTCGGGTGGGCGTTGAAGAGGCGCACCTGGCCCACGACCTGCGCGCCCATGAACTTGCCGAGGTCGGCGCGCGGCTCGCCCGTGATGGTGCGAAACTGCGGGCAGGCTTCGAGACAGCAGCCGCACGTCATGCAGCGAGAGAACTTGTAGGCTTCGAAGCGTTCGTGTTCGTTGAGTTTGGGGCCGGGACCCAAATCGTGCGTGCCGTCGATGGGCACCCAGGCGCGCACCCGCTTCAGGTTGTCGAACATGAAGGCGCGGTCGACCATGAGGTCGCGCACCACCGGGAACTTGCTGAGCGGGGCGAGCCGGATGGGTTCGTCGAGTTGCTCGATGAGCGCCGAGCAGGCCTGGCGCGCGACACCGTTGATGTTCATGGTGCAGGCGCCGCACACCTCTTCGAGACAGTTGCATTCCCAGGTGACGGGCGCGGTCTTGCGTCCTTCGGCCGTGACCGGGTTGCGCTGGATGGCCTGCAGCGCCGAGATGACGTTCATGGAAGGGCGCCGTTCGATCGCAAAGTGCTCGGTGTAGGGCACGCCCTGGGGGGAGTCCTGGCGCAGGATGATGAGCCGAATGGGGTCGGTGCGGCCGGTGCTCATCGGGACCCTCCTTTCTTGTCGGCGGTGAGGCTGCGCCAGTCGGGGTCGATGGCGAAGAGCTCGGCGCCGGTCTCGTCCTTTTTGCCCGTGGCCCGCTGGCCCCAGGGCACGGGGGGCGGCTCTCCGCGGCTTTCGTAGTAGCGCTGGCGCCGTTCCTTGAGCCAGGCCTTGTGCGCCTTCTTGCCCTGGCCCGTGTAGTCGCGTGGCTGCGGCGAGACGAGCGAGATGTCGACCGGTTCGTAGCTCAACTGCGGCCCGCTCGGGCTGTGCTTCGCGAGTGTGGTGCGCAGCCACTCGGCGTCGCGGGACTCGGAGTGGGCGTGGAACTTGTCCCAGGCCGGCGAGTCGACCGGCTCATTCTTGTCGGGCTGCGGGTGGTCGGCGGCGGGCTTGTAGTGCGCGCCGCGGCATTCGTCGCGCGCGATGGCCGACAGCACGATGACCTCGGCGAGGTCGAGCATGGCCTGCAATTGCCGGATGAAGGGCAGGGCCAGGTTGGCATTGGCGCTCGTGTCGAGCGGGTCGCACTGGCGCGCGCGGGCTTTGAATTCGTGCAGTTCGCCGAGCAGTTTGCGGAGCTCGGCGTTGTCGCGCACGATGCCGCAGGCGTCGTTCATGCGTTCGCCGAGTTGCCGGTGCAGCCCGAACGGGTTCTCGTTGCCGCTCATGCCGCGCAGCAGATCGTAGGCGACTTCCTGGCGCTTGCGGGCCGCTTCGAGCAGGCTCGCAGGCACGTCGCCGCCCGCCTCGGCCGCGGCATTCTTCATGCTCGGGGCCACCTGCAAACCCGCCCAGAGACAGGAGAGCAGCGAGTTCGCACCGAGGCGGTTCGCACCGTGGAACTGGTAGTCGACTTCGCCGGCGGCGTAGAGGCCCGGGATGTTGGTGCGTTGGTTGCGCGGGTGGCCCGGCACGATGCCCCCCGTCTTGGCGTCGCGCTCGAAGTCGACCCACAGCCCCCCCATGGAGTAGTGCACGGCCGGGAAGATGAGCATGGGCTCGTGGCGCGGGTCGGCGCCGATGAACTTCTCGTAGATTTCGAGGATGCCGCCGAGTTTGACGTCGAGCCATTCGGCCGGCTTGTGCGTGAGGTCGAGGTAGACCATGGGCGCACCGCCGATGCCGAGCCCTTTCTGATAGATGTCGAAGATCTCGCGCGACGCGATGTCGCGCGGCACCAGGTTGCCGTACTGCGGGTATTTCTCTTCGAGGAAGTAGAGCCGGTCGGCCTCGGGGATGTCGCCCGGAGCGCGTTTGTCGCCCGCCGTGCGCGGCACCCACACGCGACCGCCTTCGCCGCGTGCCGACTCGGACATGAGCCGCAGCTTGTCTTCGCCCGGGATGGCCGTGGGGTGCACCTGGATGAACTCGCCGTTCGCGTAGAGCGCGCCCTGGCGGTAGACGGCGGCCGCCGCGTAGCCCGTGTTGAGCATGGAGTTCGTGGTGCGACCGAAAATGAGCCCCGGGCCGCCCGTGGCGATGAGCACGGCCGCGGCCGGGAAGGCCTCGATGCGCATGTCGCGCATGTTCTGGGCCACGATGCCGCGGCAGCGGCCCTGGTCGTCGAGCACGGCTTCGAGGAATTCCCAGCTTTCGAACTTGCGGACGAGCCCCTCGTGTTCGTAGCGGCGCACCTGCTCATCGAGGGCGTACATCATCTGCTGGCCGGTGGTGGCTCCGGCAAACGCCGTGCGGTGGTGCAGCGTGCCGCCGAAACGGCGGAATTCGATGAAGCCCTCGGACGTGCGGTTGAACATGACGCCCATGCGATCGAGCAGATAGATGATGGCGGGCGCGTCGTCGCACATGCCCTTGATGGGCGCCTGGTTGTTGAGGTAGTCGCCGCCCTTCGCCGTGTCGAGGAAGTGCAGCCAGGGCGAATCGCCTTCGCCCATGGTGTTGACGGCCCCGTTGATGCCGCCCTGCGCGCAGACCGAGTGGCTGCGCTTCACTGGACACATGGCAAACAGGTCGACCGGACAGCCGAGTTCGGCGAGCCGCATGGTCGCCGACAAGCCGGCCAACCCGCCGCCGACGACGATGTAACGTGGTTGCGCCATGGATGACCCCTCCTTGCGGGGAGCGCGCGGCGCGGGACGCTTGGCCCCGGCCCCGCGGACGGCGGTTCAGCGAAGCGTCGGGGCGGCGGGCGCAGCTGCGGCGCCGGCCGCGTTGGCCGCCGGTTCGGCGAGTTGGTTGAGCGGACGGGCGTGCTGGATGATGCCGACCCGCTGCGACGTGCGCAGGGCCACGAGGCACAACGTGCCGGCCACGAACAAAACGACGCCCAGCACGACGCACACGCGCGACCACGCCTTTTGCGAGCGTTGGCTGCGCGTGAGGCCCCACGTGATGGCGAAGGTCCAGAGGCCGTTGGCCAGGTGGTACATGGTCGCGGCAAGCCCGAGCAGATAGAAGATGAACAGCGGCAGGCTCGCAAACGACTGGTGCAGGGCCTCGTAGAACGACAGCGGATGGCCGGTGACCGTGTTGTAGCTGAGGAGGGCCGGCCCGCCGACCTGGCCCGGAAACACGACGCCGAAGCGCCACGTGAGCACGTGGTAGGTCACGAACAGGAGCACGAAGAGCCCCGACCAGCGCTGGATCGCGTAGCGCCAGTTCTCGCGGTAGCGGTACGTGCGCACGTTGCCCTGCCCGCTGAAGTAGATGACGAGGCCGTAGAGGCCGTGGAAGGCGAGGGGCAGGAAGATGAAGAGCACCTCGATGACGAACAAGCCTGGGAGATTGCTGAGAAAGTCGATGGCGCCGTGGTAGGCTTCGGGCCCCTGCGTGGCCTTGAGGTTGGTGAACGTGTGTTCGAGCATGAACAGGGTCAGGGGCACGAGGCCGGCGAGCGAATGGAGGCGCCGGAGCAGGAAGTCGTGCCGCACCCAGAAACCCGCGGCAGCCGCTGCATCAGCCATACGTCACCTCGTCATCGAGGACACGCCGCGCAGCCGGCCGCTCTGGCCGACCCGGCGGCGCAAACAGCGCGAGTCTATTCCCGCCCGCCGATCGGCGCAACCGGCGTGACAGGGGGTTGCAGGCGGGATACGCTGCCGGTTCCGGTCTGGCACGAGTGCGGGGCGTTCAGACCTGCGCCGGGGCTGAAGAAACCGAACCGCCGAAAAGGGGCAGGGCCATGGGGACACGGGTTTTGGCGGCGCTCGCCGCGCTGGCGTTCGGGGGTGCGCTCGGCGGGCTTGGGTGCAGCGGGGGCGGCAACGGGGCGGCCGACGCCACGGCCGACATCCCGTCGGCGCGCGACACCGCGCCCGACGGCCTGGTTGACGGCGAGCCAAACGACGGGGCCGCCGAAACCGGCGTCCCGCCGGACGGCGGGCCGGATGGGGTGGCGGACGCGGACGTCCTGCCCGACGGCGGGCCGGATGGGGTGGCGGACGCGGACGTCCTGCCCGACGGCGGGCCGGATGGGGCGGCGGACACCGACGTCCTGCCGGACGGCGGGCCGGATGGGGCGACGGACACCGACGTCCTGCCGGACGGCGGGCCGGATGGGGCGGCGGACGCAGCCAGCCATCCCGACGGACCGCTGCGCGACATCGCAGACGCCGCGCCCGACGCCGGCCCCACCGACGCGCCGCCGAGCGACGCGCCGCCGAGCGACGCCGACGCCGTGGGCGACTTGCCGGCGCCTCCGCCCGACTACCCGTACCCGCTGCCGGCGGGCAGTTGGCTGCCGGTCGGGGCGGGACCGCTGCCGAACGTTCCGGCGGGCTGCGGCGGTCCCGAATTGCCCTGCAACCGCGGCGGGTTCGACTATCGCTGGCCGGCCGACGACGGTGCCTGGCGCTGTTCGAACGGGACGGCCCCGCTCCCGTGCGCGGGCGAGCCCGGCTCGCCCGAGTGCGCCGACACGGCCGGCTGCGGCCAGGACGCACAGTACGGGCCCGACGCCACGGGCAGCGACTGGGCGCGCGGCCGTTTCGAAGTGCTCGGCGAGCCGGGGGCGCTCGTCGTGCGCGACCAATGGACGGGGCTCTGGTGGCAAGGTGCGCCGCGGCTTGGCCTACGCTGGGCCGAGGCCCGCGATGCGTGCGCGAGCCTCGCCGGCCTCGGCGGTCGCGACGACTGGCGGCTGCCCGACGTGCCCGACCTGCTGAGCCTCGCCGACTTCGGGGTCAGCTTGCCGGCCAGCGTCTTTCCGGGGATGCCCGCCGAGTCGTTCTGGGCAGCGGCCACAGCCCCCGAGGCGCCCGCCGACGCGTTGCGGGTCAATTTCCGGCACGGCAGCGCCAGCCGCGCGGCCCCGAAGAGCGAGAAACTGGCCGTGCGCTGCGTGGCCGGGCGCAGCGCCGGGTTCCCCGCAACCCCGCGTTTCTACGTCACACCCGATGCCGAGGGAGCCGACGTCGTGTTCGACCGCGCGACGGGCCTCTTCTGGCAACGCCACCAGCCGTTGCTGCGCCGCGGCTGGCTCGCCGCGCTCGCCTACTGCGAGGCCCTCGACTACGGCGGGCGCAGCGACTGGCGCCTGCCGAACGTGCTCGAATTGGCGAGCCTGCTCGACAACACCCGGGTCGACCCGGCGATCGACCCCGCGGCGTTCCCGAACGCCGATGCCACCTATACCTGGACGTCGACGAGCTACGCCGGCACGCCGGCAACCCCGTGGTACGTGTTCTTCGGCAACGGCCACACCTACTTCTACGATGCGGGGCTCGAAGCGGCCGTGCGTTGCGTTGCCGGCAGTCCGCTGCCTGGCGGGCTCGTGCCGGGCGTGCCGTAGCCCCGAGCGGCGGGCGCTCAGGCTCTGGGGTCGTGGGGTTTGCGGCGCCGCTTGGGGTCGAACGCGAGCACCCGACCCCCGCCGGATGCGCTCTCGTCTTCGGTGCCCGGCGGCTCGGACGCCGCGGGGGCGTCGGCCTCGGGCCCGGGCGCGGCATCGCTCTCGGTGTCGGCAGCGGCGTCGGGTTCGGCTGCGGGCGGTCCCCCGGTCGGCAGCGACAGCACGAAGTTGGCTTCCGGGTCGTGGTACTGCAGCACCGCCGCGAAGGGCACGCGCAGGCGTTCCCAGGCGCCGTCGAAGGACAGCGTGACGGCGAACGCTTCGGCGTCGACCTCGAGGTCGCGGAACTGGTGTTGCAGGACGATGACCATGCGTTCGGGATACCGCGCGAGGAGTCGCGCGGGCACCTCGACGCCGGCCTGCGTGGTGAGGAATCCGATGTAGCAGTGGTGCGCGCCCGGGAAGCCGGCGGCGGCGACGCGTTGCAGCACGCCCCGCACGACGTTGGCAAGCACGCCCGGCATGACGCGGGCGAGTTCACGATCGATGAGGGCGGCGTAGCCGAGTTGGTCGCGGGTCTCTTTGGTGGCCAAGCGGAAGCTCCTCCCGGATCCGCCGCCCCGAGGGTGGCGTGGCGGCAGCCCTAGCACGCCCCCGCATCGGAGGCAAGCCGAGCGGATCCCGCACCGGCCACGGATTCGGGGCCACGAGAGTCCGTCACCGCGCCGAGGTCCGAGCAGGTGGAGGCGGGATCGAGCGCAAGGAGGCAAGCCGATTTGGGCGCAGCCTTGGCAGCGCTCCGGCAAGCACCACGGCGGCGCGGACGACGCCGCGATTGGCCCCGGATCCTCTCGCGAATTCGGGCGTGGATGACGGATTCGGGGCCAGCAGGCCGCTTGACCGCGCCTCGCGACCGGAGTAGAAGGCTTCCGGACCCGCTGGTCCGGTCCGCGGCGGGGGGTTCGTCCGTGCCCTCGCGTTTCAGGGGGGCTTGCGGCGGCCGAGGGCGGCGCGGCGCCCGGCAGCGGGTCGAGGCTCGGTGCCGTTCCCTCGCGTCTTTGGCTCTGGATTCGCCATGAAGCGCACGAAATACACGGCGGAGAAGCGCCTCAAGGAGCGCACCCGCAAAGAGAAGGCCGACGCCAAGCGGGCGCGCCGCGAAGGCCGCGACCCCGATGTCGCCGCCCGGCCCGACCTCGGCGAAATGGTCGAGCGCCTTGGGCAGGAAATGGCCGCCCAAGGACTCGCGCCGGCCGGCGGCGAAGCCGCTGGCGGCGCGGCCGAGCCCCCCGATGGAGAGCCGGCCGAGCCTGCCGCCGAAGGGCGGGCGGCCCTGTGAAACACGAATTCGGGCCCGACGTGTCGGCCCGATACGCATTCCCGCGCGGTGGGGACCACGCGGGCAGCCCGTGAGTGGGTCATTACGTTGGTGAAGGAGAACCCTCAGTGTCACAGAAACTGTTTGTCGGTGGGTTGAGCTGGAACACGACGAGCGCCGATCTCGCCAAGGCCTTCGAGCCGTTCGGAGCCGTCGTCGAATCGACCGTGGTGACCGACCGTGAGACGGGTCGCTCGCGTGGGTTCGGGTTCGTCACGTTCGAGACCGAAGACGCCGCCAAGGCGGCCATCGATAAGCTGAACGGCTCCGAGCTCGACGGGCGCACCATCCGCGTCGACCTCGCCCAGAGCGGTGGCGATCGGCGTGGCGGCGGCGGCGGTGGCGGCGGCCCGCGCGGCGGTCGGGGCGGCGGTCGCGGCTTCGGCGGCGGCGGCGGCGGTGGCGGCGGCGGCTTTGGCGGTGGCTACGGCGGTGGCGGCGGTCGCGGTCGCGACTGGTAGGCCGCGCAGTCCGAGCCTGGGCACGTCCGGACCCCCGGGGGCCTCCGGCGTGCCCGGCGCCCCCGCATTCCTCCCCTGCTTGCTCCGTCCGTCCAGCCGTTCCACCGGCTGCGCCCGGAATGTGGCCCGTGAAGGCGCCCTTCGACCCGCGAGCCTATCGCAGCATTCTCTGGCTCCTGTTCGGTGCGGGGCTCGCCCCTGCCGCGGCCACGGCTGCGGTCGGCATCGTGCTGCTGGCCCTCTGGCCCATCGGCGGCACGCTGGCGCTCGGCATCCTCGTGCTCTGCTTCGCGTCGTTCGCGCTCGCCGGCACGGTCGTCACGGCCGTGCTGCTCGTCCGCCAGCGGCGGCTCACCCGGCTGCAAGACGAGTTCGTCGCCAACGTGTCGCACGAGCTGCGCACGCCGCTCGCCGCCATCCGCATGTTCAGCGAGACGCTGCGGCTCGGGCGCGTGCGCACACCGGCCGAGGGCGAGGCGTGCTGGACCGCGCTCGAACAGGAAGTCGACCGGCTGAGCCTGCTCGTCGAGCGGCTGCTCGGTTTTCGCGCGTTGAGCCGCCGCACCGGACCCTATACCGGGCCCCCGCTCGGGCTCGACGCGCTGCTGCGCGATGCCTTGGCCCCCACGTTGCGGCATCCGCACGACGGGCCACGGGTCGAACTCGAGATTGCGCCCGACCTGCCGCCCGTCGCGGTCGACGCGCGCGACTGCGCAGAAGCGGTCGACAACCTCGTGCGCAACGCGCTCACGCACGGCGGACCGGGCCGCGTGGCCGTGCGGGTGCGCGTCGAGGGGCCCGGGGTCGCCATCGCGGTCGCCGACGTGGGCCCCGGCATCGCCCGGCGCGAGCAGCGGCGCATCTTCCGGCGTTTCTATCGCGCGGCGCACACCGCCGGCGCCCCGTCCGGACTCGGGCTCGGGCTCGCCATCGTGCGGCGCTTCGCCGAGCGTGCGCGCGGCCGCGTGACCGTGCAGAGCGTGCCGGGGCAGGGCGCCACCTTCACGCTGTGGCTGCCGGCCGCCCCGCCCGCGCCGGCCCCCGAGCAACGCCCATGATTGCCGGACCGCGCAAGGAGACCATCCTCGTCGTCGAAGACGACGCCTCGCTCGCGCTCGGGCTCGCCCACAACCTGCGCTACGAGGGCTACGAAGTGCTCGTCGCCGGCGACGGCGAAACCGGTTTGCGACTCGCCTGCGACGAAGGCCCCGACCTCATCATCCTCGACTGGATGCTGCCGCGCATGAGCGGCGTCGACGTGCTCCGCGCGCTGCGCGCCGAGGGCCTCGAAATGCAGGTCATCATGCTGTCGGCGCGCGGCCAAGAAGCCGACAAGGTCGCCGGGCTACGGCACGGTGCCGACGACTACGTCGCGAAACCATTTGGCCTGCGCGAGCTTCTGGCGCGCGTCGACGCTGCGCTGCGTCGACCGCGCCGCGAACAGCAGGCCCGCGCCGCGGCCGACATCGTCTTTGGCGCCGTCGTCATCCAGCCGGGGTTGCGGCGCGTCACGCGCGCAGGCCGCGTCGTCAGCCTCACCCGCCGCGAATTCGACCTGCTGCTCGAACTGGTCTCCGAACCCGAACGGCCGCGCGACCGCGAAACGCTGCTGCGTCGGGTGTGGGGCTACGGCTACGAAGGCACCGAGCGCACGGTCGACAACTTCATCCGCAGCCTGCGCCGCAAGCTCGAGGACAACCCCGCCGAGCCGCGCTACCTGCAGACCGTACATGGCCTCGGCTACCGCTTCGTGCCCTGACGGCCCGGCCGGGGGCTCCTGCGCACCCACTGCCCAACTCCCCCGTCGCACCCGCCCACGTGACATTTTCGTGACACCGGCCGGCTAGTCTGGCGCCGGACGTCGGGGTTGCGGGCCGCCGCGGTCCGGATCCCCCAAAGCGCCGGAGGCCGAAGCCCATGAGCCGCATCGCCATCGTCAAGGTCGCGAGCCCCCACGATCTCCACTGGCAGCCCGAACCCTTCACGCTCGCCTGTCTGCGCCTCGTCGGTGCGCGGCGCGTGGCGGAGCGCCTGGCCTCGGCGCGCGATCTGCCCTTCATGCCGCAACTCACGCTGCCGTATCTCGCGGCGCTTGGCGAGGCCTACAACCGCGCGACCGGCCGCGACCACGTGTTCACGGTGTACGACGCACCGGAGGCGGCGCTCGGCCGGATCGAGGCCGACCTGGTGCTGCTGACCGCCTCGACCACGACGGCGCCGGCCGTCTACCGCGTCTCGGATCGGCTGCGGGCGCGCGGCATCCCGACGGTCATCGGCGGCATCCACGCCTCGACGCTGCCCGACGAGGCGGCCGCGCACGCAACCGCCGTGGCCACCGGGGAGGGCGAGCGCACGCTTGCCGAACTGCTCGCCGACTTCGACGCCGGGCGGCCCCTGCGGCCGCGCTACGTGGGGGGCCACGGCACGGCGCTCGAACACCTCGAAGTGCCGCGCTGGGCCGGCTACCCCTGCCCGTGGGTGGTGCCCGTGCAGACGAGCCGCGGCTGCCGAAACGCGTGCCATTTCTGCTCGACGACGCGGTTCCAGGGAGTCGCGCGGCGCCACCGGCCCGTGGCCGAGATCGTGGCTGAACTGCGCCGGCTCCAGGACGAAGGGGTCATCACGCCCTCGAAGACCGTGTTCTTCACCGACAACAACGTCGTGAGCGACACCGACCACACGCGGGGCGTGCGGGACACGCGGTATGCGCGCGAGCTGTTCGAGGCGCTCGTCCCCCTCGGGATCTCGTGGGTGGGTCAGGGCGAGGTCGAGGCCGGCGCCGACCCGGCCTTCGTCGAACTCATGGCGGCATCCGGTTGCTGCCTGCTGCTGATCGGGCTCGAATCGGTGAGTCAGGAGAACCTGGACGGGGTGGGCAAGCGCGCCAACGCGGTCGAGCGCTACGCCGACTGCCTCGACACCCTGCACCGCCACGGCATCGCCAACATCGGCTGCTTCATCGTGGGGCTCGACGACGACCGGACCGACGTCTTCGCGCGCACCCGGGCATTCATCGACCGCTACGTCGACGTGCCGCAACTCAGCATCATGACGCCGTTTCCGGGCACGGCCCTCTACCGCCGGCTCGAGCGCGAAGGCCGACTGCTGCACCGCGACTGGTCGCGCTACGACATTACGCACGTCGTGCACCGGCCGCTACACATGACGCCCGCCGAACTCGAGGCCGGCTACGCGTGGCTTGCCGAGCAACTGTACACGCCCTGGGCTCTCGGCCGGCGCGCGCTGCGCCACGCGCTGCGGGGCAGCGGCGGCAAGGCCCGCCCGTCGCGCCTCGACCGCTTCAGCCTGGTGCTCGCACCGAACCTGATCTACGCCCGCCTCGCGCGCATCGAGCGCGGGGTGGGGGGCGCGTCCGGGGCGGACCTCGGCCCGGTACACGCGCCCCTCTCCTCGTTTCCCGCCGATCCGCCGCCTGCGGCCAGCGAGCGTCGGCCGGCCGCATAGGCCCCGGACCCCGCCGAACGACCTGGGCCGTCCATGGGTCGCGCCTCGAACGGGGTGAGCGCGCCTTTGACGCCGCCGTCGAGATGGCTATATTGCCTCACGTCTCGGGGCCGGGGCGGCCCCGCGCACCACCGGCCCGGGCGGCCCGGAGGTTCAGGCAATGCCGTGGGAATACAGCGAACGAACGCGCCAACTCTTCATGGATGCGGTCCACGGGCGGCCTGGCACGCATCTCGGCGAAATCGAAAACCCCGATGGCCTCGGCGAGCACGGCTCCATCGCCTGCGGTGACGCCATGCGGTTCACGTTCCGCGTGAAGCGCCACCCGAGCGACCCCACGCAGGACATCATCACCGAGGCCCGCTACCTCACGTTCGGCTGCACGTCGGCCATCGCCGCGTCCGAGGCGCTGTGCTTCATCATCGAGGGCCGGGGGCTCACGCCCATCCAGGCCTTGCAGGTGCAGAACAAGGACATCGTCGACTTCCTCGAAGGGCTGCCGTCGCAGAAAATCCACTGCTCGGTCATGGGCGCCGAAGCCCTCGAAGCCGCCGTGTTCAACTGGGCCCAGCGGCGCGGGGTGTCGCTCGCGGCCCTCGGCATCGACCTGCACAACGGTGAGAAGGACGAAGGCCGCATCGTCTGCAAGTGCTTCACCCTCACCGAGCCCTACATCAAACGCAAGATCCGCGAGTTGAACCTACGCAGCATCCCCGACATCACGAATGCCATCAAGGCCGGCGGTGCATGCATGTCGTGTCACCACGTGCCGGGTGGGCTCCAAGACCTGCTGAACGAGGTCTGGAACGAGGGCGCGCCGGCCGCGACCGTTGTCCCGGCCCCCCTGCCGTTGCAGGCCGCGCCCGCGAGCCCGCCCGCCGGACTCTCGCCCTACCAGTTCGCCAAGAAAATCGACAAGGCCATCGACTCGTACGTGCGCCCCATGCTGCAGCAGGACGGCGGCGACATCGAAGTCGTCGACATCAAGGACACGCTCGTCTACTGCCACCTCGTCGGGGCCTGCGCGGGCTGCGTCGGGGCCGCCCAGACGCTCAAGGTCATGGTCGAACGCACGCTGAAAGATCACGTCGACGAACGCATACGGGTCATCGCGGTGTAGCCGCATCGGCCGCCGCGTCACCCACGGAGCCTCCCGCCCATGTCCATCATCTACGTCGACAACAACGCGACCACTCGCGTGCTGCCCGAGGTGTTCGAGGCGCTCACGCCCTATCTCACGCGCGAGTTCTTCAACCCCAGCTCGGCCTACGACGCGGCGCGCGCACCGGCCCAGGCGCTCGACGCCGCGCGCCAGACGCTCGGCCGCTTCTTCGGCGGCGTCGCCCCCAGCCAGTTCCTGTTCACCGGCTGTGCCACCGAGAGCAACAACCTGGCCATCCAAGGGGCTGCGCGCGCCCGGCCCGAGCGGCGCCACATCATCACGTCGGCGGTCGAACACCCCGCCGTGCTCGAGGTATGCCGCGAGCTCGGCCGTCAGGGCTACGACGTCACGTTCGTGCCCGTCGACCCCGCCGGCAACCTCGACATCGCGGCGTTCGTGAGGGCGCTACGGCCCGACACGCTGCTCGTCAGCCTCATGCACGCCAACAACGAGACCGGCGTCGTTTTCCCCATCGCCGAACTCGCGCGCATCACGAAAGAAACCGACCCGAGCATCGTGTTCCACACCGACGCCACGCAAACCGTCGGCAAGGTGCCGCTCGACCTCAAGAACGACTTGCAACACGTCGACCTGCTGTCGTTTTCGGGGCACAAGGTGCACGCACCGAAGGGCGTCGGCGCGCTGTTCGTTCGTCGCGGCACCCCCCTGCGGCCGCTGCTCATCGGCGGCCACCAGGAAGGCGGCCGGCGCGCCGGCACCGAGAACGTGGCCTTCATCGTGGGGCTTGCGCGCGCCCTCGACATCGCGGCCGAGCGCATGGCCAACGATGGCGCGCGCGTCACGGCGCTGCGCGACCGGCTCGAACGCGAGCTCACCGCCCGCATCCCCATGCTGCTCGTCAACGGCGGCGGTGCGCCGCGCCTCGGCAACACAAGCAACCTCTCCGTGCACTACATCGAGGGCGAGGGCATCCTCTACCAGCTCAGCGAATACGGCATCTGTGCGTCGAGCGGCTCGGCCTGCACGTCCGGTTCGCTCGAACCGTCGCACGTGCTGCGCGCCATGAAAGTGCCGTTTTCGGCCGCCCACGGCTCCGTACGCTTCAGCCTCAGCCACGACAACGCTGCCGCCGACATCGACACCATCGTCGACGTGTTTCCGCGCATCGTCACGAGCCTCCGCAAACTCTCGCCCTACTGGGACAACGTCAACGACCGACCGCGCGCCGATGCCGAAGCGCGCCTCGCCGAGAACCCGGGCGCCGCCGCCGACTGAGCAGGCCGCGCCATCCGCCCGAGCAGAACGGCCCCAATCGTGGTATGGGGATGCGCTGCACCCCGCGTCGTGCGGCGTACCCGAGCCGCGCGCGTGCTGGGGCATGGACGGAGCGGAGCATGAGCGGTTCGAATCGCGGCGCCATCTCGCGCATGCTCGTGGCGCTTGCGCGTGTCTCGCTGGCCCATCCCTACATCGTCCTGCTGTTGGCCGTGGCCCTCACCGGGGCTTCGCTGGTCTTCGCCTTCCGCATCGGCCTGCAGACCGACCTGAAGGCGCTCCTGCCCGACGACTACGAGAGCATCCTGCGCCTCAACCGGCTGAAGGACCGCATGGGCGCGCAGTCCGACCTGCTCGTCGAGATCCGTTCGCCCGACGCCGAGGCCAACAAGCGCATCGGCGCCCAGATCGCTGGCCTGCTGCGGGCGCGCAAAGACATCCGCTACGTCATCTTCCAGCGCGAGAAGGAGCTGCTCGAGAAGTCTGCCCTGTTGTTTCTCCCGCGGACCGACCTCGAAGACCTGCGCGAGCGCGTGAAGGAGCGCATCCGCCGCGAAATCCGCAAAGACATGGCGCTCGACGAAGACGATGACGAGGCCGCGCCGGCCGCGGCGCCCGCCGCGGGGGCCGCTCCGGTGCCCGAGGCGCCGAGCGGCGCTCCCCCGCCGCCTGCGCCGAAAAGCCTCGACGACTTCGACGAACCGTTCCCGAGCGAGGCCGGGGCGCCGTCCAAGGCCGCGCCGGCGGCTCCCGCGCCGAAAAACCTCGACGACTTCGACGAGGCGTTCCCGAGCGAGGCCGGGGCTGCGGCCAAGGCCGCGCCGGCAGCTCCCGCGCCGAAAAGCCTCGACGACTTCGACGAGGCGTTCCCGAGCGAGGCCG
>CAYRCM010000031.1:0-6390 GCA_964422715.1 uncultured Myxococcales bacterium | reverse complement strand
CCAAGGCCGCGCCGGCGGCTCCCGCGCCCGCGGCCGCCGAGCCGGGCGCCCCCGCGAAGGACGGCGCGGACTACACCGACGAAGACCTGGCGCTCGACGAGGAATCGTTGCGCAAGCGTTTCGGCGACTACGATGTCGCCGAGTACCAGAGCGCGGACGAAGGCCGGGTGCTCGTCGTGACGGCCCGTCCGGCGTTTCCGACGACCGAGGTCAAGGCCTCGCAGGCGCTCGTCAAGGAGATGCAGCAGGCCATCGCTGCGCTCAATCCGCAGACCTACCACCCCGACATGGAGGTCGCGCTGCGCGGCCACTACGCCGACATGGACAACCAGGTCAAGGTGATGCGCGACGAGGTGTTCTCGTCGAGCATCGTCTCGTTCCTGCTCCTGGGCCTCATCGTGGTGTTGTTCTTCCGCGCCTTCCGCCCGGTCGTGCTGATTTTCGTGCCGCTCATCATGTCGGCCATCTGGTGCGTCGGCATGGCGCAACTCCTCTACGGCTCGCTCAACCTGGTCTCGGCCTTCATCTTCGGGATCCTGCTCGGCTTCGGCATCGACTTCGGCATTCACCTCGTGGCGCGCCAGCGCGAGGAGATCTGGGCCGGACTCGCCGGCAAGGAAGCGTTCCTCGAAGCCGTCGCCACGACCGGTGTCTCGGTCTTCACGGGCGGCACGACCACGGCCGTGACGTTCTTCGTGCTGCACTTCGCGCGGTTCAAGGGCTTCAGCCAGTTCGGCATCGCGGCCGGCGGCGGCGTCATGTTCTCGCTCATCGCCATGTACACGGTGCTGCCGGCCTGCATCGCGGTCTACGAGCGGTTCTGGCCCTGGCGGCCGCGCCGGCTCGTGTCGCACCTCTCCGGGCCCAAACTCACGCAGCGGCTCGGCCGCCACCCCTGGTTTGCGCGGGTGCTCGTGACGGTCGTGCTCGTGGCGTCGGCCGGGTTCACCGCCTACAGCGCCATCCACCTGCCCCACATCGGGTTCGAGTACGACTTCAGCAAGCTCGGCATGCGGCCGAAGCCCGCCGACCCGAACGCGCCGAAGAAGACCGACTACCGCGAGGCCCTCGACAAGGACTCCACGCGTGCCCCGGCCATCGCCATGGCCGCCGACGCCGAGTCGGCGCGCTGGGCCCACCGCCAGCTCGCGCACCTCGACGAGGTCATCGACGACGGCACCGACCTGAAGTTCCTGACGTCCGCGGCCGAACTTGCCGACCCGCAACTGCGAGAACTCGCCAAGGTCTGGGGCATCGAGCGCATTCGCCTGCTTTCGGCGTTCCTCATCCGCGTGTTCTCGCTCTACACCTTCTTGCCGGAAGACCAGGCCGACAAACTGCCCATCCTGGCCGACATCCGCACGCTCCTCGAGCGCAAGCGCGGGCTATTCAAGGGCAAAGACCTCGAAAACCTCGACAAGTTTCTCGACCATGTGCCCCAGAAACCCTTCACGCTCGCCGAGCTGCCGGCCTGGATCCGCGACCAGTTCAAGGAACTCGACGGCCGCGAGGGACAGTTCCTGATCGTCTGGACCCGCGGCTCGAAGGACTCGTACGCCAACGCCAAGGCCATCAAGACGGCGCTGTTCGATCTGCCGCTGCCGGGCGGCGGCACGCTCGGCACGGCGGCCAACTACTACGTGCTCGCCGACATCATCGACACCATCCGCGGCGACGCCGTGCCCATCATGGGGGGCGCCGTAGCCATCATCCTGCTCCTCGTGGCCCTGCATCTGCGCCGGGCGAAAGCCATCGCCATGGTGCTCATCCCGCTGGCACTCGTGACGCTTTGGGCCTGCGGCTACCTCTACGCGGCCGACGAGAAGCTGAACTTCTACAACATGGTCCTGCTGCCGCTCATCGTCGGCATGGCGGTCGATGCGGGCGTGCACATCTTCGCGCGCTACCAGGAAAACGGCGCCGGCTCGCTCCCGCGCACCGTCGTCGAGACGGGCAGCGCCGTCTTCATCGCGCAACTCACGACGGTCGTCGGCTTCGGCGGCATGTTCACCTCGGAACACGTGGGCCTCGCCAGCATGGGTTGGCTCTGCATCGTCGGCACGGCGCTCTGCTTCTTCGGTTCGGTCGCGACCGTGCCCGCCCTGCTGTGGCTGTTCGAGCGTGCGGGCCGGCCCATCGCCCCGGTAGTGCCAGCCGAGTCCGCGGCGCCTGCCGAACCCTGACGGCTCATGGGGGAGCGCAAGGCCCAGTTCCTGGACGCCGGCCGCCTGCTGCTGCTGCCGGGCCGCTTGCCCTACCTCTGGGAAACGGCGACGGGGCGCGTGCGGCGCATCGGGGGCGGTTGGGTATCCGAGTCCTGAACCCGTCGCAGACCGGCGCGCCCGCCCGCGGTCCTCAGCGCGAGACTGGGCAGACCCGCAGCACTCGGCCCACAGACGGCGCCAACCCACGGGTTTTGGCCCGCGGCAGGCGGCCGCACCCCGAGGGGTGCGGTTCCGCCCCGGGACATTGCCGGACTTCGCTCTTCCTGCTCAGCCAAGCGAGGGGGGCAATTCGCCCATGATGAACTGGATGCCGTTCAGCTCCTTGACGACCTGGCCACCGAAGGCGGTCATGAGGTGCTGCGTGGCCCCGTGACCCGCCTCGCTGCAAGCCCAGGTGAGCCCCTTGCCGTGAGCGGCCTGAACCAGCTGGGCACTGAGGTCCAACGTGACGTTGCGGCCCTGGTACTCGGGCAGGCACATCACGGTGAAGATGTAGAGGAACGGCTTGCCCTCTTCCGCGGCGAGCTTCTGGAGCAGCGGGTCGTTCTCGCGGAGCTCCTGGAAGAGCGGGTAGACCACGAACTCGGTGGGATCGACGCCGTACTCCTCCTCGTGGAACCCGGTGTCGGCGACGATGGCGGCGACGATGCGCCCCTCTTCGACCGCGGCGAAGGACAGCCCCGATTTGACCATGCCGCGAACGAGCGGCGCGAACGCCCTTCGGGTGTTCTCCTTGGTCGCAAACAGCTGGGGGTAGCCGACGAAAAACGCTTCGGCGGCGACATCCAGCGCCTGTTCGACGTTGGCTTCGTGCAACGGTACGATTTCCATGTCCACTTCTCCTTCGTGGCGGAGTTGAGTTGGAGGCGAGCGGTCGAGAGAAGTCTCAGGCACGTCTCCGCACGGGGGCGGTACTATCGGGCGTGCAGCGGCGCCCGGTCAACCCCCCGCGTTGCCACACCCCCCACCTCCGGCCGCCGTCAGGCGGCGCGCCGGCCGCTGTCCCCGCCAACGCCATGGGGTCGCGGGCTCGCCTCAGGCCAATCGCGACCGAGGAGTCGCACCCCAGGCGCGCGCACCGCTGCGAACCGTCAGGCCGTACGGCCGCCCCCCGCCGCGCAGCGCCCGCCGTGGCGCTCCAACCGCTCAGAAATTCAACGTGAGTTCGGCCTCGGCGGCCGCGGGCGTGAAGGTGACGAGCGCGAGTTCATCGCGCGTCTCGGTCGCAGGGGGCGCCGTCGCGGGCTCGGCCGCGGCGGCGACGAGGTCGCGGCCGCCGAGCGCCACGAACACCGTGAGCGGGACCCCCGGCACGGTGGCCAGCCGCACGTGCAGCACGCCGGCGGCTGCGTCGAAGTCTTCGGCCAGCACCTCGACCGCGCCGCCGAGCAGATGCCGGGTCGTGAAGACGACGGCGGGCCGCGCCGGCTCGGGCCGCACGACGAAGACGCGCGCCGTGCGCGGGGCGAGCAGCACGGGCGGCAGCTCGCCGTCCACGAAGCGCCATTCGCGGTCCCAGGCATCGAGGACGAGCAGCCGGCCGCTGTCCGGCAAGCCGAGCTCGGCCCGCGTGGCCGTGAGCGCCAGCTCGCGCTCGGGGTCGAAATCGGCCGCCCCGATGTCGCGATTGAGGCCCCAGTTGAAGAGCCCCAGCACGGCGTACGACGCATCGGCGCGGGTCACGGGCAGCACCCAACGCTCGGGGTACTCGCGCAGGAAGAGGTCGAGCGGGCGGCCCGAGTGCGGATAGACCGGCAGCAGCGGGTAGATCTGGGCCCGCCACTCGGGGTGGGCGGCGAGATCGAGATAGCTTTCGCCAAGTTTGACGATGCCCCCCGTGAGTGCCACGGCCGACGTCCAGGCCCGCGCCTCGTTCTCGGTGAGGCCCTGCACGTCGCGAAAGAAGAGCAGGTCGGGGTGGTTCAGCCAGACGTGGTGGTTCAGGTAGTAGCGGCGCGCCACCGTGCGGTAGGTGACCTTGATGCCCTGGTCGCCGGTTTTTTGGGGGTCGCCCCAGCGCGGCATGTTGTCGAGGGTGATGCGCCCGCCGTCGGCGACATCCAGGCACAGGCCCGTGGCCGAGATGGTCAGGAGAAACACGTCGGGCCCGATGGCCTCGCGGATGACGTCGAGCGCATGGTGGTAGGCCTCGCTCGGCGTCACGTTCGGGTCGCCGAGCTCCGTCGCGAAGAGCGCGTAGTAGCTGAAGTCGAGTTTGATGAAGCGGTAGCCCCACTCGGCCGTGATGCGCCGGAAGAGCGCCGCGAGCCAGTCGAGCACGTCGGGCCGCGTCAGGTCGAGCACGCGCATGTCGGCCGGCACGGCCACGCCGAAGGGCCCGAGCGTGGCGAGCCATTCGGGGTGCGTGGCCGCGAGTTCGCTCGTGGCGTGCACGCTGAAGGGCGCGATCCAGAGGCCGGGGGTGAGGCCCGCGGCGCGGATCTGTTCGGCGAGCCAGGCCATGCCATTCCGGCCGGCGTGGCTTGGGAACCGGTCGGGGTTGGGCTCCCAATCGCCCTCGACGATCTGCCAGCCCGCGTCGACGTAGAACGAGCGCATGCCCCACGGCGCGAAATCGCGGGCGGCGGCTTCGAGGTTGGCGAGCAGCCGCGCCTCGTCGATGTCGGTGCCGTAGCCGCCGCTGCCGCCGCCGCCGCCCCAGGAGTTCCAGCCGCTCGGCACGTCGCTGTGCACCGGCTTCGGGAGGCGTTGCGCGTAGCGGCTGGCGAAGGCTTCGAGCCCAGTGAAAACGTCGGGCGGCGCGAAGTCGACGTAGAACGTCTCGGAGGCGAGGCTCGGCCCGGCGTCGCCCGGCAGAGGCGCGCGGCCGCCCTCGTAGTGGACGAAACCCTCGAAACGCGTGAGCCCGGCTTCGCCCGTGGCGGCGTGGCGCGCGTTGCTGGCCGAGTAGTGCAGACCGATGAGCCCGACGCCGCGCTCGGCCGACAAGAAGCCCGCGACGACGCTGCGTTGCGACGCGGGATCGAAGACGGCCGCCGTCCAGTTCGCGGCGATGCCCGGCGGGAAGAGGACCGATGACGAACGCCCGAGCAGCCGCACCTGCGCTTCGAAGTCGAAGTACAAATCGGTGCCGTTGTCGAGCACCCGGTGGGTCGCCGGATCGCGCCCGACGTAGAGCGCGCCGGCGTTGCTGCCGTCGGCGACGAGCGGCGAAAGCCGAAGCACACGCGCGTCGGCCGGGGCGTCGGGGGCGAAGTGGGCCGTGCACGCGACGGTGAGGTAACTCACGCCGGGGCGCACGTCGAGCCGCGTCTCGATTGCGGCGAGGCCATCGCGGCCGACGGTGCTCAGCACGACCAGGGTCTCACCGCCGCCGAGCCGGTCGGAGAGCGCCGCGAGCGTGAAGGTGTGGGCGGTGGCCGCCGACGTGCCGACCGTGAAGCGGCGTCCGCCGGCCGTGTACTGGACGCGGGCCTCGGCATCGGCAAGCCGCTCGCGGCCGTCGCCACCCGTGACGCCGAAAAGGCCGCGCGCGAGATCGTAGCGCAGGCGCAGGACGCCATTTGCGAGCGCGATCGCGTCGGCCTCGGTGACGACCTCGATGCCGGGGCTGGCGACGTCGGGCGGGGCAGCCGCGTCGCGGGCGTCGGGCCGGGGTGGCCCAGCGGTCTCGGCGAGGTCGGGACGTGCGTCGGCCGCGCCGGGCGTGTCGGGCAGCGTGCCCGTGTCTGCCGCGTCGGCCGTGTCGCCGGTGCGGCTGAAGTCGGCGGGGCGGAGCGCATCGGGCGGTTGCGCATCCGGGGCAGACGGCGTCGGGTCGCTGCCGCACCCACCGAGCGCCAGCAAGACACCCAGGAAGAGCACCCCCAAGGGCTTCATAGGCGATCCTCCGCGTTGCGGTGCGGCGGGGTGGTCGGGTGGGTCCGGCAGGCAGGGGGCGCGGGGCTACGGACAGCCCCAGGTCTCGGCGGCCGTGCCGGTCTGGCCAGCCGGGCCGCCGCTGCTCGGGCCGCCGGCGCCACCAAGGCCGGGCACGATGACGTTGTCGACGAGCACCGGGGCTGCTCCGGCCGCGCACACGACGCCGACGGAGGGCCCGCCGCCGCCGCCGCCGCCGGCGCCGCCGGCGCCGCCCGCGCCACCGGCCCCGCCCGCGGCACCGAGGCCCTGCTCACCCTCGTCGCCCATGGGCCCGCCGGCGCCG
>CAYRCM010000030.1:0-39814 GCA_964422715.1 uncultured Myxococcales bacterium | reverse complement strand
GAGGTCTGCAAAACCTCCACCCCCGGTTCGAATCCGGGTGCCGCCTCCCCCCGAAAATGCTCGTTTCCCCAGCAACGGCGCCCCCTGGCGCCGTTTTTTGTTGGTGCCGTCAGAAGGGCCCACTCGGGCCCCATATTGCCCGCCTTCGCCCTTCATTTGTAGCAAGATTTGCGCAGATTTGGCGTTCACGGTCGGCGCGCCACGGGCTTGTTGTGCGGGTCCAACCGGCACAGGAACCGGCACACCCACACAGCCGGAAGGCCCGCCCCGGCGGCCGCCCAACGGCGGCTACAGCAGGCCGAGCAGCAGGAGCAGCGCCACGGCGGCAAGCACGACCAGCACCGTGCTCATGATGACGACGGGCCAGAGGAAGGAGCGCGGGCTTTCGAGTTCGGGCGCCGATTCCGCCTGGCGGCGCGGCGCCACGACGACGCGGGGCTGCACGGCGAAGGATTCCGGTTCGGAACGTGCGGCGGCGGCCGGCACCGGCGGATAGCCCTGCGGTTGGGCGGGGGCGGCGGGAGCCGCCGGGGCCGCGTGAAAGGCCGAAACCATACCCCGCGGTGGCGTATGCGACCGTTCGGGCACTCCCTCAGGCGGGGGGGCGGGGCGCAGGTCGCGGGCCGCGGGGGGCCCCGGCGGGTTGGTGCGCGGCATCACGATGACGGGCCGGCGACGGGCCTCTTCGGGCGGCTTCTGTTGTGATCGGTAGAGTTTTTCGAGGGCCCGCACCTGCTCGACGTCGAGCGCCGTGGTCTCGCTTTCGTCGACGTCGTCGGGCATGCCGAGCCCGTACTGGCGGTAGCGCACGATGTCGTCGCGCAGCGCTATGGCATCGCCCTGACGCTTCTTGGGGTCGCGGCGCAGCGCCTTGGCTACGACGTCCCAGAGTGGCGGCGCGATGTCTTCGATGGGCCGCAGCGCGTCGTCGGGCTGGGCCATGCGCCATTTCATGTAGGTCATGATCTGGCGCCGATACTCGCGTTCGGACTGCGCGGTGAGCCGCAGCGGAAACGGCTTCCGGCCCGACAGCAGCTGGTAGAAGATGATGCCGAGCGAGTACACGTCGGCCGGCGTGTCGGTTCGGAATGCCTCGGGATCTTTGAGGATGGGGTCTTCGATCTGCTCGGGCGCCATGTACTCGGGCGTGCCCGCCACCATGCCCTGGTCGATGTTGTCGGCGAAGTTGCGGCCGGCCAAGATGTCGTTTTCTTCGAAGAGTTTCAACAGCCCCTGCGCATCGCGAACCAGCCCGAAATCCATGAGTTTCACGGTTCCGGCGGCGTGCGTGAGCATGATGTTCTCGGGCTTGATGTCGCGATGCGCCAGCCCCAGTTTGTGCAGCCCGGCGAATGCGTCGCACAGTTGCGTCATGAGGTCGCAGGCTTGGCCCTCGTCGAGGCGCCGTCCCGTGGCGAGCAGTTGGGCGAGGGTGTAGCCGTCGACGAACTCCAACGCCAAGAACGGCTGACCGAACGCTGTCTCGCCATGGCCGCGGTAGCCGACGACGTGGGGACTGGCCGGCAGCGCCTGGGTGACGATGACTTCGCGCTGGAACCGTTTGCGCGCCTGTTCTTCAGTGCGGTGCAGGATCTTGATGGCGATCGGCTCGGCCCGGGGCGACCAGCCGTGGTACACCCAGGCGAACGTGCCCTTGCCGATGAGCCGGTTCGTGCGATACCCGCCGGGCAACGCCACGCCGATGTACTGGCCCTCGCTTATGGGTTCGGCCATGGGCTCCTCATCAGCCTCAGGGGCCCCATGCTCGCGTAGCGCAACGCAATGGGCGTGCCCGTCTCTCCGGTGCGCGTCACTTCGGGCTGCGTTGCTCCTCCTCGAACGGGCGCTATTCGTCCATTGCCACTGCGCCCTGTCGGCAGCGCCCATCCCGCGGGGGCACGCCGCCGCCGATTCCGTTTCGCTACACTAGGGCAGCATACGCGAAAAGTCACGGAATCGACCCCGGCCGCCGGGCCCCGCCGGTGAGGGGGGCGACATCGGCGGAGACCGCCCGCAGGGCCGCCTCCACGTCCGCGTCGGGAAACCCCGTGAGCGTGACGGAGCCGTCCGCGGCCACGATGACTTCGACTTCGCGGGCCGTCAGTTCGTCGCGGCGATGGCGCGGGCTGAGCAGGTGCACCGTCTGGTTCTCGGAACCCCGCAGCCCATCGTGGGCCGGCCGTCGCCCATCGAAAGGGCCGTCGATGAGCACGTCGACGAGCCGCAACACGGCCGGGCCCCAAGGTTGCGTGGCGATCTCCGCCAGTCGAAAGCCGCTGAACAGCACGACGGAGTCGATGCCCCCGGCACGCAACGACTCGAGCAGGGCCACGAGGGCTTCCGGCTGCTCGCAGGGCTCGCCTCCCGACACGGTGACGCCATCGGGGGGGGCGGCCAGGATAATGTCGGCCAGTTCCTGAACGTCCCACGGCGTGCCGCCCGCCGGGTCGTGAGAGGCTGGATTGAAGCACCCCGGACAGCCCCGGCTACACCCCTGCACGTGTACGACGGTGCGTCGCCCGGGGCCGTTGGCCGTGGAACGAGGCGTGAGCGCGTGGATGCGCAATTGCGGTCTCATGGGCTGCATGGTAGCGTCCGCCCTCTTTCATGCAAAGGGGCAGGCCCGATCTGCGCCCACTTGCGGAGATGCCGCATGAATCGACTCCCCAACTGGATCGGCTACGTCCTGAACACGTCGTTCTGGGGCAGCCTGTCGTTCGGCTCGTCGTTCTTCGACCGCGACGCGCGTCTGCAGCACGCCTGCATGCGCCACTGGAGCCTCCTGTCGCTGCGGCTGGCGGGCGCCGAGGTCATCGGCGACGGATTCGAGCACATCACACCCGACGCACCGCAACTGTTGTTCTCGAACCACGAGGGCCCGCTCGACATCGTGGTGCTCGGCGGCCATCTGCCGGTGCGGTTTCGCTGGCTGGCCAAGCAGTCGTTGTTCAAAATTCCTTTTCTCGGCGGACACTTGCGGCGCTCTGGGCACATCCCTATCGACCGCTCGCGCCATGATCGCGCGTTGCAGAGCCTCGACGACGCCGCGCGGCGTGTCCGTGAGGGGCGCTCGGTGCTCGTCTTCCCCGAGGGCACGCGCTCCGGCGGCGGCGGCCTGCTGCCCTTCAAAAAGGGGGTGTTCCACCTCGCGATCCAGGCGCAGGTGCCTGCGGTGCCCATCGCCATCGCGGGCAGCGGCCGCGTCCTCGTGCCCCGCTCGCTCACCATCAACCCCGGACGCATCCGTCTGCGGGTCGGGCAACCGATCGCCACGGCCGGCCTCACCCCGGCCGACGTGCCTGTGCTGATGGAGCGCGTGCGCGCCGCCATCCAAGGCATGCTCGACGACCTGCGCAAGGAGGAGGAGGCGGCCTCGGCCTGAGCGTCCGTGCGCACCCCATCGCCCGGGTCCGCGGGCGCTGCCGGCGCCGGCCGCGCTTGCCAACCTCCGCAGCGCGATGCTACGGTGCGGCCAGCCCGCTTTTCGGCTTCTGCAGGAGGGCATAGGCGTGAACGATACGTTGGTCGGCCAGAGCGCGGTGACCACCCGGCTCGCCGCTGCCATCAACTGGGCGCGCAAGTTCTCGCTTTTCCAATACCCGTTCGTCACCGCCTGTTGCGGCATGGAATACATGTCCGTGTCGTGCGCCTACTACGACATTTCGCGATTTGGCGCCGAAATCCCACGGTTTTCGCCGCGCCAGTCTGACCTGTTGTTTGTCGTGGGCACGGTCAACCACAAACTCGCGCCCTTTCTGCGGCGCGTCTACGATCAGATGACCGAGCCCAAATGGGTGGTCGCCTTCGGCGCCTGCGCCTCTTCCGGCGGCTTCTACGACAACTACGCGACGGTGCCGGGCATCGATCACGTCGTCCCCGTCGACGTCTACATCCCGGGCTGTCCCCCGCGCCCCGAGGCGGTTCTCGACGGGCTCATGCGACTCCAGGAGAAGATCCAGCGCGAGCCGCTCCGCCTCCGCTGAATGGCGGGTGCCGCGTAGCCGGCCGCACCGCCGCGCGCCGGCCTCGTTTGCCAATGCCAGGGTATCCCACGGTTTTCCGGCGACAGGCGCGCCGAGTCGTTTGACACCCCGTGTCAAGAACCCGTACACTCCCGCTACAGAGCACAGGAGGCTCCGGCGTGGACCGTCCATCCAGCCCCATCTACCACGGTCGAGAAGCGGAACTGCAGCGCCTCGGGCAGTTCCACGCCCGTCTGCAGAGAGCCAACTTCAGTCGCCGCGCCCTGCTCGTCGAGGCCACGCCCGGCGCTTGCGCCAATCCGCTGCTCGACGTCTTCGTCGCTCACGCCGAAGAACAGGGCACCCTGGTCCTCCAGGCCGGGGGCACCGTTGCAGGCGACTTCGGGGCCCTCGCCCCCGTTCGCGCGCTCCTCCGGTCTCTGGCCGTCCAACAGCCCAGCCTGCCCGCCGGCCAGCGTCTGCTCGGGTTGCTCTCGCGGCTCGATTCGCCCCCGTTTGAGCGCGGCGAAACGCATCTGCTTTCGTCGCTTTCCGCGCGAGAAGAGCGGCTGGGGTTGTTTGAGTCGGTGCGTCGGCTGCTGTGGGATGCGGCGAACCACCGCCACACCCTCGTCGTGCTGCGCGACGTGCACCGCTGCGACCCCGACACGCTCGATTTCGTGCGGTTCCTGCTCGACGACTTGCACAACGCGTCCATTCTGGCCACCCCAGGCAGCGTGCGGTTCCGCGGCCTGCTGCTGTTGTCCGCCGAACGGGCGCCGGCCCCCGACGCCGCCGCGGCGGCCGCGGCCGATCTGCCGAACGTGTTCGGGCATCCCGCGCTCGACGCACTCCCGCTCGGGGGGCTCGATTCCGAAGGCATGGCGCGCTTCCTGCGGCGCGACGACCTCCTCGAACGGCTCGTGGCCCTCACGGGGGGTCAGCCGTGCGCCGTCGAGCGGTTGCTCGCGGCACTGCCCGACGACCTCGACGGGCTCCTCGAACAGCGCTGGTCCGACCTCGGCCCCGCCGAACGGCAAGTGCTGGCGGCGCTGCTCGTGCTCAGCAGCCCCGCCGACCGGGCGCGGGTCGCCGAGGTGGCCGGCCTCACGCAACTCGACGTCACGCGAGCGCTGCGCTCCCTCGAAAAGCTCCGCGCCGTCAAGCGCAACGCCGAGCGGTATGCCCTCGGGCGCCTCTTCGACGCCCGCTGGCTCGAAGCGCGCCTCAGCCCCGAAGAAATCGCCACGGCCCACCGCCATGCCGCCGAAGTCGTGGCCCTCGACGCCGAAGCCGGGCCCGAGCCGGCGCTCCTCGAAGAGACCGTGCGGCATCTCGTCGGGGCGGGGGCGGGGGTCGAAGCGATGTCGCCGGCCCTGCAGGCGGCGCGGCTCTTCTTCGACCAACTCAGCCCGCAGCGGGGCTTGCAGGTCCTGACGACCGCCCTTGCGGCCTGGCCGCAAAACGAGCCACCGCACGAGGCCCTCGAACTGCTCAGCGAACTCCAGGAACGGCTGGGCCTCTACGACGACGCCCGGCGCAGCGCCGAACGGTTGTTGCGCAACGACCCGCATCGCGCCTTGCTCCATGAGGCGCGCATCGCCATCCTGCGCAGCCGCCAGCACCCCGGCGCCGCCCTCGACGACCTCCACGACGCCCGATGCCGCGCCGAGGCCGTTGGCAACCTGCGGCTCGCCGGCACGCTGTCCCTCGCCCTCGCCGAATCGCGCTGGCTCGCGGGCGAGGTCGGGGAGGCCGAGCAGCACGCGAGCGCCGCGCTGGCCGGGGGCTCGCGCCTCGACTTCGAAGTGCGCCTCGGCGCCGCCAATCTGCTCGGCAAGGTGGCCTTCCGGCGGGGTGCATTCGACGACGCCGAAGCCCGTTTCCGGGCCGTGCGCGACGAAGCCGAGGGCCGCGGTCTCGGGCTCGATGTCGCCCGCGCCGACCACAACCTCGGGCTCATCGCGTTGCGCCGCGGCCGCTACGAGGAGGCGCGCCGCCTGCTCGATTCGGTGGCCACGGCCTGCGAATCGCACCACGAACTGTACGGGGCCGCGCAGGCCTTGCTCAATCTGGGCGGCGCCTACGAGCATCTCGGACGCTACGCCCTGGCGCTGCAGTTCCTGCGGCGGGCCGCCGAGGCCTTCGAAACCCTTGGGCGGCGTGGCGAACTGGCCAAGGCGCTCGGCAACCTGGCCGACCTGTACCTCACCGCGGGCGACGTGCGGGCCGCGCGGCGCCTGCTGCGGCGGGCGCAGAATCTCGACGACGCCGAGCAACTCGCCCACGACAGCGCCTTCCACCGGCTCAAGTCCGGTGAGTTGGCCATCGAAGAGGGCCGTTTCGGCGAAGCCGAACCCCTGCTGCTCGAAGCCCTGCAACGTTTCGAACTCGACGACAACCCCGTCGACACCGCGGGCGCACTGCTGGCCCTGGCGCTCGCCGCCGAGGGGCGAGGCGACATCGAGTCCTGCCGCGGATACCTGCGGCGCCTGCGCCGCCTCGCCTCGGACCGTCTGTCCGAGGACCAGGCGCTTGGGCGCCTCGTCGAAGCCCGGCTGGCCGATGCCGAAGACGACCTCGATGCCATGGTCGACGCGCTCGACGAGGCGTTGCCCGTGCTCGAAGAACACCGCCAGCGCGTCGGCGTGGCCGAAGCCCTGCGGCTCCGCGCCGTCTGGGCCGAACGGGTGGGCGACTCGGCCCTTGCGGCGCGCAGCCTCGCCGAAGCCCGCGACGTCATCCGGGTTACGGCCGAGTCGTTTGGCGACCCCTGGCGCGAGCGGTTCCTCGAACGGCGCGTCGTGAGGCGGGTCCTCGATGCGGGCAACGCCCCCGCGAGGCCGACTCCGCCGCCGGTGGCGCCGCCCCCCACGCCCAAGGCAGCGCCCGGCGAGTCCGACGACTCGCTCCTCGCCCGCTGGCGCGCCCGGTTCCCGGGCATCGTCGGGCATTCGCGCGCGCTCATCCAGGTGCTCAAACTCGTCGACCGCATCGCGCCCTGCGATGCCCCGGTGTTGTTGCTCGGCGAGAGCGGCACGGGCAAGGAACTCGTCGCCAAGGCCATCTGTCGGCTGAGCGAACGTGCCGAACGGCCCTACATCAAGGTCAATGCGGCCGCGCTCACCGAGACGCTGCTCGAAACCGAACTCTTCGGCCACGAACGCGGGGCCTTCACGGGCGCCGACCAGCGCAAAGCTGGCAAGTTCGAACAGGCCCACGGGGGCACGCTGTTTCTCGATGAGATCGGCGATATCACTCCCAAGATGCAGGTCAGCCTGCTGCGGGTGCTGCAGGAACGCGAGTTCCAGCGTGTCGGCGGCATCGACCCGGTGCGGGTCGACGTGCGGCTCATCTTCGCGACCAACCGCAATCTCGAACAGATGGTCGAGGCGGGCACGTTCCGTTCCGATCTCTATTTCCGCATCCGCGGCCTGACCATCGAGATCCCGGCCCTGCGCAACCGGGCCGAAGACGTGCCCGAACTCGTCGCTCACTGCCTGCGCCAACTCGAGGCCGATGGCGGGCGCGCCGTGGGCATCGAGCCGCAGGCCATCGCGCTCCTGCGCGCGGCACCTTGGCCGGGCAACGTGCGTGAGCTCGACAACGTCCTGCGCAGCGCCTACTTCCTCGCCGATGGCGACACCATTGGCGTCGCCGACTTGCGGCAACATCCGGCGCTGCGCGACGTCAGTTTGCCCGAGCCGGCCGCGTCCGGCGCCGAACGCGGCACGCCCGCGGCGGCCGGGCCCGGCTTCTCGCTAGCCGAGGCCAAGCGCGAAATGGAAGTCCGCTACATCACGTGGGCCATCGACCAGGCGGGCGGCAACATCACACAGGCCGCCAAACTGCTCGACATGAAGCGCCCGCGGTTGTCGCAGAAGATCAAAGAATACGGGATCCAACTCCCGGGACGAGGGGACCAGCCATGAAAACCCTCCTGTGTCTGGTTGCGTGTCTTGCTTGGACTGTCGGTTTTGCCGGCTGCGCAGTCGACTACGGTCTCGATGAGGGCGAGTCGGCCGAAGAGAGCCTTCAGGCACTCGACTTCGCGTACGACGAGGGCGAGTTCGTGCTCCAGCCCGCCCCCTCGGTCGAGGGCCGAGAGTTCTCCGGAGCCGCGCCCGTGCCGCAGGTGCAGGCGCCTGTCGCCGAACTGCCCGAGCGCGCGCAGGCCCCCGACTTCGGCCAACGCGTGGGGCACGGCGACCCGTCCCCATGGCAGCCGGTGCTGCCGGCAATCCCGGCCATCCCGCAGGAAAACGACGAGGAATAGCCGCACTTCCGTCTTCTTGCGCGCCCACGGGTTCGGTCTTCTCGTCTGCGCCAACGGAGGCGCCACCCCTTGCGCCCTCCCCGGGGCGCCGCGGCCAGCAGTCGCCGCACAAACCTCTGAGGCCGCATGTTGCATTTCGGAGTCCCGTTGTTTCTCGGGGCCGCCAGCGTCTTGGGCAGCGCCGCCTCCGATCCCGACGCCGGAACGGCCGGTGCCCGCTGGTTCGTCGCACTGGTCGGGCTCTTGCTCGTCGCGGGCGGGCTCGTCGGCGGAGCCGTCTTCCGCAGCCACGACGAAGGGCGCCCGCCGCTCGGGGCGCGCTTGCGCCGCGTGGCCGGAGCCGTCCTCGCGGCGTTCGGGGCCTGGCTCGCCATCGCGGCCACGAGCGAGCCGCTCGGACACAGCGATTGGCTCACCGATCTGCCGCCGGCCCTGGACAAGGCGCGCACCGAGCGCGCTCCGCTCATCGTCGATTGCTGGGCCACGTGGTGCAAGCCGTGCCTCAAACTGTACGACGAGACCCTCACCGACCCGGCGGTGGCCCGGCGGCTCCAGGGCTACGTCAAGGCCAAGCTCGACCTGCAGGCCGAAGATCCCGACGACCCGCGGGCTCCGTGCGGGCTGCTGACCGAGGGCGGAAACATCCCCTTCGTCGCCGTGTACGACAGTGCAGCGGCCCTCGAACAGGAACTCCAGGCCCGCGCGCGGGCCCGGGGCGGCGTGGCCGAGCCGAGCCGCGCCCGCACGGTGGTGCGCGAGTTCCTGAATGCCAAAGAATTTCTCAAGGTTCTCGACGGTTCCGTGGCTCCGGAGGGTCGCCGACCCATTGCCGAGTGGCTCCACAGCAAGGGCCTGCTCCTCACCCTGCTGCTGGTCCTCGTGGCGGGCATCGGGCTCAGTTTCACGCCCTGCGTGGCGCCGCTCTATATGATCACCGTCACCATCATCGGTGCCCGGCGTGCCCCCCGGCTGCGCACCCGCTTGCTGCTCGCGCTCGTCTACGTCGGCGGCCTCGTGCTCACCTATGCGACGCTCGGCGTCGTGGCCGGGCTCACGGGCGGGGCTATCGGGGCCATCTTCGAAAACACTTGGGTGATCGTGGGCCTGGCGCTGCTCTTCGGCGCGATGGGGCTGAGCTACCTCGAACTCTTCACCGTCGACCTGCCGAGCGGGCTCAAGACGCGCCTTTCGGGCAGGGGCGGGCAGGGCTACCTGTCGGCCTTCGTCATGGGGCTGCTCGCCGGGCTGCTGGCCGCGCCCTGCGCGGGGCCCATGGTGCTCGGCATCTTGGCCTACATCGCGCGCACGGGCGACGGCCTGCTCGGCTTTGGCCTCATGGCCACCTTGGCCTTCGGCATGGGCCTGCTGTTCATCGCGCTGGGCACGTCGACCGCCTTGTTCGAGCGCCTGCGCCGTTCGGGCAAGTGGGGCCTGCGCATCGAACTCTTCTTCGGCCTCTGCTTCATCGGACTGGCCTTCTACTATCTCCGCACCGCCTGGCCGGCCCTCGGCGTGTTCGTGACCGAGCTCGCCGCACTCAGCCCGTTTTGATAGAAGATTCTGCGGGTTCGGCGATTTGGGCGGTCCTCGCCGCGCCCGCCGCAGCCCGGCGACCGGGCGCCTTGCAGCGGCGCCCTCCGGCGTCTGGCACGGTGCGGGCCGCAATGTCCGTTGCAGCCACGCGCGGGCCGTTCAGTAGGTGCAGTTCAGGCGCAGCACGTAGGCCGTCGGGCCGCCATCGTAGCCGTCGACGAACAGGTCATACGCGACCCCGCTTTCGGCATCGAAGCGCACGTATCCCGGGCCGTGGGCGATGCAGGCAGCCGGATTGCAGCTGGTGGCCGTTCCCTCCGTGACGAGCACGTCGGGGGCACCGCTCAGGGCCAGCAACTCGATTTCGGCGTCGACGCCGTGGGGCGGCACGAAACGGTAGCGGCGCTCGGGGCCCGGGTAGTCGTGCGCGCTGCAGCCGTAGCGGTCGGTCAAACCCGCGACCGATCCCTCGGTGCTGCCGGCGACCTCGTCGCCGCATTGCAGCGGGGCCACTTCGGTCGGGCAGCGGGGGCAGGGGGGCAGGCCGGCGCAGTCGGGGTCGCGACAGTCAGTCAGGCCGTCGTCGTCGTCGTCGCGCCCATCGACGCACTGCACCTCGTTCTCGAACATGCAGTCGACACGGAGCACGAACGGACCGGCGGCCCCGGCGTATCCGTCGACGACCAGCCGATACCGGTATCCGGCCACGACCCGGGTGTCGAGCGTCGTGTCGCCCTGAGCCACGCACTGTTCCGCGAGACAGCTCTCGTCGGCGCTTGCGAGCAGGAACAGGTCGACGTCGGGCGGCGCAGCCGTGAGCGCCGCGTGCAGCGCGGCCCCGTCGGGCACTTGCAGGTCGACGCTGACCTCGGGGCCGGCGTAGGCAAAGAAACTGCACGCGTAGGCTGCAAGCGTCGACTGTCCGAGCGGGCCAGCGGTGTCGGCGGCAAAGACGTCGCCGCAGCCGAGCACGGCGACAGGGCGGCAGCCAGCGGCGGGGCAGGCCGGATCGGTCCCGCAGTCGGCATCGGCGCAGTCGCTTGCCCCGTCGCCGTCGTTGTCGCGGGCATCGTTGCACGGTGCCTCGACCCCGGCCGGACACGCGACCGTCAGCGCGAACTGGGCATCGCCCCCGTCGGCCCGTTCCACGACCAGCGCATAGTCTGCCCCCGCCGCGGCATCGAACGCCACGCGGCCGAGCCCCCGGGCGAAGCAGGCCGTGGGCACACAGGCGTCGTCGGCCAGCGGAACGGCGAGCAGTTCGACGGCCGCCGTTGCGTCGTGCACGCGCGCCTCGTAGCGGCCCGCGACCGGCGCCGTGAAGCGTGCGGCGAACTCGCCGCCGGGCAGCGGCGCGCCGGCGCAGGCGGGGCCGTACTCGGCGATGTCGTGGGTGGCGCCGAGCGTCCAGGTGGCGCCCCACACGGCCGCGCCGCAGCCCATGGACACGCTCGGCCGGCAGCGCACCGGTGGGCAGGCACACGCCGGGTCGGCGCAGTCGGTGAGACCGTTCGCGTCGTCGTCGCGCGCGTCGCCGCAGTCGTGCTCGCGCGCGGGGCGACATCGCAAGTCGAGGCTGAAAGCGGCTGCCCCGGCGTCGGCCGGCGGCCCGTCGACGACCACGTAGTGCGTCTGGCCGGCCGTCAGGGTGAAGCCGGCCGTCGGGTCGGCGAACGCCCGACAGGCCCGCGGGTCGCAGCCGCCGCCCGTGGCGGCCAACACGAAGAGCCGCGTTCCGGGCGGCGCCTCGCTGAGCGTGACGTCGGCATCTCCGTCGTAGGGCGCGACGAACGAGTAGGCCACTTCTGCGCCAGGCAGGCTCAGGTCGGGCCGGCAGGCGTACTGCTCGACGAGTTGCGTGGCCGCCTCGCCGGCATCGGCAAACGACCAGGTCTCCTGACGGTTGCAAGTCAGCGTGCGCGCGGGCAGACAGGCGGTCTCATTGCAGCGGTTCGTGGAGCCTGGACCGCAGCGCCCGTCCTGGCACTGGTCGCCGGCCGTGCAGTTGTCGCCGTCGGCGCAGCGGCCGACGCGGGAGGTGACGACGCAGCCGACGGCGGGCAGGCAGCGGGCCTCCTCGCAGGCAGACACGGCCAACTCGGCACAGTCACGTGGTGCGCTGCCCACGCAGGCCCCAGCCTGGCAGAAATCGGCCTGGGTGCAGGCGTCGCCGTCGTCGCAGGGGGTGCCGTCGACCGCGCGGACCATCGCGCACGTGCCCGTACCGGGGTCGCACCGCGCCGTTTCGCAGGGGCCGGCGGCGAGGGGGTCGCAGCGCACCGCCGCGCCGTCCTCGATGGTGCACGTGCCGCCGATGCAGCGCACGAGCCCCGTGCACAGGCTGCCGTCGTCGAACGGTGCGCAGTCGGCGTCGTCCGCGCAGGCGCAGTCCGGGCCGGGCGTGCCGTGGCAGCCGCCCGCGTGACAGCGATCGGCGCTCGTGCAGGCGTTGCCGTCGTCGCAGGTCGCGTCGTTCGGGGCGTGCGTGCAGCCGCCCGCCGGGCTGCAGAGGCTCGTGGTGCAGGGGTTGCCGTCGTCGCAGGGCAGGGGTCGGCCGCCGCACCGGCCGGCACGGCACACGTCGGCGTGCGTGCAGCGATCGGCGTCGTCGCAGGGACTGCCATCGGGCAGCGGGCGCTCGACGCAGCGGCCGCTCGGCCGGTCGCAGGCGGCGTAGCCGCAGGCACCGAGCGGCGCCACGCGGCCCAGGCAGTCCGCGTCGCTGCGGCAGGGACCCGAGGGTGCGGCGTCGCCTGCCGGGGCGTCGGCGGTGAGGTCGTGCACCTCGGTGTCGCCCTGCGGCGTGTCGGGCCGCGCGCAGCACCCGTCGAACGTCTCGGCGGGCGACGCACCGTCGGGGTGGCGGGCGGAGTCGCGGGCGTCGCGGGTGTCGGCGGGCGGCGCGGCGTCGCCGGACCGCTGGTCGGGCGGGACGGCGTCGGGTGCACAGGCCGTCGCCCCGTCGCAAGTCGCGGCATCTTCGACGACTTCCGCCGCGGCGTCCGCAGAACCGGTACAGCCCGCAGTGCCGACGACCAGTCCGAGCAGGGCGATGAGCAGCAGACGGGTGTAGGGCACCGCGCGCCTCCTCGCGGCAGGCCAGGACGGGCCGCCGCACGGCGGGGGGAGGGCCTGCATGGGCCGCTACCCCTCCGTCGGGATGTGGAGCAACACGCGCGCATCGACGATGCTGGCGCCCTGCCCGACGTCGTAGAGTTTGAGCGGGTTGACGTCGATCTCGGCGATGCTCGGGTTGTCGACGAGCAGCCGGGCCACAACGCGCACGCAGTGCCGCAGGAAGTCCAGGTCGGCCGCGGGGCGACCGCGCACTTCGCGAAACGCTTTGAAACTGACCACTTCGTCCAACATGTCGGTCAGGTCGCGTTCGGTGAACGGGACGAGTCGCATCGCGATGTCCCGGAACACCTCGACGAGCACGCCCCCAAGACCTACGAGCACGAGCGGGCCGAAGTGCGGGTCGCGTCGCGCTCCGACGAACACCTCGCGTGCGCCACGCACCATCTGTTGCATCAGGACGCCCTCAAAGGGGGCCTGGGGAGCCGCCGCGGCGAGCACGCTGGCGAGCCCCGCAAACGTTTGCGTCGCGGCTTCGGGGCCGGCGATGTGCAGCACGACGCCGCCCACGTCGCTCTTGTGCGGGAGAGCCGGCGAGAGCACCTTCATGGCCAAGGGATAGCCCACCTCGGCCGCGGAGCGGGCGACGTCGGCGGCGCTGCGCGCCACCCGGAAGGGGGCCACCGGCAGTCCGGCGGCCTGCAACAGCGCGAGCGCATCGGCCGTGAGCAGCCGCTGCCCGGCTGCCTGCGCCGCGGCGAGGATGCCGGCCACGGTGGCCGGGTCGGCCGGCGCCGGCAAATCGGCCGCGGACAGGCCAGGCTGCGAGCGTCGGCGCCAGTGGTCGCGCGAGACGGCGACCGCCCGCAGCGCGCTTTCCGGGCTGTCGAAGATGGGGAACGTTTCGGTGCGGCGCACTTCGGCCAGTTCGGACTCGTCGGACAGCAGACACAGGTAGACCGGCTTGCCGCACTGCTTGACGACGCGCTGCGCTTCGGCGACGAGCCGGCGCGAGGCCGCGCGCTCGTGGAGTGGTTCGTAGACGTGGATGAACACGACGCCGTCGACGTCGGGGCTCCCCAGGGCGTCTTCGAGGATGCGGACGTACACGTCGAAATCGAAGAGGTCGCCCAGATCCAAGGGGTTGCGCGGGTCGATGACCTGGGCCCGGAAACTCGCGCGGATGCGCTCACGCGCCGTCTCATCGGGCTGGGGCAGTTCGAGCCCGGCGCTCTGCGAGAAATCGGCTGCGATGACCGCGTGGCCGCCCGAGCGCGACACGATCATCAGGCGATTTCCGCGCATGGGCGGCAGCGTGAGGGCTTTTGCCGCGTTCAGCATGGTGTACATGTCGTGCACGCGGATGAGGCCGTTTTGGCGCAGCGTGGCCTCGACGACTGCGTCGTCGACGGCAAGCGACGCCGTGTGTGACGCGGCGGCCTTGGCGCCGGCTTGGTTGACCGCTGCTTTCTGCACGAGCACCGGGCAGGGGTAGTCGCGCGTGACCTCGAAGAAGCGCCGCCCCTGCTTGATGTCCTCGACGTAGAGGCACACGAGGTCGACCCCCTGCGTGCGCAGGTATTCGAGGTAGTCGCACTCGTTGAGGTCGAGCTTGTTGCCGAGGCTCACGAACGTGTGCAGCCCCAAGTTGGCGGCCGCAAAGGAATTCATGTAGTAGACGCCGACCCCGCCACTCTGGGCGAGCAGCGCTACGCCGCCGGGGCGCATGCGCTTGCGCAGCGGCATGAACGGCACGGCCAGGCCGCGGTGGAACTGCACGATGCCGAGCCCGTTCGGCCCGACGACGCGCATGCCGTGGCGCCGGGCCGTGTCGAGGAGCGCGGTTTCGAGCGTGCGGCGCTCGGCGCGGAACTCACCAAACCCGCCCGATTCCACGACGGCCCAGCGGATGCCCTTGCGGCCACAGGCATCGAGCACGTCGGGCACCGTGGCAGCGGGCGTGAGGATGACCGCCAGATCGATGCCGTCGGGCACGTCGGCCCACTCGGTGAGGATGCGATGGCCGTAGAGGCATTCGGCGCGCTTGCCGAACAGATGCACCTCGCCGTCGTAGTGGAATTCGATGAGGTTGCGCACGATGGCATGCGCGAGATTGCCCGGCCGGGCCGAGACGCCGACGACCAAGACGCTGCGCGGATGAAACAGGGTCTGCACGAGCTCCTCCCTCCGGGGTTCCGTCGCCGGAGGCCATTATGCCGACGCGCCGACCGGCTGCAAACCGTCGGCCGTCCAGCGCCACGGCGGGGCATCGACAGGGGGGGCAGGCGGCGCTATGCTTGATTTTCGTATCGGGACCGGGATTGCGTTCCGACAACACCAAGGGGGGCGACGTGGACGTACGCGCTATCCGAAGGCAGAGGCCGAGTACGTGGGCATGCGCAGCCTTCATGAGCGGGCTCCTCGTCTCGGTCGGGGCCGCGGCGGCGACTCCGGCGCAGTTCCTGAACGAGGGCGACCGCCTGTACGCGGCGCGGGCGCAGGCGGGCCAGGCCGAAAAAGCCATCGCGGCGTATCAGCAGGCGCTCGGCCTCGACCCCGCGAACGCCGAAGCGTACTGGCGCGTCGCGCGCGCCTACTACTGGCTCGGCACGCACGCGCCCAACGCCGACGCCGCGGCGAAACTCTTCGAAGAGGGCATTGAATACGGCAAGTTGGCCGTCGACGCCCATGCCAAGAGCGCCGCCGCCCACTTCTGGCTCGGCGTGTCGTATGGCAAGTACGGCGAAGCGCGGGGCATCATGCAGAGCCTGCATCTCGTGCCGCATCTGCAGAAGGCCATGGAAACCTCGCTGAAACTGCAACCGAATCTCGAAGACGGAGGCGCCGATCGGGTGCTCTGTCGGCTCTACATGAAACTACCGGCCTTCAAAGGCGGCTCCATCGAGAAGTCGCTCGCGCACTGCCAGAAGGCCGTCGCCGCCCATCCCCAGTGCAGCATGAACCACCTCTTCCTTGCCGAGACGCTGACCCAGGCCGGGCGAAAAGACGAGGCGCGGCGCGCCTTGCAGGCCGTGCTCGACACCCCGCTCCAGAAGGGGCGCGAGCCCGAGCAGCGCGAAGAACAGGTTCAGGCGCGGGCCCTGTTGAAGGGGCTGGAGTAAAAGCATGACGCGCACCAAACGCAACATCCTCATCGGATTGGTCGTCGTTTTCTGTCTCGCGGCCATCGCGGGGGGCGTGTTCCTCATCCTGTACTATCGCGGCAAGGCCGAGGCCGACGCCCTCACGAAGCCGATCGAGCGCGTCGAACTCCCCATCGATGCCATCAAAGAGAAACTGCGGAGTCCCAACTTCCGCGAAAAACTCGAGGCGCGCCGGCAGATCGACAAGCTGACAGTCGCCGACCGCGTGGCCGTCTGCAAGGTGCTGCTCGCCGACCCCGACGCCCCCACCCGCACGCTGGCCGTCACGGTGCTCGCGGCCACCGATTCGCCCGAGGCGCGGGCACTCCTCGCCGAAGCCGCCAAGTCCGATGCGGACGAGAGTATTCGGGGGCTCGCGGCCGAAGCACTCCAGCCGCCGGCGCCTGCGACTCCCGACGCTGCGGCCCCGGCCCCGGCGCCTGCGACTCCCGACGCTGCGGCCGCCCCGGCCCCGGCGCCCGCGGCGCCCGACGCTGCGGCCCCGGCCCCGGCCCCGGCCCCGGCGGCGCCGGCCACAGGAGCCGCGCCATGAAGCTGCGAATCCGGCGCGCGGTGTGGGGGGTCTGCTTGTTCGCCGTCGGATGGGGCGCGGCCTGCGATCTGTCCGTCACCGAGAAGAAGCAGCGCCCCTTCGACCGGCCGCTCACGTCGGCCGAAATCGTGGCGCAGCTGCGCAGCGCCAACTTCCGCGAGAAACTCGAGGCGCGGCGCGAACTGGGCCGCCTCGACCCCGAGACCCGGCTGCGCGTGTTGCGCCGGTTGCTCGCCGACGAGGAAGTGGCCTCGCGCCTGCTCGCCGTCCAGGAACTCACGAACGTGCCCGGGGCCGAGGCCCGCGCGCTGCTGCAGCAGACGGCCTCCGGCGACGCCGACGCAACCGTGCGCGAGCAAGCCCAGCAGGCTCTTGCCGGGCCGCCCCCGGCCGATGTCGTGCCGGCCGACGCCCCCCCGGGCGCGCCACCTCCGGGCGAGCCGGCACCCCCGAACGAGTCCCCCGATGCTCCCTGAGCGGGTACATTCGGCGGCCGCTCTGCCCGTGCGGCTCCCGGCCGCCCTTCTCGACGCTCCCGGCCGCCGCCGCGGACTCGGGTGCGCACTGCTTGCCCTGGGGCTTGTCATGACGTCTCTCGACACGGTCCAAGCCGCCGTTCGCCCCGTCGCCCTCACGGGCGAAGCGCTCTATCGCCAGGCCGACGTGGGGCTCGATGACGCGTTTCGTGCGCTGCTCGTGCAGTTGCGCCACGACCCGGACAGGCCGGCCCCGGCGGCCTGGCGGGCGTTGCTCGTCGCCCTGCGCCCCAGCCATTTCGACCTGACGCTCTCCCTCGAAATCGAGGGCGAGGCCCTGCACCTCGTCTGGGTGGCCGACGACTGTGCCCTGCCGGGCCTCGACGCCGCGGCTGCCCGGGGTGTCATCGCCGAACGCATGGCCGCGGCCGGGTTCGTCGCCGACGGGCAGGGAGGCGAGGCGCGCTACGCGAAGGACGGGCCCGGCCTGCGCCACAGCCTGGTTGTGCCGCGCATCGTCCAGCACACCGGCGCGCCGGGGCCGCAGGTCGGCGTCGTGCTTGTCTACAAGGTTACGGTTGCCGCGCCCACCGGCAGTTTCACGCTGCCCGATGCCCTGGCGTTGCACCCAGCGTTGCGATTCGCGGCGGTACCCGCCCCCGTGCTCGCGGCCCTCGGCCGCGACCGCGTCGAACGGCTCACGCTCGGCGGCACCTGGACCCGCTACTACTCGTTCGAAGTCGTGGTGCGCCCAGCGTTGGCCGCCGCCGCGCAGAAACTTGCCGAACGGCTCGAGGCGCTCGTCCGCGCCGCCGGCGCGAAGCCCTTCGACCAGTCCGGCGCCCGCCAGACCTTCGCCCTGCCGGGCGATGGCATGGTCTACCTCGACCGTCCGGGCCCCGGGCTCGTCTCGTACCGGCTCCAGCCGCAAACCTGAGCGTCCGCCGCACGCCGGCCAAGCGTCGCCCCGCTCGGCCTGACCGGGCGCGGTCGGGTGCGGCGCCGCGAGCAAGTCCGCTACCGCGACCGCATGCGTGCTCGGCGGCCGAGGGTCGGCTTGACACTGCCGCACCGCCTGACTTAGCTGGGCTCGCCATGGAGTGGAGGTTCCTCATGAAACGATTGGCTCTCGGTTCGCTCGCCTTCCTGCTCGTGCTGAGCGCCGCCCTGCCGTCCGAGGCCGCACCGCGCCGGCGCGTGCCCGTTCGCCCGCCGACCACCGACAACTTCGACCGCAGGTTCCTGCTCGGGGCCGATTTCGCGCTCACGGCGGGCGGCAACTGGAGTTTCGATACGCCGAGCGGCAACGACGACTCGGCCCCCATGGACGTGGGCTTCGGCTTCGACATCTTCGGCGAATACCGCATTGCGCGCTTCCTGCGTGCCGGGCTCCAGTTCGCGATGATCTGGACCAACAACGACACCTGGGATCGCCGCGGCGTCGACCGCACCTATTTCATGGACATCAGCGCGCGCTTCCGCGTGCCCTTCTTGCTCTGGCGCGACCGGGTCATGGCCTATGTGCTCCTTCCCATCGGTTTCACGCTGGCCAACCCTGCGCCCGACACACCCGTCTCGCTCGCAGACCGGCGCTCCGCCGACACGGGCTACGGCATGAACGTCGGCGCCTACCTCGGCGTGCAGTTCTTCGCGGCGTCGCGCGTCGCGGTGCATTTCAATCTGGGGTTCCTGTACCACTGGTTCGAGTGGCAGTCCGAGGCCGCCTCCGTGACCGGCCAATCCGAGGTCGAGGTCAACAACAGCATCCCGCAGTTCGGCTTGCAGTTCGGCTTCGACTACGCCCTCTGACAGCGAGAACGCCCAGCCCTTGCATGAAGCCCCCGAAAGACTGTACGGCGCTGCCGTCGCCCCCGAGAACCCGGCGCCGCGGGCGGCCCGGGCGCTCGCGGCCCAGGTGCTGCGCTTCGTGCGCCGCCACGAACTCGTGCCCGGGGGAAGCCGGGTGCTTGTCGCCGTCTCGGGCGGCGTCGACTCGCTGACGCTGCTCGACGTTCTGGCACGGCTTCGGAAGCCGCTCCGCTGTGCGCTCGAAGCCGCCTACATCGACCACGGACTGCATGCCGCCACCTCCGCTCAGGCCGCGGCGGTGCAGGCGGCAGCGGCGCGGCACGGCGTCGTCGCCCACGTCCGGGCCGTCCGGGTCGCCCGTGGTGCCGCGGGCTCTGCGAGCGAGGCCGCCGCCCGCAGTGCGCGCTACGCGGCGCTCCAGGCGCTGGCCGCCGAGAATGGCTGCGGTCGCATCGCCACCGGACACACCGCCAGCGACCAGGTGGAGACCGTCCTGCACCGCCTGCTTCGCGGCACGGGGCCGAGCGGGCTCGCCGGCATCCCGGTGCAGCGCGACGGCATCATCCGGCCGCTGCTCGAACGTACCCGGGGCGACACGCTCGCGTACGCCACGGCCGTGGGGCTGCCCGTTGTGGCCGACCCCACGAACGAGAGCCCCGACTACCTGCGAAACCGCATCCGCGAGGTCGCCGTCCCGGCACTCGCGGCGCTCGCCGGGCCGGGCTGGCAGCGCCGTGTGGCGGGTCTCGCAAGCCTCCTCGCCGACGAGGAGAGCGGACGGCGCTGGTGGCTCGATCGGGCCGTCAGCGAACTCCAACTGGCGCCCGACCTGTCGAGCCCGACACTGGTCGTGGGGCCGCTCAGCAAGGTTCCCGTGGCCGTTCGGCGCCAGTTGCTGCGTGCTTGGATTCTGGCGCAGGGCTGCGCCGAACCTTGCGCCGCGAACCACATCTTTGCGCTCGCAGAACTGGCCGCCGGCGCCCCCCGTCGGGCCGCCCTCCATCTGCCGGGTCTGCTCGTCGAACGCCACGGCGATCGGCTCGTCGCCGAACGTTGGGTGGGGCGCAAGCGCCGCGTCGTGCGGCGCCGCGGGGACGTTGCGGTTGTGCCCACGGATCCGCTGGGGTATGCTCTTGCGGTTTCGGGCCCGCCCGAGCCCCCCGGGGGTTCCGCCGCGCCCGCCCCGGCCGCGCCGCCGCCCGTTGGCGCGGACCCGGCGCCACGGCTCGCCGCCGAGCCGCCGCTTGAGGATGTCGAACGGTGAAGCAGTCCTACAAGACGATTCTGCTCTGGCTTCTTCTCATCGTCGTGTTCGTGGCGATCTATCAGACGCTCCAGAGTAGCTCGTCCGGCGAGAAAATCCCCTTCTCCGAGTTCATTACGCAGGTCGACAGCGGCACGCGCATCGTGGTCCGGGGCCAAGAAATCGAAGGCATGACGCGCGCCGGGCGCCGCTTCAGCACGGTGGGCGACATCTCCGACTACGTGAAGGAATTCGTTGCCAAAGGGGTCGAGGTCAGCTTCGAGCCCGAAGACCAGAACGCGTTTTGGCTCTCGCTCGTGGGCACCTGGCTGCCCATGATCTTCCTCTTCGTCATCTTCTTCTTCTTCATGCGCCAGATCCAGGCCGGAGGGGGCCGCGCCCTGTCGTTTGGCAAGAGCCGGCATCGGTTGCTCAGCGAATCGGCCGTGCGGGTCACGTTCGACGACATCGCCGGCATCGACGAGGCCAAAGACGAGCTTCAGGAAATCATCGACTTCCTGAAAGACCCCAAGAAATTCACGCGGCTTGGTGGGCGCATCCCCAAGGGCGTGTTGCTCATGGGCCCCCCCGGCACGGGCAAGACGCTGCTCGCGCGCGGGGTTGCCGGCGAGGCCGGCGTGCCGTTCTTCTCCATCAGCGGCTCCGACTTCGTCGAGATGTTCGTCGGCGTGGGGGCTTCGCGCGTGCGCGACCTCTTCGAGCAGGGCAAGAAGCACGCTCCCTGCATCATCTTCATCGACGAAATCGACGCGGTCGGCCGGCATCGGGGCGCGGGGCTCGGCGGCGGACACGACGAGCGCGAACAGACGCTCAACCAACTGCTCGTCGAGATGGACGGCTTCGAATCCAACGACGGCGTCATCCTCATTGCCGCCACCAACCGGCCCGACGTGCTCGACCCCGCGCTGCTGCGCCCCGGTCGCTTCGACCGGCGCGTCGTCGTCCATCGCCCCGATGTCAAGGGCCGGCTCGGCATCCTCAAGGTGCACACGCGCAAGGTGCCGCTCCACCCGAGCGTCAGCCTCGACGTCATCGCGCGCAGCACACCCGGCTTCAGCGGAGCCGACCTCGAGAACGTCATCAACGAGGCCGCGCTGCTCGCGGCCCGCGAAGACCAGGACAACGTGACCATGGACGACCTCGAGCGCGCCAAGGACAAGGTCCTCATGGGCGCCGAGCGCCGCAGCCTGGTCATTTCCGAGCACGAGAAGAAGACCACCGCCTACCACGAAGCCGGCCATGCCCTCGTCGCCTTTGTGCTGCCGCACGCCGATCCGCTGCACAAGGTCACCATCATTCCGCGCGGCCGTGCGCTCGGCCTCACCCAGCAGCTGCCCGAGGAAGACCGTCACAACTACGGCCGAGAGTGGGTCATCGACCGCATCGCCGTCGTCATGGGCGGGCGCATCGCCGAAGAGGTCGTCTTCAACGAGCTCACCACGGGGGCGGGCGAAGACATCCAGATGGCCACCGAACTCGCGCACAAGATGGTGTGCGAGTGGGGCATGTCCAATCTCGGCCCCATCGCGTATGGCAAGCGCGAAGAAGCCATCTTCCTTGGCAAGGAAATCGCCCGCAACCAGGACTACAGCGAGTCCACTGCGCTGCGTGTCGACCGCGAAATCAAGCGCATCATCAACGACAACTACGACCGGGCGCGGCGCGCAATCGAAGCGCACCGCGACCGGCTCGAAGCCCTGGCGCAGGCGCTGCTCGAACTCGAGACGCTCGACGCCCACGAAGTGGCCGCCATCATGGGCGGCGACGAAGCGTCGGTGCTGAAGGCGCGTCGCCCCGTGGCGCATTCGAGCGAGCGCGCCAGCAAGACGCCCGTCGCCGTCGGCGACGGCGAAGATGCCCGCCCGGGCGGCGCCTCCGGCAGCCGCGAGCGTCCCCTTGGCGACCCTCTGCCTCCCAAACTCGGCGAAAAGAAAACGTAGGGCCCCGCCAGCGCGGGCCGCCGCGCCGCGGCCCGCTCGGCTTGTCGTCCCCCTCTTTGGAGGCCCTGCATGCCGTCTGTGCCGAGCGACCGCGCCATCTTCGAATGCTCCGGCCTACCCCCCGCGGGCGACCGCACGCTCATCATGGGCATCATCAACGTCACGCCCGACTCGTTCAGCGACGGAGGGCGCTTCGCCGGCCTCGATGCCGCCCTGGCGCACGCACGCGAGCTCGTGGCCGCCGGGGCCGACATCCTCGACATCGGCGGCGAGAGCACCCGTCCCGGCAGCAAATCCGTCCCGCCCGAGGTCGAAGCCGGTCGCGTGCTGCCCGTCATTCGCGCCCTGGCCGCCGAGCTTCCCGTGCCGCTCTCCATCGATACGACCAAGGCCGCCGTGGCCGAGGCGGCCCTCGCCGCGGGGGCCGCCGTCGTCAACGATATCAGCGCCGGCACGTTCGACCCGGACATGTTGCCTCTCGTCGCCGCCCGCGGGGCCAGCGTCGTGCTCATGCACACCGCAGGCCCGCCGCGCACCATGCAGGCCACCTACCAGTACACCGATGTCGTCGCTGAGGTCGCGGCCTTCCTTCAGGCGCGCGTCGAAAGGGCCTTGCAAGCCGGAATCCCCCGGTCCAGAATCGCCGTCGATCCGGGGCTGGGTTTTGGCAAAGGTGTCGAGCACAACGTGGCGCTCATCCGGTACGCAGGCCGTTTTTCGAGCGCGGGCTGCGCCGTCCTGATCGGACCGTCGCGCAAGTCGTTCCTCGGCGCGCTCACCGGACGCGCCGTCCACGAACGCGAGTTCGCCACCGCGGCGGCCGTCACGGCCGCCATTCTGGCGGGCGCCGACATCGTGCGGGTGCATGACGTGACGCGGCTGCGCGATGCCGTCCAAGTGGCCGATGCCCTCCGACGTGCAGCCGACCCCAGCGCCCCTGGCCATCGGACACGGAACGCAGTGGCAAACGATGGATGATTTCTGGCGATCGTTCCTGGGGGACGTCAACCTGTGGTCGGTGCTGACCATCCTCGCGGATGTCGCCATCGTTTTCTTTCTGCTCTACCGCGGCTTGCTGCTCATCCGGGGCACGCGCGCCGTCCAGATGCTGGTCGGCCTCACCCTGGTCATCCTGCTGTTCTTCGCCTCCAAATCCGAATACCTCGACCTGCCGACGCTCAACTGGCTGCTCGACAAGGTCATCGCGTCCTCGCTGTTCATCGTCGTGGTGCTGTTCCAGAAGGAAATCCGCCGCGCCCTCGTGGAAGTGGGCAAGAACCCGCTGCTTTCGGCCGGCCGCAATCCGGAGGCCGTGCAGTTCTACGAGGAAGTCGTGCGTGCCGTCGTGGCCCTGGCCCAGAAGAGCCTCGGCGGGCTCGTCGTCATCGAACGCGAAACCGATCTCAGCGAATACGCGCTGCAGGCCATCCAACTCGACGCCGTGGTCACGCGCGAACTGCTCTTCAGCCTGTTCATCCCGCAGTACCAGAACCCCACCCACGACGGCGCAGTGCTCATCCAGAAAGGCCGCATCACCGCCGCCGGCTGCTACTTGCCGCTCATCGACAATCCCGACCTCGACAAGGCGCTCGGCACGCGCCACCGCGCCGCCCTTGGGCTGTCCGACGAGACCGACGCCGTCGTCATCGTGGTGTCCGAAGAAACCGGCATCGTCTCCATCGCGCGCGATGGCGTCCTCATGCGGGGCCTTGACACCAACACGCTGCGCGCCGAGTTGCAGCGCAGCTTCGGCGAACGGCGGCGTGCGTCCGTGCTGGTGCGGCTCGGTGGGCGCTTCGGCGTCGGCTGGGGGCGGCTGTTCCGCCGCAAGCCGACCGTGCCGGCCCCGCCGCGCGACGAGGAGCCGGCCGCATGAGGTCGTTTCTGTTCAAGAACCTCGCTGCCAAGGTGCTGGCGCTGTGCCTGACCCTCATCCTGTTCGTGCTCGTGCGCGAAGACCGCGTCAAAGAATACGACCTCGAAATCCCCGTCGCCACGGCCGGCGTCCCCGAGGATCGCGTGGTCACCGAGGGCCCGCCCGACTCGGTGCGGCTGCGGTTGCGTGGCCGGTGGTCCGACATTCTGGCGGCCGTCGAGAAGCGCGCCATCCCCTACACGCTCGACATGCGCGGGCGCAACGACGGCGACCTCATCGTCATCGATCCCGACCAGATTCTGAGCGACTTGGGGGTCAAGGGGCTGGTCGTGCTGCACGTGACACCGCCGGCGGTTCGCGTCCACATGCAGGTCAAGGCCACGCGCACCGTGCCCGTCCGGCCGAACCTCGTCAAGGCCCCGGCCCGAGGCTACCGCGTCGCCGATGCCGGTTTCCGCATCACACCGGCCGAGGTCAAACTCATTGGCACCGATGAGGCGGTCGCGGGCATCGACGAACTGCTGACGACGCCCATCGACCTCTCCGGGCTCGACAAGAGTTTGCGCACCGACGTGCGGCTCGCGGTGCCGCCTGTCTCGTCGTTCCTGCGCGCCGAACCGGACGTGGTCACTGTCGAAATCCCCATCGACACGGTTCCTGGCACGGCCACGCTCGAAGACGTGGCCATTCAGGTCCGGCGCTGCAATCCGGCCATGCTGTGCAAGGTGGCGCCCGAACGCACCGACGTGCGGCTCGAAGGGGCCCTGCTCGCCGTCGAGCAATTGGGTCGCACCGGGGTGGCACCGGCGGTCTTCGTCGATGCCGCGCTGCTGAGCGACGTGCCCGGGGTATACCCCGATTGTCGTGTGCAGGTTCAGGCCACGGGCGACATCGTCATGCGGCCGCTCACCCCCAGCGCGGCCCTCAGCGTCGAACCGCGGCCGCTTGCGCCGCCGCCGGCCGCCGACGCCGCTGGAGCGCCGCCCGATGTGCAGCCGGGCCCGGGCCCGTAGCCGCAAACGGCGCCGGGCTTGCCTCATCCCGGCGCGGGACGCCCCATGAGAACACTGTTCGGCACAGACGGAATTCGCGGCACGGTCAATCGGCCTCCCATGACGGCCGACACGGCCTACCGCCTGGGCTTGGTCCTCGGGGCCGAGGCGCGTGCGAGTTCCGGAACCGTGCTCTTCGGGCGCGACACGCGGCTCTCGGGCGAACTCTTCGGGGCGGCCTTGACGGCCGGATTGCTGGCGGCCGGGGCCGACGCGCTCGACGCCGGCGTCGTGCCGACGCCCGCCGTGGCCGGGCTCGCCCGCAGCCTCGGTGCCGCCTACGGCGTCGTCATCTCGGCCTCCCACAACCCGTATGTCGACAACGGTCTCAAGGTGTTCGGCAACGACGGGTTCAAACTCGAAGACGCTGCCGAGCAGCGGCTCGAAGACCTCATGGCCGACGCCCCGGCGGCGGCGCTGGCACCTGCCGAGCACGTAGGGCGGCTGTGCCGGCTGCCCGATGCCGCAGAACGCTACCGCGCCACGTTGCAGCGTCTCTTTGCCGCGGGGCCCTGGCTTCGGGGGCGCCGCGTCGTCGTCGATTGCGCCCACGGCGCCTGCTACGCCATTGCTCCCGCGCTGCTCCGTGACCTGGGCGCCGACGTGCAGGCGCTCGGCGTTGCGCCCGACGGGCGCAACATCAACGCCGGCTGCGGCAGCCTGCACCCCGCGGCCCTTGCCGAACGGGTGCGCGCTTTCCAGGCCGATATCGGACTGGCCTTCGACGGCGACGGCGACCGGCTCATCGTGGTCGACGAACGGGGCAACGTCGTCGACGGTGACCGGCTCATGGCCATCTGTGCCCGCCGGCTCTCCGAGGAGGGCCGGCTCGGCGGCCAGACCGTCGTGTCCACGGTCATGAGCAACGTCGGGCTCGACGTCGCGCTCGAAAGCTTCGGCGCCCGGCTGCTGCGCACCGACGTCGGCGACCGCTATGTGCTCGCCGCCATGCGTGCAGGCGGCTACACGTTCGGCGGCGAGCAGTCGGGCCACCTCATCTTGCTCGACCGTGGCACCACGGGCGACGGGCTGCTGTCGGCCCTGCAACTTCTCGAAATCATGGTCCATACGGGCGAGCGCGTGTCGTGCCTGCCACCGGTGCTCACGCGTTTTCCACAGACGCTCGTCAACGTTCGCGTGCTGAGCAAACCCGATTGGCGCGCGCTGCCCGAGGTCCTCGCCGCCGTTCAGGCGGCCGAGGCGGCGCTCGGGCGGCAGGGGCGCGTGCTCGTGCGCTACTCGGGCACCGAGAACCTCGCCCGGGTCATGGTCGAAGGGCCCGACGAGGCCACCATCCATGTCCACGCCGAGCGCATCGCCGCGGCGCTGCGTGGCGCCATCGGGGCCTGAAGCGCAGGCACCGCCGAGGAGAGAGCCTTGAGACTGGGGGTCAACGTCGATCACGTCGCCACGCTGCGCCAGCAGCGGGGCACCCGCTACCCCGATCCCGCCACCGCGGCGGCCCTCGCCGAACTGGCGGGCGCCCACCAGATCACCATCCACCTGCGCGAGGATCGGCGCCACATCCAGGACCGCGATCTCCACGTCCTGCGCCAGACCGTCCAGACGCGGCTCAACCTCGAAATGGCCGACACCGCCGAGATGCGGTCCCTTGCGAGCATCGTCCAGCCCGACAGCGTCACGCTCGTGCCCGAGAAGCGCGCCGAACGCACCACCGAGGGCGGGCTCGACGTCGTGGCTCAAGAGGCGAGCCTGCGCGAGCACGTGGCCGCGCTGCGCGCCGCGGGTCCGGTCGTGAGCTTGTTCATCGACCCTGACGAGGCGCAGGTGGCGGCCTCGGCACGCGTCGGTGCGCAGGTCGTCGAACTGCACACGGGCGACTACGCCAACGACGCCAGTCCGGGCGGCCGCGCGCGCGAACTCGCGCGCCTCGCGCAGGCCGCCAGCGCCGCGCACGCCGCGGGCCTCGAAGTCGCTGCCGGCCACGGGCTCGACTACACGAACGTCGCCGCGGTCGTGGCGCTGCCGCACGTCGTCGAACTCAACATCGGGCACAGCATCATGGCGCGCGCCATTCTCGTCGGGCTCGACCGGGCCGTGCGCGAGATGCTTGCCCTCATGGGTGTCTAGGCCGTGTTCGTCGCCACTCCACAGGAAATGCAGGCGCTCGACCGCCGCGCCATCGACGCCTTTGGCGTACCGGGTCTCGTGCTCATGGAAAACGCCGGCCGTGCCTGTGCCGACGTCGTTTCCGCCCGCGTCCCCGGCGACGGGCGGGTCGTTGTGCTGTGCGGCACCGGCAACAACGGGGGCGACGGCTTCGTCGTCGCGCGCCACCTGCACTGCCGCGGTGTGGCGGTCCAGGTGGTCCTGGCCGGCGACGGCGCCGCTGTGCGCGACGACGCGCGCGTCAACCTCCGGGCGCTCGAGCGACTGCCCGTTCCGCTGCATGTCGTGGCCGAGGAGCCGCTTCCGGCGGCCGTCGAAGCCCTGTTCGCCGCCCCGGCCGTAGTCGTCGATGCGTTGTTTGGCACCGGGCTGCGCAGCGAACCGCGGGGTGTTGCGCGCGCGCTCATCGCGCGGGCCAATGCAAGCGCGGCCTGGCGGCTCGCCGTCGACATCCCCTCCGGCGTGCACGGCGCCGACGGGCACGTGCCTGGCGAAGCCTTCCGGGCCCACCGCACGGTCACATTCGCGCTCCCCAAGGTCGGGCTGCTCGTCTACCCCGGGGCCGCGTACGTCGGCGAACTCACGGTGGCCGACATCACCATCCCGCCCGCCGCCGTCGCCGAGGCGGATCTGCCGACGTCCACCGTCGAGCGGGCTGAGGCGGCGGGTCTGTTTGCCGCGCGCCGCCCCGACGCCCACAAGGGCCATTTCGGGCACGTGCTCGTCGTGGCGGGCTCGACGGGCAAGGCTGGCGCGGCCTTGCTGGCGGCCGCCGCGGCGCTGCGGGCCGGAGCCGGCCTCGTCACCGTGGCCACCGACGGCCCAACGCAGGCGCGCATCGAGGGGCGCATGGCCGAGGTCATGGTCGAGGCCGTCCGCGCCGACGCCGATGCGCCTCCCGACCCCGCGCGCCTCGGCGCCCTGCTCGCCGGCAAGTCGGCCGTGGCCTTCGGCCCCGGCCTCGGCGCGACGCCGGCGACCTTCGCCCTCCTGCAGGCCGTGCTGGGGGCCGCGCACGGGCCGGTTGTGATCGACGCCGACGGCCTCAACGTCCTCGCCGGCCGGCTCGCCGAACTGCCCGACCCGCGTCCGCCCCTCGTTCTCACGCCGCACCCGGGTGAGGCGGGCCGGCTCGTCGGCGTCGGCAGCGCCGCCATCCAACGGGACCGGCTCGGTCACGCGCGTGACCTGGCGCGTCGCAGCGGCGCCATCGTCGTGCTGAAGGGGGCCCGCACGGTCGTGGCCGAACCGCAAGGCCAGGTCGGTCTCGTGCTCGGCGGCAATCCGGGCATGGCCACGGCTGGCAGCGGCGACGTTCTAACCGGCATTCTGGCCGCCGTTCTGGCGCAGGGGCTTGCCCCCTGGCCGGCCGCGCGCGTGGCGGCCTGGCTGCACGCCGAAGCGGGCGACCGCGTCGCAGAGCGGCAAGGCGAGGCGGGGCTCATCGCCGGCGACCTCGTGGCCGAACTGCCGTCCCTACTGCGCGACCTCCGGACCCCCTCATGCCCGCGCGCCGCCTAGATCCGGCCGCCCCCGGGGCGATCGAGGCGGCCCTCGGGGCGCTGCGGCACGGCGAACTCGTGGTCTACCCCACCGAGACGCTCTACGGGCTCGGCGGCGATGCGCGCCAGCCGACCGTGTTCGCGCGCATTGCGGCCGCGAAGGGCCGGGCGCCCGACCGGCCTTTTCCCCTGCTCCTGCCCGATGACCACGACCCCGGACGCTACGCGTTGGCCCCGCCCGAGACGGAGCAGCTCGCGCGGCGATTCTGGCCGGGCGGCCTCACGCTCGTGCTGCCGGCGCGTCCCGAAGTCCCCGCCCTCTGGAGCGCCGCCACGGGCTGGCTCGGGCTGCGCCGGTCCGCCGACCCCGTGGCGCGCGCCCTGGTCAACGGCCTCGGCGCCCCGCTCGTCGCCACGAGCGCCAACGTCAGCGGGGGGGCCGAGCCGGTGTCGCTCGTGGGACTCGACCCGGCCATCGTCGCCGCCGCCGCCGTCATCCTCGACGCCGGTCCGCGCCCGCTGGGCCGACCGTCCACGGTCGTGCGCTGCGAGGGCGGGCGCTGGACCTTTCTGCGCGTGGGAGCCGTCTCGGCCGAAAGCGTTTGCGCCGCCCTCGCCGGCCCGGATGCCTGCTCGTGAGCCCCGCCGATGTCGAACGCGTCACGCTGTTCGAGGGCGCCCTCGTCTGTGCACAGCCGCGGCTGGGCTATCGCTTCGCCGTCGACGCCCTCGCGCTCGCGGCCGACGCCTACCGCTTCGAGGCGCACGAGGTGCTCGACCTCGGTACCGGCGTGGGCATCGTGTTGCTGCTGCTTGCGCCGCTCTGGCCGCGTGCGCGCTTCGTCGGTATCGAGCTACAGCCCGAGCTCGCGGAGTTGGCGCGCGCCAACGCGGCCCCGGTCGACCCGGCCCGCATCGAGGTCGTCACGGGCGACCTACGTCAGGCCGCCCAACTCGTCGCTCCCGGGGCGTTCGACCTGGTCCTTTCGAATCCGCCGTACCATCGGCTCGGCAGCGGTCGGCTGCCGCCCCACGCGGGGCGGGCCGTCGCCCGCTTCGAAGTGGCCTGCGACCTGCCGGCCGTCGTGAATGCCGCCGCCCACGCCCTCACCCCCGCCGGCCGCGCCGAGTTCATCTATCCGGCCGAACGACGGGGCGAACTCGCCGGCGCAGCCGCCACCGCCGGGCTCACGCTCACCCGCTGTCGCAGCGTCGTCGCGCGGCCTGCCGGGACGTCGCGCCTCAGCCTGTTCGAGCTGCGCCGGCGCGGCGCCGCCGCTCCAGCCGCCCCGGCCGAAGAGGCGCCGCTCGTGCTCTACGGTCCCGACGGGCGCTACGCCAACGATGTTGCGCGCATGCTGGCAGCGCTGGTCAGGGCCCGCACCAGCGCACCTTGATGCGGGCCCCGCCGGTTCCTATGCTCCAGGCGAGTGGCGCGCCGGCTCGCGTCACGGACGGCGACGTCCCCGAGCGACCCGGCGCCGAGGAGGCGGTCGTCCGCCGGAGAGGGCCCGACGCCATGCTCGAACCGTGGCTCATCGAGGAACTCAAGCGCCAGCGCCAGCGACAAATCGGCCCGCGCCCTTGGCTCGACCTGCCCATGCCCGAGCCGGCGGCCCCCGATTCCGAACCGGGCCATGCAGGCCGGGAAGAGCCCGAGCCCCCCGCGTGGCGTCGCGGTCGGCGCGAGGCGAACGTGGTGCTCGGACCGCCGCAACACGATGCTTGACAGGCATCGGGTCTCTGCGCTACAGTCCGCCCTCGTTGTGGTTCCGGCCACGCGTGCGAAAGTGGCGGAATTGGCAGACGCGCAAGATTCAGGTTCTTGTGGGCTTATGCCTGTGGGGGTTCGACTCCCCCCTTTCGCACCAAGAGACCCGGCAGCAATGCCGGGTCTTTCTGTTTCTACCCGCGGGCGCACCCACGAGTTCGCATCCCCGCACACACCGTTTCCGTGCCGGTCGCGCGCTCCGGCGGCCGACTGCTGCGTCTCCGCAGCGCTCCGCCGTTTCCCTCGTCGCGCGCTCCGCCGGCATCGCAACACGCCAGCGCCACGCCCCACGACGTGGCAGCCGGCCGTGGTCGCCGCGCATCGCAGATCGGGGGCTTCGGGAAGGAGATTCGCTACGGCTGGCGGCGGTCGAGCAGGATGGTGTGGCGCGCCTGGAACACCTCGCCACGCAGCGCCGGCGGCACGGGCTTGACCTGCACGAACCACCGCGGGCCACCGGCCTTCGGCGCAGCATCGTTGCGGTCGAGCACGATGTCGAACACGGTGCCCGTGCTGAGTTCGGTTTGCAGCGCCGTGACCCCCGTGTGGCGCTCGTAGAAGCGCACGATGCTGTCGAGCGGGTCGTCGGTTTCGAGGACGACGCGCACGTTGTCGGTGTTCTCGGCGCAGAGCGGGACCACGCGCCGGGCCTTGGGGTAGAAGGGCAGTTGCAGGAGGCCTTCGAGGCGCCGCTGTTCGACCGCTTCGGGGTCGAGCGCGACCTCGGCGGGAACGTCGGCCGGCGCGTTGGCACCGACATCGGTGGGGCCCGGCGGCTGAGGGCGTTCGGGCGGCGGCGCCGGAGCCTTCGCGTCCGGGGCAGCCACGGGGACGACCGTGGGATCGGGCAGTGCGGGGGCCGGGGCTGTGCCGCTCGAACGGCACTGCGTGGCCACGATGGCCAACAGCATTGCCCCGAAAGCCAACCAGGCGGTTCCTGAGCGCATTCGCACCTGCGCGTTCCGCGGTACGCCGGGTGCCCGGCTCCAGATACAAGAAACCCCGCCGTGGCCGATGCGGGGACAGTGACTAGAACCCTGGCCCCCAAAGAGGTGGGCTCTCTAGTGGCTGCATCGGGCTTCCCGGCGAACCGGGCATGCGCACCGCAGCCAGGGAAAGATCCCGGTTCCGAAAGCAGGGATCAGCGACATTGCCCCCACACGCACCCGGCAGGGTCACTCCAGAGTATAGCGCGCCCGGCCCAGGATGAAAAGCCCCCCGGGCTGCGCCGAACGGGCCCCCAGCGGGCGGCGTGGCGGCCGGTTGCCAGCGGCCGGGGCGGCGGCTATCATCCCGCGCCGGATGCGCGCAGGAACGCCCGCGCCCGTTGGCTCGGGTGCTGCGCCTGCGGACGGCGCCGCGGGGCAGGGGAGCACGACGCATGACTGCGAAGTCCGAGTGGCTGCCGCGTCTCGCCCGCGCCTTGCTGTCGGCGCTCGTGCCCGGGGCCGGGCAGCTCGTCCGAGGGCAGGCGGTGAGCGCTCTGTTGCTGTTTGCCGGCGTCGTCTGCGCCTATGGCGGCACGGTGGCCTTGCTGAACGACCGCTTCTCGCTCACGGGGCGGGTTCTGAGCCTCGATTTCCTCGCGAGCCCCGTCCCGCTTCGGCCGCCGCCCACGGTCTGGTTTTTGGCGGTCATCGGCCTCGCCTTTCACGGGCTGTCTGTCTGGCACGCGGCCCGGCGGTCCCGGCGCGAGCCGGCGGCATCCTGAAGCAGCACGCTGGCGGCGCATCGCTCCGGTTCCGCCCCAAGGGAAGGGATCTCCCGTGTATCGTGGATTGCGCGTGGCCGTCGTCGTTCCGGCGTACAACGAAGAACGACTGATCGGGCCCACGCTGGCGGGCATTCCGAGATGGATCGACGACGTCATCGTGGTGGACGACGACTCGTGCGACCAGACGGCCGCCGCCGCCGCGCCCTACCTGAGCGCGCGCGTGCGGCTCGTGCGGCACACGCACAATCACGGGGTCGGCGGGGCCATCCTGACGGGCTACCGCGCAGCCCACGCGCGCGGTGCCGATGTAGCGGTCGTCATGGCCGGCGACGGACAGATGGACCCGGCCGACCTGCCGAACCTGCTCGATCCCGTCGTGCAGGGCGAGGCCGACTACGTGAAGGGCGACCGTCTGTCGCACCCGGCCGTGTGGCACACCATGCCGGTCGTGCGGCTGCTCGGCAACTTCGCGCTCACGCACCTCACGCGGCTCGCCCTCGACCTGCCGCGCCTCAGCGATTCGCAGTGTGGCTACACGGCGCTGCGCGCCGCGTTCATCGAACGCCTCGATTTCGAAGCGCTCTATCCCCGCTACGGCTTCCCAAACGACCTCCTGAGCCAGTTGCGGCTGCTCGGTGCGCGCGTCGTCGACCGCACGGTGCGGCCGATCTACGGCTGTGAGCGTTCGGGCATCCGCCTGCCACGGGTCATCCCGGTGCTGCTCTTCGTGCTGGGCCGGGGCTGGCTCCGGCGTGCGCGGGCCGACCGTCGCGCCGCGCACCCGGTGTCGCCGTGCGCCTAGCGTTCGTCACCAGTTCCTATCCGCGCTTCGCGGGCGACTGGGCCGGTGTGTTCGTGGCCGACGAAGTCCGCGCGCTTGCGTCCCGCGGTCACGCCGTCGAGGTCATCGCACCCCGCGCGGCGGGCCGTAGCCCCGCGCTTCCACCGGCGCCCGGGCTGCCCGTGCGGCGGGTCGGGCTTGGCCTTGCCGCGCGCATTTTCTACGGTGCCGGCGCCCCCGAAAACCTGGCGGCCAAGCCGTGGCTCGCCCTGCTCGTGCCCCAGGCCGTCGGTCGCCTGGCGTTCCATTGCCGGACGCCCGTTCGCGCCGCCGACGCGGTTTTCTCGCACTGGCTGCTCCCGTGCGGGGCCATCGCGGCCGGGCTCGGTTGCGCGGGCGGTCCGCCGCACATCGCCACCGTGCATTCGGGCGACCTTGCACTGCTCGAACGGCTGCCGGGGCGCTGCGCGCTGGCCGCGGCACTCCTCGCCGGCAGCCATCGCATTCGCTTCGTTGCCGAGCACTTGCGCGCGCGGTTCCTCGACCTCCTGCCTCGCACGCGCCGGCAGGCCGCGTCTGGCCGGCTCGCGGTGCTGCCCATCGGCCTCGATCTCGGGCCCTATCGCAACCTGCCGCCTCCTCCGCCGGCCCCGGGCTCTGCCGGACCTCTGCGCGTACTCTGCGTCGCCCGGCTCGTGCCCATCAAGGGGGTCGACCGGCTCGTGCAGGCCGTGGCCGGCCTTGCCAACGTGCGCGTCTCGCTGGCCGGCGCCGGCCCCGAACTCGCGGCGTTGCAGCGGCTCGCTGCGACCGCGCGGGCGCCGGTCGATTTCCTCGGCGCCGTGCCCACCGACGCCGTGGCGGGACTCCTCGGCCAACACGACGTGGTCGTTGTGCCATCGCGGCGGCTCGCGTCTGGGCGGCGCGAAGGGCTGCCGCGGATCGTGCTCGAAGCCCTTGCCGCCGGGCGGCCCGTGGTGACGAGCTCTGAGGTGGCCGACGCGCTGCCGTTCGCGACCTCGGCCGTGGTTGCGGCCGACACGGGCGAGCCCGAGGCGCTGCGCGCGGCCCTTGCGCGGCTCTGCACCGCGCCGGCCGAGCGCGCAGCCCGGGCGGGGGCCGCGCGCGCCGCGGCGGCCGCCTTCGACCTCGACCGGGTGGCCGCCGAGCTGGAACAATGGGCGCGCGACGCCTGCGCCGGCGTACGCCGCGGCCGCCTTCTGCCGCGTCTTGCGGTCTGAGCCGGCCAGGCTGCGCCTCCCGCCCGCGGTTCTGTGGCCCGATGCCGACCGTTCGCCCGGCCCGTGAAGGCGCGGGCGCGCACCGAAGGGGGTTTCCATGCGCATCCACGTGCTCTGCCTCTGTGTCAGCCTGCTGGCGCTCGCGGCCTGCTCCGACGGAGCCGCCGAGGGCGCCGCCGATATGGGCGACGCGCGCCTCGACACCGGCCTCGGCGACGGTGGCGCGTCGGATGCGCCGGACGCCGGCCGCGCCGACCTCCCGCGGGGGGACGCGCCCAGCGACCTGACCGATGCGCGCGGGGAGGTCGGGGCCACGGATGCCGACGCCGGCCGCGCCGCCGACCTCATGCCCGACCAGGGCAGCGTCGAGGTCGCTCAGGCCCAGCTGCTCGCCGTGCCCGAGAGCGAGCGCTGGCAGCTCCCCGCGCTGGACGGGCCGGCCTACGTCGTACGCACCGAGGCCGGCGTGCCGCACGTGTACGCCCAGAGCCGCGACGACATGGCCCGCGTGCTCGGTTTCACGGTCGCCCGCGACCGCTTCTTCATCATGGACCTCCAGCGCCGGCTCGGGCTGGGCACGGTGTCGGCGCTGCTCGGCGACATGGCGCTCGCGACCGACCTGGAGTCCCGCACGACCGGCATCGCGTTCGTGGCCGAGCGCGTCCTGGATGGGCTGACGCCGGCCGATGCGGCGTACTTCGACGCTTTCGCGGCCGGGGTCAACGCGTACATCGACCAGGTCGCCGCGGGTACGCTGCCGCCGCCGAGCGAATTCGTCTTCGCCGCGCCGTTGCTTGGCGCAAGCCGGCCCGCCGACGTCATGCAACCCTTCGACCGTGCCTCGCTCGCCGCCATGGTGGCCGTGGTCGTCTACCAGACGACCTTCGAGACCGGCGACGTCGACCGCGAGGCCAATGCCCGCGCGCTGCCCGGGCTGTTCCCGGAAGGGCCCCTCGCCGAACTCCGGCGTCGGGGGGCTGCCGCCGACATCTGGGACCGGCTCGAGGCGCTCTTCCCGTTTGCCTCGGCCCCGGGTTTTGGGTTGTACGAAGGCGACGAGCTCGTCACGCCCGGCGCCGCCAAGCGTCGGGCCGTGGCTCCGGCGGCGGCCCGGCCGAACACGCGGCGGCCCCTGCCGGCACCGCTGGCCGAGCGGGCGGGCCAGACGCTCGCGCGGCTGAAGCGCCGGTTGCTGCGCGACGAACTCGGCGCCTTCGGCTCCAACGCCTGGGCGGTCGCGGGTTCGCACACGCGGGACGGCGCCGCGCTCGTTGCCGGCGACGGTCATCTGTCGCTCGCGGTCCCGCCGCTCATGTACCAGATCGGACTCGACACCACCGTGTTCGGGGGCGGCGACCTGCACCAGGCCGGGCTGTTGCTCACGGGCTTGCCGGTGCTCGCCGTGGGCACCAACGGCCAGGTCGCGTGGAGCCAGGTCAACCCGGTCTTCGACATTACCGACTGGTACGTCGAGGAACTGCGCCTCGACGCTGCGGGCCGGCCTGCCGACAGCCGCTTCCAGGGCGACTGGCGGCCGCTCGTGGCCATCGAAGAGGTCTACGACATCGCCGACGTGCCGGCGCTCGACAGTGTTGGCCGGCAAGAGACCTGGACGCGCTGGACCACCTTCGACGGCCGGGCGCTGTTCGACATCGAGGGCCGCGCGCTCGCCGCCGGAGAAGCGCCGGGACCGGGCGAGAGCGTGGCCAACCTTCTCGGCACGCGCATCGTCCCCGGCGACCAGGACGGCGACGGCATTGTGAGCGCCATCAGCTTCGACTACGTGGCGTTCGACATCACGGGCTACGTGCAGACGCTCGAACGCTTCGGTCGGGCGCGCGACGTGCGCGAGTACCGCGAACTCACGCGCGGTCTCGTCGGCAACGCCCTGTTCACGGCGGCCGCCGACGCGGCGGGCAACGTCCTCTACAGCAGCTACCAGGCGGTCCCGTGCCGTGGCTACCTGCCGCGCGGCGCCGACGGCGCGTTCGTCCCCGGCGCCGACCCGACGCAACTGCTCGATGGCACCACCTACGGCGGATTCCATGTGCCGACGGGGCCCGACGGCCTGGTCGACGAGGCGCCCGGACAGAGCGACCCGTACCAGTGCGTGGTGCCCTTCGACGAGACCCCCCAGGCCATCAACCCGACGGCCGGTTTCGTGGTCACGGCCAACAACCAGCCCGCGCCCATCCAGGACGACGGCCGAATCGACAACGAGCCGCACTACCTCGGCGGTCCCTGGGCTTCGCCCCGTGCAGACTCCATCGCCGGGGCGCTGCAAGCCGCCGTCGCCGCGGGCACGGCCGACGTGGCCGCCATGGCGGCCGTGCAGGCCCATCACCGCTCGCGGCTTGGCGAACTCTTCACCCCGAGCCTGCTCGATACCGTGGCGCGCGCGCAGCAACTCGTGCTCGCGGCTCCGGGTTCGCTGCCGGCTCATGAACAGCGGCTGCTCGACCTCTACGAGCCTGCGCAGACCCTCATCGACGAGGCGGCCGAACGCCTCGCCGAATGGGCCACTCTCGGCTGCGAAACACCGTCTGGGGTCGAGACGTTCTACCACGCGCCGAGCGCGCGCGACTTGCGGGACGCGGTCGCGACGCAGATCTTCAACGCCTGGCTGCCGCGGGCCATCCAGGGCACGTTCTCCGACGAGCCGATGGACGTCGTGTGGCGCTTCGGTGGCAGCCTCACGCGCATCTGGGCGCTCCGGCGGTTCCTCGCGGGCCGCGGGGCCGCCAACCCCGACCATCTCGCCTCGTTCAACCCCGACACTGGCGAATCCGCCTTCTTCGACGTGCTGACCACGCCCGAAATCGAACGCTCCGACGAGATCCTGCTCGCGGCCCTCGGCGACGCCCTGGCCTTCCTGCGGGGTCCGGCGAGCGGCGCCGGGAAAGGCGGCTTCGGGACTGACGACATGAGCGCGTGGCTCTGGGGATTGCGCCACCAGGTGCGCTTCGAGTCGCTGCTCGGTGACTTCCTGGACGCGAGCGACCCGCTGTTCGGGCAGCTCATCCGGCAATTCTCCATCACCACGCGGCAGATCCCGCTCGCCACCGAGTTGCCGGTCGGCGACCCGCGCCGCGGACTCACGTGGTTCCCGCGCGGGGGCGACAACTACACGGTCGACGCCGCCAATCCAGGCTTCTCGGGCACCGACTTCACGTACGGCAGCGGTCCCGTCATGCGCATGGTCATCGCGCTCAAAGACGGCCGCGTCACCGGCCAGAACATCATTCCGGGGGGCCAGTCGGGGCTCACCGACTCGCCGCACTTCGCCGACCAGGCGCGTCTCTGGCTCGCGAACGAGGCCCTGCCGCTGCGCTTCCACGTCGAGGACGTCGTGGCCGGCGCGGTCGGGCGTGAGGTGTTCGTTCCGGCCGGCAGGTAGAACGCTGAAATGTCCATAAGTTTGAATCGGTTCAGGGGCAATATGAAATCCTGGATCTTGCGCGCGCCCACCCCCTGAGATTCTCGGTGAGGCAAGGCAATCCAGGTTCTCAGGTAGTTTCATCTATCCATTCGATCTGAAGACAATTCTTGTTCTCGCTGCCGGCGGCCCCAGGTCGGTTCGCCCAAAGGCGCCGCGGTCCACGGGCTGCCCCTGCATGGCGTCGTGCCTATGCGGGCCCGGCATCCTGCGGTAGAGAGGAAACGAGCCCCCGAGGGGCGTGGGCTGCCAGTTGGCGGCCCCCGGAGACGCCATGGCATCCGACTGGGCCCTGCGCTACATGACGCGGTTTCGCTGCATTGGCCCGGCGTGCGAAAACCACTGCTGCTGGGGCTGGAACGTCTTTCTCGACCGCGAGAACTTCGAGCGCGTGCGCGCGGCCATGCGCGCCGACCCGGCTGAAGCCGCGCGCTTTCGGGGAGCCTACCGGGCGTTGCGGCCCGCCGAACGCAAAGGCCGGCTGTTCGGCCGCATCGTCATGTCCGACGAGGGCAGCTGCCCGCTGCGCGACCCCGATGGGCTCTGCCACCTCCAGGCCCGGTACGGTGAGGCGTTCCTGTCCGATACCTGCGCGGTGTATCCCCGGCGCATCCAACTGCGCGGCGACTCGCTCGAACTGACCGGGGTGGTGTCGTGCCCTGAAGTGGCCCGGCAACTGCTGCTTGCCCCCGACGGCGCCGACCTCGTGCCGTACGACCGGGCGGCGCTGCCGCGCTTCGTCGTCCTCGGATTCGCCCACGACCGCGACAGCCGTCCTTACTGGCGCCACCTCGGCGACGTGCGCGACCTCATGCTGCGGCTGCTGCGGGCGCCGGGCTTCTCGCTCGAAGAGCGCCTGTTCTTCGTGGCGTACTTCGCGCAGCGTTCCTTGCCCTGGCTGCAGCAGGGGCTCACCACGGGCGACACGCAGCCGTTTCTGCACGAACTGCGCACCTTCGACGACGAGCGCTTCCTCCGCGAACTGGCGCGCCGGGCAGCTACGTTCGAAACCCCGGCGGCGCTCGTGATGATTCTGGCGCGCGAACTCGTGCACGTCGGCGCCCACCGGCGTACGCGCACGTCGCTGCGCGACCTCACCGACACGGTGTTCACCACGTACGGCGCCGAACCCGGCACGGCACGGCATCTCGACCTCGGCACGGCCGACCTCTTCCGGCGCTACCGCGAGCGCAAGGCGGCGCTCATGGCGCGGGCCGCGGAGCGCTTCGAGCAGTATTCGCGCAACTTCGCCGCGCACTACTGGGTGCACCGCTGGCACACCGAGTCGCCGCAACTCCTGGCGCACACGCTGCGGCTGCTCACCGAGTGGGCCGTGCAGAAGTTCCTGTTCTTCAGCCACCCGGCGCTCTCACCGCTCATCGCGCCCCATCGCGCCGGCGCGCCGCTCGATGCGGCCGAACTCGCCGAAGTCGACCGGGTGGCCGTCGAGGTGTTCCACAAGACGGCAAGCTTCGTGGAACACAGCGGATTGCTCCAGCGACTCGAACGGGCCCTCGACGTGAACGGCCTCGCGTCGTTGGCCGGGGCCGTGTATCTGCTGCGGTTCTGAGCGCTTGGGCGGCCCCGTCTCCGACGGCGGCCCGTCCGACCCCGTCCGGTCAGACCCTGAGACCGCGGCGGGGCCCGAGGAGGTCCAGCCATGACCCATCCTGGCGACAAACGCCCCCGTACGGCGCGCCGCCGCGCCCCCAGGCCTGGGCACTCGGCAGGCGGCGCCGGGTCTGCTTCCGCGCCCCGGGCGGACACCCCGCCCGAGTCTCCGCGGCCGTCGCCGGCCCGGGTGTCGGCGCTGCCGGACCAGGCCGTATCGCCGGCCCTCCTGCCGGGCGAGCTGCAAACCCAGCTCGACGCCGATTTCGCGGCGTTGCAGCACGAACTCGACCGGCTGGCCACCCTGCCGCCGGCCGAGAGCCAGTCGGCGCTCGCGGCCGTCCTGGCGCTGCGCGCCGAATGGGAACGGCGCGACGCCCAGGCGCGCGGCGGGCCCGAGTGGCGCCATCGGCTCGACCTCTGCTTTCGCGAGGTCATCGAACGGCTCGTCGCCCAGGGGGCGCATGCCGACGGCCGGCGCCGACGTGTCGAGTTCAGCCTCGACCGCGACTTCCTCGACCGCCACGGACCGCCGCTCGTCGGGTCCCTCTTCAAGTCGTTGCTCGAACACGTGGCGCGGCTGGCCGCCCCGGCGGCGGCGCGAGAACCGGCCGAAGCGCCGGCCGCGGCCCCGCCCGCGGTGCGACCGTCCGCGGGCCAACGCACGGC
>CAYRCM010000029.1:24583-43734 GCA_964422715.1 uncultured Myxococcales bacterium | reverse complement strand
CGTCGCCGGGGCGGCTGCGAAGCCGCCGCGCGGTGAACGCCGGCCCCCGCGGCGCGGCGACAAGCCGCAGCCCGGATCGTCGGGCAGCCCGGCCGCCGGCAGCCCGGGTACCCCGGGCCCGTCCGGCACGCCGGGTTCATCCAGACTCTCCGACGACCTGGTGCCCGTGCCGGTCCCGGTCGTACCCAAGATCGAGCCCGGGCTTTGAGCGGGCTGCCCGTCGGGCGGCTCTTGTTGGGAGGACGTCGCGGCATGCCCCGCTTTGCGCACCCCACGTACCACACACCCCGCGCGCCGGTGCGGCGCCCGCTTTTGGGTTGGCGCTTCGTCTCCGTTCTGCTGAGCCTCGGCCTCGGCCTGGCTCAGCCGGCGGCCCACGCGCAGCCGGTTCCCGAAGCCGGCGCCGAGTCGGCCGTGCTGCCCGTGCTGCCGGCGCGCGTGCTGCAGACCTCGCCCGAGCTGCTCGCCGAGGTACAGGCCGCGCGCAACCAGGCCTCGGTGCACTACCGCGCCGGCCAGTACGACCAGGCGCTGCAGCAGGCCACCCGGGCCTACGAGTTGCTGCCGCTTTCCGCCACGGCGCTCAACGTGGCCATCGTGCTTGCAGCCGTCGGGCGCACCGACGAAGGCTTCCGCCAGTTGCTGATCGCCGTCGACCTGCAACCGAACGAAACCGAACGCGGCCTCATCGAAGTCAGCCTGGCCAAGATGGGCCTCAAGTGCCAGCCTGCGCGCGGCTGGCTGCGCCTCAGCGGCACGCCCGAAGGGGCCTACGCCCGGCTTGGCGAAGTCGACCGCGCGCTCACATTCCCCGCCTCACGCACGGTGGGTCTGGCCGAAGGGCACTACACGGTGCACCTCTCGGCCGACGGCTATCTGCCGCTCGACCTGCCCCTCGACGTCAAGGGCGGAGCGGCCACGGTGCTGCCGTTCGCCTTGCAGCGCGCGGCCGCGGTTGCCGGCCCAGGCACGCCGCAGGTCGGTGTGCAACCGCCGGCCACCGTGGTGGCCGACCCCGCCGTCGTCGCTCCCCCGCCGGCCCCGGCGCGGCCGCTGCGCGACTGGGGCTGGGGTACGCTGGGGGCCGGCCTGGCCCTGGCCGTGGGTGGCTCCTCGCTCGTCGGCGTTGGCTACGGCGACCTGGTCGATGCCCACGATAGCAACGATCCCGGCGCGTACGACGACGCGCGCCCCAAGTACGATGCGGGCGTGGGGATGCTCGTCACCGGCAGCCTGACGGCCGCCGCGGGCGCTGTGCTGCTCATCATCGACGCCCTGCGCCAGCCCTGACACCCAGTCGCCTTCCTTCGGATACCTTCGTTGCCTTCGTCGCTCCCCCCTGCGGCCTGCCCGGAGTACGCCTCGGGAGATCGCTCCTCGGCGCCTCGGTATCCTCTGGAACGCAACGGGGTATGAAGCCACACCCCGGCGGGCGTCCTGCCGGCGCTCCCCCTCCTCGGTGGTGGTCCTCGCTCGGCCCGGCGGGCCGCCTCGCGCGGGTCGCCGCGCATGGGGACCTGGACCGCGTCGGCCTTACGGGCCTGGCGCGAAGGGGCCTACTGCGCGGCGGTGATGAGCAGGTCGTAGGTGTAGTCGGGGGCCCCGTAGCCGTCGCAGTCGATGACGGCGAAGACGCGCTCGCGGTCCAGGTAGTCGAAACCGGAGAAGTCGGCTTCCTGTTCGGCGCCCGGGTCGTCGGGGCACTCGACGGGGGGCCACACGAGCTGACCGTCGGCCGTGTTGAGCGGCGTGAGGACGGGGTAGAAGTCGCTGCTGCCGTTCGGCGTCAGCACGACCTGGATGTCGGTGCCCGGTTCGGTCTCGAGCCGGTAGTAGCGCGATTCGCCCGGGGTGGCGATGGCCTCGCCAAACCGTCTGAGCGGCGGATCGGCAACCGTGAGCTTGCCGAGTTCGACCGGTTCGAAGGGCCGGTAGCTGAGACTCAGGCGATACTCGAAGCCGGCCCCGCCGCGATAGGGCCCCGGGTCGCCGAATTGCAGGTAGTTTTCGAGGTCTTCGACGATGACGAAGATGGGCAGCGCCGTGGTGTACGGGTGGGCCACCGTCGTGCGCGCCGCGTGGGAGTTGCCGGGGGTCACGTGGTCGTTGTAGGTCATGACGAGGAAGCCATCGGACGTGTACACGACCGGGTGAAACGCCGAGGTGGCGCTCAACGCCTCGACCCGGATGTCGAGAATCGCGCGCGCCGGCGCCAGCACGGCGAACACGTCGATGTCGCCCGCGGAGATGCCTTCCTCGGGCCAGTGCGTCTGGCCGTCGATCTGGCCGAGCGCGCCGACGATCTCGCCCGTGGCGAGGTCGATTTCGAGCGGCTGCGCGGCGCAATCGACGAGGCAGTCGGCGAAATCGTCGGTCTCCTGCACGTAGATGCCGTGGACGGGCACGTCGGGCTCGCCCCAATCGAAAGGCTGCACGTCGGCCCGGCCCCCCTGGTCGGGCCAAAGGTCGTCGTTCGGCGCCCCGTCGAAGGGCGCGAACCCGTCGGCGCCGTCGGGGCCGGCCACGCTGTCGGGCGGCCCGGGCTGATCGGGCGGCCCGGGCTGGTCGGGCGTGCCGGGCGTATCGCTCGCGTTGCCCGCGTCCGGCCGCACATCGACCGGGTTGCCGGTGTCGGGCTGCGGCAAGACGTCGGAGGTGGTCTGCCCACAGGCCGCAAGGCTCCAGAGCAGGGCCAGCAGGCCGCAGTGGGCCGCGCGCCGCCGGTCGAGTCGCCAGAAGTTCATCGTGTGTCGCTTTCCTGTCAGGGACCGCACGGGCCCCGCAAAAACCCTCGGATCGGGCGCCATCCGGCTGGCCGGACGCGCCCGGAGCGGCTCAAGGGCTGTCGCCCAACTCGACGATCAGGTCCACTTCGACGGCCGCGCCGAGCGGCAATGCCGCGACGCCGACGGCCACACGCGTGTGTCCACCCGAATCGGGCAGCACGGCCTGCAGGAGTTCGCTGGCCCCGTTGATCACCAGGGGCTGCGCGTGGAAGTCGGGCGTCGAAGCGACGTAGCCGTTGACCCGGACCACGCGCCGCACGCGCGCGAGGTCGCCGAGGAGCCCACGCACGCACGCGAGGCCGTTCAGCGCACACTGGCGGGCCGCCTGCTGCGCCGCGGCCACGTCGACATCGCGTCCGACGACGCCCCGGCAGAGCAGCTGCCCGTCCTTCAGCGGCAGCTGTCCCGAAACGAAGACGAGTGGGCCAACCCGGACGGCCGGCACGTAGGCGCCGGCCGGCGCGGGCGGCGGGGGCAATTCCAAACCCAGTTGCAGAAGGCGTTGCTCGATCACCCTGACTCCTTCCCGCGGCGCGCGGTGCGCGCAGAACGACCGTAGGCCGTAGTGTACCCGGGCCGCAGGCGCGGCTCAACGCGACCCCGACACCCCAATTCCCCACCTGCGACCTGGTCCGAGAGAGTGGAGGCGGGTCCAAGTGCACGGAGGCAAGCCGATTTGGGCGCAGGCGTGGCAGCGCCACGTCGAGCACCAAATTGGCGCAGTCGACACCGCAATTGGGCCCGGATCCGCTCGCGAAACGGGAGTTTGGTGGGGAATTGGGGGACAGACCCCTGCCCCCGCGGCCTGCGTCCCCTTCCCCGAGGCGACCCGGCAGCGGCCCGCTTGTCCCGAGCCGGAAGACCCCAGCGCTGGGGTCTCTCAACCCCGCAGGCCCAGCGCAGGCGCAGCAGCGGCGGGGGTTCAGGCCCCGGCGCACCCGCCGCCCACGCCATCAGGACTCGGTCTGGATCTTGCACGGGGGCCCGATGTGGGCTTTCTTGTGCGGCGTGTGCCCCGCGGGGGCACGGAGTGAGCATGCCGAAGACCCTGTCCATCGGCCCTGAGGCGGCCGGCAAATTGCAGACGCTCTGCGACCAAGCCGAACCCGGCAGCCGCATCGAACTGGCGCCCGGACGCTACGAGGCCAGCCTGCTGCTCACGCGCGCGCTCACGCTCGTGGGCACGGGCGGCGCCGAGGCCACGACGCTCGTCGGGCTCGGTCGCGCGAGCGTCGTCGAAATCGAGGGCAACCGCATCGAGGTCCGGCTCGCCGGCCTTGGCATCACCGGCGGTCGCGGCCACTCCGGCGCGGCCCTTTCGGTTGCGGGTTTCGTGGCTTTGCGGGTCGAGGGCTGCCGTTTCTTCGACAACGAAGCCAACGTCAACGGCGGCGCGCTCTCGGCAGGCTGGGGCGACGTTCGGCTCAACAACTGCGAATTCGTCAACAATCGCGCACACCTCGGGGGTGCGCTGCTGTTTGCAGACGCGGTCGTGGCCGAGGTCGGCGACTGCACGTTCCGCGACAACGAGGCCACGGCGGGCGCGGCCGCGGCCATTTCGTCCGCCTGCCAAGTGCGCTTCGCCGGCTGCCGCTTCAGCGGCAATCGCTGCCGCCCGCGGGCCGAAGAACCGTGGGGCGGCGCCGTGCTGTTCTCGGCGGGCAATGCCCGCCACCGGCCGAGCATCACGTTCGACCGCTGTGAAGGGGTTGCAACGAGCGGCGAGCGGGCTCTCTGGACGCGGCCCGAGTTTCCGGGCAGCGTCACCCTCGAAGCCACGCCGGTTCCGGCCGACTGTCTGCGCTTGCCGGGCCTCGTCGTGGCCGAGAAAGGCTAGTACGTTTCGCCGTCTGAGCGACGGGGTCGCGGGGGACGGCCGGGCGATACGGGAGGGTGCAATCATGTTGGAAAACACCAAAGACCTCACAGGCAAACAGAGCGAGTCGGGCGACCTGGCTGCCCCGCAGGGCCAAGCCGGCGACCTCTCGGCCGGCCGCCAGAACGTGCGCGGCATGAGTTTCGACGAGGGCACGAAGGCACTCAGCCCCAAGGGCGAGGCCCCGCTGCCGCTCGAAGGCGACGCCGCCACCGATCAACGCCGCGCCAACCCGTACCTCGATCCCGAGGTGCTCGCGGGCGACAAGACCAACGGCGACATCGTCAACCGCAACTGGGCCGACAAGGGCCAGCTCTTCGTCAACGGCATCAAGGCCGAGGACGTCCACCAGACCAACATCAACGACTGCTACTTCGTGGCCGTGCTCTCGGCCATCGCCAATCAGCAGCCTGACTACATTCGCCAGATCATTCGAGAAGATAGCCCGGGCAAGTACTCGGTGCGCTTCTTCGAGAAGGTGCCGGCGAGCGGCGAGTTCAAGCAGGTCTGGGTGTCCGTCGACTCCTACCTCGCGACCAACACGTCCGGCGGCTCCGAACAGCTCTACTACGGCCACTCCAACGACAAGGTCACCGACGACAAGGGCCAGACGAAACGCGAACTCTGGCCGAGCATCCTCGAAAAGGCCTACGCCAAGTTCAAGGGCAACTACGCCGACATCGACTGGGGCAACACCATCTATTCGTACGAGGCGCTCTTCGGCACGCAGGGCAACCGGGTCAACACGGGCACCACCCCCGAGGCCAAGGACGAAGTCTGGAAGAAGGTCAAGGAAGCCGTCGACGGCAAGCAGCCGCTCGTCTGCAGCACCGGCGCCCACGTCGTGACGCCGCTGTCCTACTCCGAGGTCGGCGGCCAGAAGAAAATCCAGGTGCGCGACCAGGCCGCCACCAACGACGGAGCCGACACCGGGGTCACCGACTACACGCTCGACACCTTCGTCACCACGTTCACCTACATCCGGTTTGCCGACCCGAATGCCTACGCCAACAGCACCGAGGGCATCCACCTCTCGGGCGACTGGAAGACCAACTACGGCGAGACGCACCTCGAAAGCGTCGAGAAGAACAAGTTTTCGGGAAGTTACGCGGGCTCGTCGCCCGGCGTCATCGAGTACGCCTTCCAGGGCGGCAAGTCGATGTTCGGCGCCTGGAAGGGCAAGAACGGCGAGACGGGCATGTTCGAGTTCACGGTGGCCGACGACAAGAAATCGTTCAAGGGCACCTGGGGCAACGGCGCAAGCCGCGCCGATGGCGGCAACTGGGACGGCACGCGTCAGTAGCGCCGCTCCCCCCGCCCTCGGCGGCCCTGCGCAGGCGGGGCCGGCCCCCCGCTCCACCCGGCGTCAACCCCATCCTGAGCAGGCACAACCGCGGCGGCCGGTGACGACTGGGGCCTACCCCTCGACTTCGATGTCGAGCGGCGGGTCCTTTTCGGTCGCCTGGAGCCCCTGCAGCACGAAGCCGCCGCCGCCGCGCGCAATCTCGAACCACAGCGCGGGCTTGCCGGGCGCGGCCTTGGCGAGCAAAGCGGCGATGCGCTTGCCCCCGTCGAGGAAGTAGAGGCCCTGCACCCGCGTGACGCTCGCGAGCGCGGCAGCGTGCGGAAACGCCTTTTCCTTGGGCGTGCCGGCCGGCAGGGGTGTCGCCAGCAGGACGTTGTAGGCGGAGAGATCCTGGGCCCGATAGGCCGCGAGCGCGGCGTCGGCGAGCCGGTAGGGGTTGGACTGGACCTGCATGGTCATGGCCTCCTCGATGACGTGGGCTCGTGCCGCGGGGGGCGCGACGCAGGCGGTGGCCGCAGCCACGATCAGCGCCCCGAGCAGAGCGCGTCCCCGTAGCAGAAGCGTAGAGCGTCTGGCGTTCACGGCATGCTCCTCGCGCGCCGGCCCGGGCACGTTCGACCCGGCTACGACGCGTCGCCGGCCTGAGCGATTTTGGCCCACGAGTCGCGCAGCGGCACGATGAGGTTGAACACCGGGGCCCCGGGCCGCGCGTCGAGCGGGTCGACGAAGTAGTAGCCCTTGCGCTCGAACTGGTAGCGCGCGCCCGGCTGCGCTGCCGCGAGGCTGGGCTCGAGGCGCGCCCCGGTCAGCGTTTCGAGCGACCCAGGGTTGAGGAACTCCTTGAAATCGCGCCCGTCTTTGGCCCCGGCCGGTTGGGGCACGGTGAACAGCCGGTCGTAGAGCCGGACTTCGGCGGCGAGCGCGTGGGCTTCGGACACCCAGTGGATGGTGCCGCGCACCTTGCGGCCGTCGGGCGGCGGGCCGCCGCGCGTAGCCGGGTCGTAGGTGCAGTGCACTTCGACGACCTCGCCGGTCGCCGGGTCTTTGACCACGTCGGTGCAGCGAATGATGTACGCCCAACGCAGCCGCACTTCCTGGCCGGGGGCCAGCCGGAAGAACTTCTTCGGCGGCGTTTCCATGAAGTCGTCGCGCTCGATGAGAATGTTCTTCGAGAACGGCAGATTGCGGCTGCCCATGCGGCCCGGTTCGTCAGGGAAGTAGGGCGCGTCGAACGACTCGACCTGGCCTTCGGGCCAGTTGTCGATGACGACGCGTAGCGGACGATGCACACACATGACGCGGGCGGTCTGCGGGTCGAGATCGGCGCGGACGCAGTTTTCGAGGAGCCCCACGTCGACCGTGCTGTCGGCCTTGGCCACCCCGATGCGCTCGCAGAAGTCGCGGATGGCCGCCGGCGTGTAGCCGCGCCGGCGCAGGCCCGCGATGGTGGGCATGCGCGGGTCGTCCCACCCGCGGACCCGGCCCTCGCGGACGAGGGTGAGCAGCATGCGCTTGCTCATGATCGTGTAGTTGAGGTTGAGCCGCGCAAACTCGATCTGCTGCGGGTGGTGCGGGATGTCGATCTGGTGGAGGAACCAGTCGTAGAGCGGTCGGTGATCTTCGAATTCGAGGGTGCAGATGGAGTGCGTGATGCCCTCGATGGCGTCGGAGATGCCGTGCGCCCAGTCGTAGGTGGGGTAGATGCACCAGTCGTCGCCCGTGCGGTGATGCGTGGCGCGCCGGATGCGGTAGACGACCGGATCGCGCAGGTTGAGGTTGGGCGACGCCATGTCGATTTTGGCACGCAGCACGCGGGAGCCGTCGGGGAACTCGCCCGCCCGCATGCGCGCGAAGAGGTCGAGGTTTTCGGCGATGGGGCGGTCACGGTAGGGGCTGTTGCGCCCCGGTTCGGTGAGCGTGCCCCGGAAAGCGCGGATCTCGTCGGCCGTGAGGTCGCAGACGTACGCCTTGCCGGCCCGCACGAGGTCGACCGCGAACGCGTAGAGGCGCCCGAAGTAGTCGGAGGCGTAGTAGCGGTGTTCGCCCCAATCGAACCCCAGCCAGTGGACGTCTTCCTGGATGGAGTCGATGTATTCGATGTCTTCCTTGAGCGGGTTGGTGTCGTCGAACCGCAGGTGGCAGCGTCCACCGTAGTCGGCCGCGAGCCCGAAGTTGAGGCAGATGGACTTGGCGTGGCCGATGTGCAGGTAGCCGTTCGGCTCCGGGGGGAAACGGGTGACGACCCGGCCATCGTTTTTTCGGGCCGCGATGTCGCCGTTGATGATGTTGCGGATGAAGTTGCTGGGCCGGGCTGGCTCCTGTGAACGCTGTTCTTCCATGGCTCTGCTCGCTTCCAGGGGCGCCGAACCGGCGGCGCTCCGGACGCCAGAAACGAAAAACGCCCACCTGCGCGAGCCGTTTGGTCGAGCAGATGGGCGTCATCCGGTGGAACCCGGCTGGGGTGGGAGGATTCGAACCCCCGATACGCGGAACCAGAATCCGCTGCCTTACCAGCTTGGCCACACCCCAACGTCCGGCCCAACGCGAACCCGGCCGAACGGGGCAGAATCTTACGCGCGCGCGAAAAACGCGTCAAGTGGAAAGTTCCGAGACGAGCGGGCCACGTCGCTGACGCCCCCCGACGCGGGGGAATCCGCTCCACCCGGAACCCGCTGCTCCAACTGGGTCGAACGACGAGGCCGCGAGCGCGGCGACCCACTTCCAAAGTCGGAGTCTTGCGAGTATCGTAGTCGATCCCCGCGTGACGGTTCTCCGGGCCACGACCCGCAGCGGTGGGTGTGCGCCGGGGCGCCGGACGAAGCAGACCGAAGCGGCTCCCGTGACCACCGCAGGGGGGTGGCTCGGAGCGGTCAGAGATGGAGAAATGACAGCCTGTCGCGCACGTTTCGTGCGGTCCTGTGCTCTCGTCCTGGCGCTGCTGCTCCTGCCTCGGCTCGTGACGGCCGCGGGCCTCACCATCAACGAAATCCACTACAACCCGCCGGGCTCCGACCCCACGGTGCATCTCGAGTTCATCGAGTTGTTCAACGCGGGCCCCGATGCCGCGGACCTGGCGGGCTACGAGCTCGACTTCGGACCGGCCCCCTTCGTCTTCCCGGCCGGCACCGCCATGGCGGCGGGTGACTACCTGGTCGTGGCCGAAAACATCCAGGCGCTCTTCGCCGCCACGGGCTACACCGCGCAGTTCGCGTGGGACAGCGTGGCGCAGGGCAACCTCGACAACGGCGGCGAACGCATCGTACTGCGCGACGGCCCACAGGGTACGGGCACGGTCGTCGACGCCGTCGACTACGACGACGACCCTCCCTGGCCGCCCGAGCCCGACGGCAACGGGCCGACGCTCGAACTCCGCAATCCGGCGCTCGACAACGACGGGGCCTCGTCGTGGCTGCCGTCGGTCGAAGTCAACGGCACGCCGGGCCGCCAGAACAGTGTCTACACCGAGGCGCCTACGCTCGCGCAGGTGCTGCCTGCCGCCCGCTCGGCGGTCGAGACGCTGCCCGAGGTCACGGTGGTCTTCAGCCGGCCGGTCAGCGGCGTGCGCGCCGAAGACCTCCTCGTCGGCGACAGCCCGGCCGCCTTCGTCGCCCCCCCGGATGGCCCCGCCGATACCTACACGTTTGCGGGCTTTGCCGCCCCGGCGCCGGGCGCCGTGACGCTCACGCTGCTGGCCGGCGACATCCAGGCCGACGGCGTGCCGTTCGAGGGCGACGCCTGGAACCTGTCCGTGGGCCTGGTCGTCGTCATCAACGAGATCCACTACCACCCGGTCGACCCGTTCGGCGATGCCGAGTTCGTTGAGCTGTACAACACGGGCAGCGTGGCCGCCGACCTCTCGGGCTGGAGCATTCTCGACGGGCTCGACATCGTATTCCCCGACGGTACGCTGCTTGCTCCCGACGGCTACCTCGTCGTGGCGCGCGACCCGCAACTCGTCGCCGATCTCACCGGCTACGGCGACGCATGGGCCTGGGAGGCGGGCGGACTCGCGAACGGCGGCGAACGCCTGGCGCTGGCCGACGCGGCCGGCAACGAGATCGACGTCGTGCAGTACAGCGATGGCGGCCGCTGGCCGGGCGCCGCCGACGGCGATGGCCCGTCGCTCGAGCTCGTCAATCCGCGTTTTCCAAACGAATTCGCAGAGTCATGGCAGGCGTCGGCCATCATCCATGGCACACCTGGGGCGCCGAACAGCATCTACCAGGCGGGTGTTGCCCCGCTCATCCTCGACGTGGTGCACAACCCCGCCATCCCGGTCCCGGGCGCGACGGTCACCGTCACCGCGCTCGTGCTCGACGACTCCCCCACGCCGCAAGTCACACTGTACTGGCGCCGCGACCAGGACCCCACCGTGGCGTACTCGGCGAGTCCCATGTGGGACGACGGGCTGCACGGCGACGGCGCCGCCAACGACCGCGTGTACGGCGCGTTCGTCGCGGGCCTGGGCGAAGGCGAACGCCTCGATTTCACGCTGCGCGCAAGCGACGGCCAGCACCAGTCGGCCGCGCCGGCGGGGCACGACTCGCTGCAGGCGGGCGAATACCCGGCGCAGACTTTCCTCTGCAAGTTCTCGGCCGCGACCGTGGGTGGGGCCCTGCCGCACTACCACCTCATCACGACGCAGCGCACACGCAATCGGCAAACGACCCGCGACGAAACCGAATACGACGCCACGTTCCTCTCGTGCGACGCCACAGGCCAGTGCGAGATCTTCTACAACGTCACCGAGCACTACCGGGGGCAGTCGAGCCTCTACCAGGACCCGCCGTCGTTCCGCGTCAACTTCCCGGCCGACCACAAACTCGAAACGGGGCCCGGCTACAAGGTCGTACACCTCAACCTGCTCGGCCAGCAGCCCTATCGCCAGGCCATCGGCTATCCGCTTTTCGAGGCGGCGGGATGTCCGGCGTCCAAGTTCCAGCTCGTTCGCCTCAACACGAACCCGCTCAGCCACACGACCGCGGCCATTCCCGACCACCAGAACATGCTGTACGGCCAGGCCGAAGTGGTCGACGCCGATTTCCTCGCATCGCAGGACGGCGACGTGCTGCCTGAGCGCTTCCCCGACCGCTGCTCCGAAAGCCGCACGGTCTGCGACGGCGACGGCGACTGCCCAGCCGGCGAAACGTGCGTCGAATCCGATGACGGGAACCTCTACCGCGGCCGCATCACGGCCACGCTCGCCTACCTCGGCTACGACCCCGCGCCCTACCGGCTCGATTGGCGCGGCTACGGCTACCAGAAGATCACGAACGAGAGCGAAGACGACTGGCACGACCTGATGGCGCTCGTCGACGCGCTCACGTGCAGTTCCACCGACGGCGGGGTGCTCTGCACCGAGGACACGTACGGGGCAACGTACGAGCAGACCCTCGACAGCCTCGCCAACACCTCCGAGTGGACGCGCTGGTTCGCGCTGCACCGGCTCCTCTGGAATACCGAAGGCGGCATCTACTTCAATTCCGGCGACGACTACTTCCTCTACTTTGCGCCGCAGGGCGATGGCGCCACCTTCATCCCCTGGGACCTCGACGCCACGTTTGCGAACCAATGGGCAGGCCCGAACGAGCCCATCTGGAGCGCTTACTGGCAGCCGGCGGTATCGAACTTCCTGCGCAACAACGCGTACACCGGCCGTTTCCTGGGCGCCCTCTGCGAGGCGCTCGACACGTACTTCTCGGTCGCGTCCATGAACGCGCGCATCGATGCCGTGCCCGACGAGGCGTTCGACCGCTACGCCTGGCAGGCGCCGCAGGGGCTTGGCCCGCGCACGAAGCAGGGTCTCAAGGACTGGGTCGCCGCGCGTCACGCCTACGTGAGCGCTTCGCTCGTGTTCGCCTCGACCCTCGAAGGCGTGCCCGCGAGCCCGTACCGCAACCCCGACCCGGTGCTCGCCCTGCACGGTCGGCTCGGCCAGTGCGGCACCTACCGCGTGCTCGTCAACGGCGTGCCCGCCGACGCCTTCGACGTCGCCGGGGCCACGTGGTCGCATCGGCTCACGCTGGAGCCGGGGCGAAATCCCATTACGTTCCAGACGTTCGACCGCGATGGGGAGCCGCTCGAACGGCTCGACGCCGTCGTCTACTACCAACCTCCGGGCGGGCCGCTGCGCATGGCCATGCCGACCCGCATGGTCAAAGACAAGACCCTCACGCTCAAGGCCGAAATCGTCGATCAGGTGGGCAGTTTCGGACAGATCGACTGGCAGACCTGGAACGTGCTCGGCACCGTGTCGGCGCGCCGCCTGTCCGATGGCAGCCCCGTGCCCACCTCCATCACGGTGTTCGAGACGCTCGCCGACGGGGTCGGCGGCGGCACCCCGCCGGCCGACAGCATCCGCTTCTACAACGGGGTTGGCAGCGTGTCGCTCACCCTCGATGAGCCCGACGCGGTGGTCGGCGAAACCGTCGCCATCACCGTCACCGTGGCGGGTCGCTCGGCCACGCGCAACGTGCTCGTGCTCGACAACGTCCCCACGACGTTCACCGCGCTGTCCGGAACGCTGAGCGGCGCGAACCTCGACTGGGGCCCCGACGACGGCGTCATCCACCTGACGGGCGATACCACGGTCCCCGCGGGCAGCACGCTCACCATCCGGCCGGGCACGCTCGTCATGGTCGACCCCGGTGGGGCTGCCGCCGGAACGGTCGTCTGGGTGCAGGGCAGCGTGCAGGCGAACGGCACGGCCGCCGAACCCATCTTCTTCTTCCCGACGGCCGGCCCGGCGGCCATGATGCTGCCCCAGGACGCGCAGAACAACTTCTCGTCCTGGCGCGGCCTCTACCATTCCGGCAGCGGCACGTCGTCGTACCAGCACGTCTTCCTGACCGGGGCGGGCAACGGCAGCATCAGCGGCCACCCGCGGCCACCGGTGCTGCGCTTCTACGATGCGCACTCGGTCTTCATCAGCGACTTCGTGGCGGCCGACGCGCCCGGCAAGATCCTGCACACGTCGTCCAACAACAACACGGTCACCGTGCGCCGCAGCCTGTTTTCGCGCTGTGGCATCGGTGGCGAGTTCTTCGGCAGCCCGGTCGTCGCCATCGAAGACAGTTGGTTCACCCGCATCGGCCGGGCCCCCGAGCCGAACGGCGTCGACGGCGACATGCTGCACTTCGACGGCAGCCAGCAGCAGACGGTGCGCCGCTGCATCTTCAGCGACGGCGGCGACGACGTCTTCGACGGGGCCGCCAGCACCCCCATCACGGTGGAAAACACCATCGTCTACGACGCCCGCGACAAGCTGCTGAGCCTCTACGGCTGCTGCGGCACCATGTACAACGTGCTGGCCTTCGACCTGTCGGGGGCCTACGACAACAGCGGCGGCACGGCCACGCAGAGCACGTTCGCGCTGCCGCGCAACTTCAGTTCGGGCTACGCGTACAGCATCCAGCGCACCATTCTCTGGCAGGGCAGCGCCAGCACCTGCAACGGCGACGTCGACTACACGATCGTCGGCAGCCCGTCGCACCTCGGCTGCGGCATCGGAAACTTCAGCGAAGACCCGCAGTTCGTCGACACGGCGGCCAACGACTACAACCTGCGGCCGACCTCGCCGGCCCTGCACGCGGGGCCCAACCAGGACCGCATCGGCTGGCTCGGCTTCCCGAACGCCGAACCGTGCAGCCCGGGCGACGCGTGCGACGACCTCAATCTCTGTACGGAGGACAGCTGCGGGCTCGGCGTGTGCGTCCACACGCCCATCGTTGGCTGCATTCCCTGCGCCGTCGACGCCGATTGCGACTACGGCAACGCGTGCGTCACGGGCAGTTGCCAGACCGACGGCCGTTGCACCTTCGCCCCCACGAACGAAGGCGCGGCCTGCGACGACGGGTGGGCCTGCACCACGGGCGACCGCTGCATCGCGGGTGTCTGCTCCGGCAGCGAGGACTGCCCGCCCGGCCTCACCTGCGACCCGACGGGTCTGGGCACCTGCGAGGGGCTGCGCGAACTCACCTTCCAGGACGGCCGCGACGGCTACGCGGGCACGCAGGACACGTACCTGCGCCAAGTCCGGCCGAGCCGCAACTACGGCAGCCTCGACAACTTCGAGTGGGACGGCAGCGATGGCACGCCGCCCGGCCAGAACATCGGGCTGCTGCGCTTCGACGACGTCTTTGGCGAAGGCCCGCGCCGCATTCCGCAGGGCGCCACCGTCACCCGCGCCACCCTCACGCTCGTCGTTTTCAACCCCAGTCTGGCGCCCGCGGGCGACATCCACGAGGCGCTCGACGCCTGGGACGAGACCACGGCCACCTGGGACAACTACGGCGGCGAGCCCGGTGTCGACCCCGACGAGCGGGGCGCGTTCGTGGCTGCCGCTCCGGTGCGCGCGGCGACGGCCAGCCTCGACGTCACGGCCAGTCTGCAAGCCTGGGCTGCCGACCCCACGCGGCACCACGGCTGGATCTTCAGCCCGCAATCGCCCGACGGCGCCCAGGTCTGGTCGAGCGAGGCCGCCGAGCCGGGCCTGCGGCCCAAACTGACCGTGCGCTTCGGCGTCACCTGCACGTCCGACGCGGCCTGTGACGACGGACTCTTCTGCAACGGACTCGAAGCCTGCGACGAGACGAGCGGTGGCTGCGTCTCGGGGGTCGTGGCCTGCCCGGGGCTGCTCTGCAACGAGGCCGAACTGCGCTGCGTCGAGTGCCTGAGCGCCGCCGACTGCGACGATGGCGACGCCTGCACGGGTGTCGAAACCTGCGACGACGGCCAGTGCACCCTCGGCACGCCGCCCGTTTGCGACGACGGGGCCAGTTGCACGGCCGACCGCTGCGACCCGCTCATCGGTTGCGTGTCGACCGACAGCTGCCCGCTCGGCGAGGTCTGCCATCCGGGGCTCGACCGCTGCTGGCCTGGCCCGACGCCGCTCATTCCGCGCGGCGCCACGTGGGCCTATCTCGACACGGGCGAGTTTGCCGGCGACGGCTGGACGCAGCTCGACTTCGACGACAGCGCCTGGCGCTACGGGCCCGCGCAACTCGGCTACGGCGACGGCGACGAAGCCACGGTCGTCCACTACGGCGACGACCCCGAAAACAAGTTCGTCACCACGTACTTCCGCCACAGCTTCGTCGTGCCCGAACCCGAACGGGTCACGCAACTGGCGCTCCGGCTGCTGCGCGACGACGGCGCCGCGGTCTACCTGAACGGCGTCGAAGTGCGCCGCGACGGCCTGCCCGAGGGCGAAATCGGCTACGAAACGCTGGCCTCGGCCACCGTGTCCGGCGACGAAGAAGATGCGTACCCCGAGACGGCAGTCGACCCGGCGCTGCTCGTCGCCGGGGTCAACATCATGACCGTCGAGCTCCATCAGGTCAGCGTCACCAGTTCCGATGCGAGTTTCGACCTCGAACTGCTCGCCAATCCAGGGTGCGCCGGCGACGCCGACTGCGACGACGCCGACGTCTGCGACGGCGTCGAGACCTGCCAGTTCGGGCTCTGCACGCCGGGCACCGCGCTCGACTGCAACGACGGCATCGCCTGCACGGCCGACCTCTGCGACCCGCTCGCCGGCTGCCACAATCCCGACGACTGCGGGCTCGACGAGACCTGCGACCGCGCGGCCGGCACCTGCGGCGTGCCGGTCCTCCCCATCGTTGCGGGCGACACCTGGGCCTACTTAAAAGGGACGGCCGAGCCGGGTGCCGCGGGCGGCCCGAATTGGGCCAAGCCGGGCTTCAGCGGCGACGCCTGGCTGCGTGGGCCGGGCAGCTTCGGCTACGGCAGCGACTGCGCCCCGTATGGCACCGTGCTGAGCGACATGCAGAACGGCTACGCGAGTCTGTATGTGCGCCGCGGCTTCTTCATCGCCGACCCCGCGGCCGTGCGCGAGTTGACGCTCACCGTCGACTACGACGACGGCTTCGTCGCCTACCTCAACGGGACGGTCGTGGCACGACGCAACGTCTCGGGCGTGCCGCCGGCGTTCGATACCCTGGCCGCAAGCGACCACGAATGTTCGGGGGCTGCGGTGCCGCAACCCGCCGAAACCTTCCCGCTGCATCGAACCTTCGATTTGCCGCTGTTGCTGCGCGCCGGCACGAACGTCCTGGCCATCCAGGCGCACAACCTGACGCTCGGCAGTTCCGATTTCACCCTGGCGGCCAGCCTCGACTCCGACGAGTCGACGTGCACGGGCGACGGCGATTGCGACGACGGCCTCTACTGCAACGGCCTCGAGACGTGCAACCCGGTGACCGAACGCTGTCACGCGGGTTCCGAGCCTTGCACCGACCCAGCGCGCCCGCTCTGCGACGAAAGCCTCGACCTTTGCGGCACATGCCTCGACGACACCGATTGCCTCGACAACAACCCGTGCAACGGCAGCGAGACCTGCACCGACAGCGTCTGTGTGGCGGGCACGGGGGCCGTGTGCGACGACGGGCTGGCCTGCACCCTCGACTACTGCTGGCCCGGGCAGGGCTGCCGCCACAAGGACCACTGCCCGGCCGGCGAGTACTGCCAGCCAGCGGTGGGCAGTTGCGCGGCCCTCGCCACCCTCCCGCTCTCCGTGGGGGCCGGATGGAACTACTGGCTCGGCCGCAGCGAGCCCACGCCGGACGACCTCACCGCCTGGACGCGCCTCGCCTTCGACGACTCGGCCTGGCCGAGCGGAGCGTCGGGTCTCGGCTACGACCTCTATGCCGAGGCCGGCGGCGTGAACCCGAATGGCGACTACGCGCCGTTCATCGGCACAGTACTCGACGACATGCGCTGCTGTGGCGCCGGCAGCCCCTGCTCTGCCGACTGCTACACGAGCGTGTACTTGCGCGCGCGCTTCTACGTCGCCGAGCCCGGCGCCCTGCAATCGCTTGAACTGCCGCTCTACGTCGACGACGGCGCTGTCGTCTATCTCAATGGAACCGAGGTGTTCCGCCTGCGCATGACGGGCTCGCCGCCCGCATTCGACGCCCTCGCCAGCGCCAATCCGAGTTCGTCGGCGCGGCCGCCGAGCGAGCGCGTCGTCGACCTCTCGGCCAGCATCCCGCTCTTGCAGCCGGGGGCCAACGTCGTGGCCATCCAGGCGCACAACGTCACCCGCACGAGCCGCGACTTCCTCGTGGTGCCGCAATTGCGGGCCACCCTCGCATCCAAGGCCCAAGCGGTCGCGGCGGCCGCGACCCCGAGTTGCGTTGCCGACCCCTGCGGCTACGGGCTCGGCGTCGCCGCCGTGTTCCAGCCCTGCTTGCGCGTCGGGCCGGGCGCCTGCCCCGGGGCCGACCGCGACGCCCCCACGTGCCGGCTCGCAACGCAGTTCCAACTCGGCGCGTTCGACTTCGACGTGCCGCACGCCGAGGGCACGGCCGAATATCCCGCCGAAGGCCGCTTCAGCGAGGTTTTCGACTACGTCGTGACCGCAGGCGAGAGCCCCACCCCCGATCTGCCGGCCGCCCTTGGCGGACCCGCGGCCGCGTTGGCGGCGCGCGCCGCCGATGCCACCGACCGCACCCGCGAACTCCGGCTGCACTTCACGCTGGCCACGGGGTTGCCCTACGCCTGGCTGCACCTCAGTCGCTACGGCGCCGGCGTCCTCGAAGTCGCGCTCGACGGACGACCGCTCGCAACGCCCCGAGCGGCGCACGACGGCCCGGCGGCCCTCGAACTTGCCCTGCCGGCCCTTGCCAAAGGCGCACACGTGCTGACGCTGCGCCACGCCGGGCCCGCCGACGCGGGAGTGTGGCTCGACGCCTTGCGTCTCGTGGCCCCCGACTGCTCCGACCCCGGTCCCGAGCGCTGCCTAAACGGCCTCGACGACGACTGCAACTGCCTCATCGACGACGGCTTCGCACTCTGGGGCCAGCCCTGCGAGACCGGCGCCAAGAGCTGCCCGAAAGGCCAATGGCGATGCGCGGCTGACGAACGCGGCTTGACCTGCACCCCCCGCTGCCCGGAAGCTACGGCCCGCGCTCTCCCGTGAACGCGGGGCCCGTGGGCGAGCGTGCCGGCCCGCTACGGCGGCGTCCGGAACGGGCCGGCCCCCGCTTGGAGGCGGCGCCGCGCGCGCCGCACGAGGACGCGTGATGGCTCGCAACCCTGCTCTGCTCGTTCTTGCAGCGACGCTCGCCCTGGCCACGTGCGGTCAGGCCGCGGGGTCGGGTAGCACCGATTCCGGCCCGACCGACGTCCAGCGCGACGTGGCGGGCGAGTTCGGCGCCGATGACCTCGAATTGCGGCCGGAGGCCCGGGGGCCCGACACGGCCGTCGACGGGCCGGGCGACACCGACCTCGCGCGCGCCGACGAAGGGCTCGGCGATACCGAACCCGCCGACCAGGGCGCGCCCGAGCTGCCCGACGCGCCGGCCGACGCCGCCCCCGACTTCGCCGGACCCGACGGGTTCGGCGACACACCGGCCGACGGCCTCTTCGACCTGACAGGACCCGACGGTGGGCTGCCCGATGCTCCGGGCGGTGACACGCAGGCCGACGCGGGGCTGCCCGACACTCCGGGCGAGCTGCCGCAGACCGACGACGGCGGGCCAGAAACCACGGTGCCCTCGGGGCCGCCCACGTACGGGGCGCCGACCGAACTCGGCACCGTGGCCTCCGACGACGTCAACGAGGCCTCCGGGCTCGCCGCGAGCCGGCGCAACCCCGGCGTCGTGTGGGTGCACAACGACTCGGGCGACACGGCGCGGGTCTTCGCCATGAGCACGACGGGCCGCCACCTGGGCATCTACTACTTGACGGGTGCCTCGGCTTTCGATTGGGAGGACATGGCGAGTGACGGCACCTACCTCTACATCGGCGATGTCGGCGACAATTTCCGCGTGCGCGCCGAGGTCGTGGTCTATCGGGCGCGCGAGCCCGACGTGACGGTCGACCAGACGCCGCGCAACGAAAGCCTCACCGACATCACGACCTTCCGCTTCACCTACCCCGGCGGCGCGCGCGACTGCGAGGCCATCTTCGTCGACAGTGCGAGCGGCGACGTCTTCCTCGTCACGAAAGAGGCGAGCGCCGCGACGCCAAGCGAAGTGTTTCGCGCGGCCGCCCCGCTGCGCAGCGACGTTGCGACCCCGCTGCAGAGCGTGGCGCAGTTGACGTTTGGCGGCACGGCGCGGCCGGGCAATCCGCAGGTCACCGCCGCCGACCTGAGCGCCGCCGGCGACGCCCTGCTCATCCGCACCTACAACGCCGCGTTCTATTGGGTCCGAAGCGC
>CAYRCM010000029.1:0-24483 GCA_964422715.1 uncultured Myxococcales bacterium | reverse complement strand
GCGCCCCTTGCCCCCGGCCGCAAGCTGGGGCATAGAAGCGCAAACCGCCAGCCGTCGGCGGGGAAAAGAGCAGCGCCATGCCCGAGATCCTGCACATCGACGCCGACAGCTTCAACCGCGACTCGTTTCGTCTCGGGCGCCTCGTCTACGAGACGGGCTTTCGGCCGAAGCACGCCGTGAGCATCTGGCGCGGCGGCACCGCCGTGGGGCTCGGCGTCGACGCCTACTTCAAGTTCCAGGGCCAGACCATCAACCACACGTCCATCGCGACGTCGTCCTATGTCGGCATCGGCCACCAGACCGATGTCGTCGTGAAGGGTCTCGAACACGTCGTGCGCTCCGTCTGCCGTGAAGACGGGCTGCTCATCATCGACGACGTCTACGAATCGGGCCGCACCATCCAGAAGATCGTCGAGACGCTGCACGCCCAGGCTCGCGCCAACGCGCCGCGCGATATCCGCGTGGCGGCGGTCCACGAGAAGGCCGAACGCGCGGTCTATCGCGAGCTGCCGGTCCTGAGCCTGCGCCGCGTGCCCGCCCCTCTCTGGATCGACTACCCGCACGAACTCGCCGACCTGGTCGAGCCCGATGACCCCGACGACACGCTGCTCAAGCAGAAAGACCCGGCCATCTGGGAGATCCTGCACTCCCCGGGTTTCGAGCCCGGCGACACCCACGTCGAGGGCGACTACTGGCCGCGCAGCGCGCGCGAACTGTTGCTCGACAGCCTGCGGCTTGGCGTCAACATCGCGCGCAGCGGCTACGTGCCCGACTTCCTCATCGCCATCTGGCCGGGCGGGGTATCGGCCGGGCTGCCGGTGCACGAGGTGTTCCGCTACTTTCTCAAGAAGGCGGGCAAAGACCTGGCCAGGCCCGATCACGTGGCCATCAACACGACGCGCACGCACCTGAGCTACCGCTCGCGCATCCTCGGCATGCAGTACCTGGAGGAGCGGGTCTCCGAGCACCACGACATCCTCATCGTCGACACGACGTTCCGCTCCGGACGCATGGTGTCCGACGTCGTCACGAAGTTGCGCGAGGCGCTCCGGCGCAATCTCAACGTCGACCGCATCAAGGTGGCCTGCGTCTACTGGAACCCCGACCACCAGTCGACCTGGACCGTGCAGCCCTTTCGCAAGCAGCCCGACTACTACATCCGCAAACTCGACCGAGACGTCCTGTACCCCTACTCACCGCAGCGGCTGCACAACCCGCGGGTCGAGTTGCGCGAGAGCGACCCCGAGTTGCACGACATCCTCTTTTCGTAGCGCCCCGCCGGCCCGCCGACCGGGCCGCGACAGACGTTGACGTTCGGGACTCGGGCCCTATCTTTGTGGCCGGTCTTCAAGCGGAGGGTTCACGACATGAGCGCAGACGAGAAGCACAACGCCGATGGCCGCGACGGCGGCGCCGCTCCGCCATCCGACCCGACCCCCAGCCCCGTCCCGGCCGAGGCGGCCCCGAGCGACGCGGCCGCGGCGAACAACGCGGCTCCCCCGAGCGACGCGGCGGCCGGCGGCGAGGCGGGTGGCGAGCCTGGCTTCACGGTGGTCGATCGCCGGTTCTGGGTGCAAGGCGAAGAGGAAGGCCAAGGCGAACAGGCGGCAGAGTCCCCGCCCAAAACCCCGTCCTACGTCGAAAAACTCGAGCAGGAATTGGCGCAGCGCGACCAACAGCTGCGCGAGTACCTGGAGGCCCACCGTTCTGCGGTGCGCGAATTCGAAGCGGCCCGGGCCCGAATCGAACGCGACCGCCAGCAGTCGCTCGATCGCGAGAAGGGCGCGCTCATCGCCGGCTTCTTCGAGGTGTTCGACAACCTCCAGCACGCGCGCGAGGGCGCCGAACAGGCCGGCGCCGCCGAAGCGATCCTCGCCGGAATCGACCTCGTAATCGCCAATTTCCTGCGCAAACTCGAAGAGTTGGGCGTTCAGTCCATCGCCCCGCTCGGCGCGGTCTTCGACCCGCAGGTCCACGAGGCGCTCTCGGTCGTGCCGGCGTCCGACCCGAGCCAGGACGGCCGGGTGGTGTTCGTCATGCGCACGGGCTTCCAGCACGGCGCACGGGTGCTGCGGCCCGCTCTCGTCGTCGTGGCGCGCACGGCGACTGCCTGACCCGCGGGCGCGTGGCCCGCGCCGCTGCCGCGTTGGGTCGCCGACGTCAGTTTTCTACGAAGGAATACAGCGGGTTGTGCCGGTGGTTCTGGCGCAGCTTGTCGATGGCCTTCGCCTCGATCTGGCGAATGCGTTCGCGCGTCAGGTCGAAGCTGCGGCCCACCTCTTCGAGGGTGTAGTTGCGGCTTTCGCCGATGCCGAAGCGCATGCGCAGCACCTTCTCCTCTCGCGCCGTCAGCCCGCGGAGCATGCGGAAGGTGACGTCGCGTAGATTCTGGCGCACGGCGATCTCGGCGGGGTTCTCGAAGCAGTGGTCTTCGATGAAGTCGCCGATGTGGCTGTCTTCTTCGCCAACCGGCGTCTCGAGCGAGATGGGGCTGCGCACGAGGCGCAGCGTGCGGGCCACCTGGTCGGCGGGCAGTTCGAGCCGCTCGGCGAGTTCGGTTTCGCTCGGCTCGCGGCCGAGCACCTGTTCGAGGTAGCCCTTCACACGCGTGATGCGGTTGAGGGTCTCGATGAGATGCACCGGGATGCGAATGGTGCGCGCCTGGTCGGCGATGGCCCGGGTGATGGACTGTCGGATCCACCAGGTGGCATAGGTCGAGAACTTGTGCCCCCGGCGAAATTCGAACTTCTCGACCGCCTTCATGAGCCCGATGTTGCCTTCCTGGATGAGGTCGAGGAAGTGCAGCCCGCGGTTCATGTACCGTTTCGCGATGCTCACGACGAGGCGCAGGTTGGCCTTGATCATGGTGCCGCGGGCGCAGGCCACGAAGCGTTCCCAGCGCAGCAGCTCGCGGCGCGCCTCGGCGAGGGCCGCGGCGTTCATGCCGAGTTCGGCCTCGACTGCACGCACGTGCCGGGCCGCCCGCACGGCCTCCTGGTAGAGTGGCGACGCAAATCGCCGCCGCTCTTCGGCGGAAGCGCCGCGCGGCAGCCGCACCCGCAGTTCGCGCCGCTCGATGCCGAGGGCCCGCAGATTGTCGCAGAGCACCTGCGACGCCTGCTGCCAACCGCAGGTGAGGGTCTTGAAACGATTGAGAGCGTCTTCGAGAAAGACCGAGCCGAAGTAGTCGGCGCGCAGGAACTGATGGAGCAGAGCCTCGCACGCCTGAAGGCTGCGGAACGGCTCGTCAAGCGTGGCGTCGAGGTCGACGAGTGTGTCGAGGGGCGGTGCGGGATGTCCGGCGGTGCGCTTGCGCGCGGCCAGCCATTCGGAACGCAACTCGTTGATCTTTAAGGCGAACGCCTCAAGATCGCGCTGCACCTGCGGGGCTTCGGCGCAGGTGAGATCGGTGTGGTCTTCGAGGAACTCGCCGAGTTCGCGCCGACCGGACAGCAGTTGGTCGGCCGCCTCGAAGATCTGGCTCTGCGTCCAGGGCCACTGGAGCAGCAGCCTGAACAGGGCAAAGGCGCCCGTTTCCATCTGCTTCGACACGTCGACTTCGCGCCTGCGCGTGAGGAGCGGCACCGTGCCGATGCCCTTCAGGTAGACCAAGATGGGGTTGATGTCGCCGCCGGGATCCGCGGCTTCGGGCACGTCGCCCGCGCCGGCCTGCGGCTCGGGTGCCGTCTCGGGCTCGTCGCTGGGCTCCGGCACGGGGAAGAGCGGAGCGCCCGGCTCACCGAGACAGCCATCGGCAGCGGAGTCGCTGAGAGCCTGCTCTGTCGCGCGAATTGGCCTGGTCATGGCGACCTCCCTCGCGGTTCAACACTCCTCGTTGCTTGCAAGATGAGGGCCAGACGCCGACGGAACCCCGGCCGGGAGGCATTTGTGTCGCAATTCCGCCAACAAATGGGGCTGGCACGACGCCGCGCAGGCCGCGCCGAAGCCGGCGAACCGTGACTTCCAGGTCATAGCAGCGAGGGGGCCTGCGCACAAAGCGGGCAAGTTCGCGATGACATCACACCGTACTGCGCGGCAGCGCAAAACGCAAACCGCGGGCCAATAATCAGAGAAAGGTCATGATTGTGTTAGAGATTTTTCTGTCGGCCGGGGAAGCCTACGCGAGGCGGGGGGCTACACCGGGTCGACGTGGCAGGCCCGGAAGCACACTTCGTTCGTGACCTGGCCGTTTTCGTCTTCGACCGGCATGCACTGGTAGCCCTGCGGGCAGCGGTCGCCCGGATAGTCGTCGGCGCTGCACGCGACGAAACAGAACGAACCGAGATCGTTGCCGTCTTCGTCCTGCAGGCTCACGCAGAGGTTCTCTTCGGGGCCGCAGGCGCCCTCTTGGTTGGGGTCGCATGTCGCGCAGTACGGCCCCTCGGGCACCTTGCATTCGCCGGTGGTCTTGTCGCACACCTGGCTGTGCGGGCAGTACCAGTTGTGCTCGCAGCCGTGCGGTTCGCAACGCCCCGGTGCTCCTGGCCCGCCGACGCCGTTGCAGTCGTAGCCCGAACGCTTGCAGTCGCGCGATTCGAGGCAGCCCGCCTCACACAGGCTGGTCAGCGGGTTGCAGTAGGTTTCGAGGTCTTCGCAGTCGCGCCAGTCGATGCAGCCGCCCGGGATCTTGCAGCGGCCGTCGTCGTCGCAGATCTGCCCGGTCTGACAAGGGTTCTCGATGTCGTGGCACGGCGCCCCACAGCGGAAGCCTGAGCAGATTTGGCCATCGGGGCAGTTCTGGTCCTCGGTGCAGCCGGGCGCGCATTGGCGCAACACGGGGTTGCAGATTTCGCCATAGGCGCAGTCGCCATCTTCAGCGCACTGGTAAGGACTGGCACAGTCGCCGGTGAGCGGCACGCACTGGTTCATGTCGAGGCCCGTCACGGTCCGGCAGGTGAAGCCGACCGGGCAGCCGAAGTCGCTGAGGCAGGCCAGGCCGCAGAACGAACCGCCGGCCTCGTAGTCGAGACAGCGGCTGCCGTCGAGGTCGCACTGGTTGCCGACGGGGGTCACGCGCCCGGTGGCGGGGTCCCAGGCGTTCTCGGAACGGCACGGTTCGCACAGTTTCTGCTGCGGGAAGCAGCGCCGCAGACAAGGGTCGCAGTAGTGGTCGCTGCCGCAGTTGCGGTCGGCTTCGCACGTCAAGCCGGCGCCACCAGGCACGCAGCGCTGGAAGCAGTCGCAGACGTCGCCCGGGGTGGGGCAGTCGCTGTCGGCGATGCACTCGGGGGGAGGCGGTGACGCGGCCTCGGCATCGGCGCTGCGGCCGCCGTCGGCGTCGACGGGCGCCGGGCCGAGGTCCCAGCCGCTCGCCTCGCCGCCGCGCCCGTCGCCCCCCGCGCCGGCGTCGCTGCCCCCGGCCCCACCGCCGCCGCAGGCCGCGAGCATGCCGAAAACGACCGAGAACAGCAGGGCAGCGACCCCGCGAGCGGCCACGCCGGAGGGGAAGACGGCCCACATGTGCGCCTCCTCAGGGGGTGTCGATCGCGTGCAGCACGCCGCGATTCGACACCGCGAACAGCCGCCCCGGAACCAGGGTGGGAAGAGCCGAAAAACCTTCAACAACCGGGAGTTTTGCGAGAATGTCGCCCGTTTTGGCGTCGAGCACGGCCAGGGCCCAGGTGGTGGCAACGATCAGGGACGCGCCACCGACCGCCGGCGGGGACAAAACGCCGTAGTTGAATCGCGCGGTCCAGAGGGGTGTGCCCGTGGCGAGGTCGAAGCAGCGTACCTCGCGCGTTTCGCCGGTGGTGAGGTAGATGCGCTGGCCCTGCACGACGGGCGCCGAGGGGTCGTCGACGGGCTGCTTCCAGAGCACTTGGCCGTCTTTGAGGCGCAGGGCCACCAGTCCCGAGGCGACCGAGGTGACGATGACGCGGTCGCCGACAACGACCGGCGTGCCGTCGACGTCGACGAAACGGCTGCCCGGCGCGCTGAGGTCGACCGTCCAGCGGGCCTCGGCGCGGTCGAGTTCGAGGGCGGCGAGCACGCCGTCGGAGAAGCCGGCGAGCACGAGGTCGCCGGCAACGGTCGGCGAGCCCACGCCGAAGTGCGTGAATTCGCCTTGGTGTTCGCGGCGATAGGGCGCAGGCCAGGCCGGCTTGCCGTCGGCCGCGTCGAGCGCAAAGAGCTCGTTGCGATCGCTCGCGACGTACAACCGGCCACCGGACAAGGCCGGCGTCGTGGGCAACTGCCCGCCGGTGTCGAAGCCGGCACGCCAGAGCGGCTCGCCCGTCTTGCGATCGAGCGCGTAGACGCGCCCGTCGCCGCCCCCGAAGAAGACCGCGGAGCCGGCAACGAGCGGCGTGCCGAGAGCCGGGCCATCGGTGTCGAAGGTCCAGAGGACGGCGCCGGTGCTCTGCTTCACGCAGTGCAGCCGACCGCCTCGCGACGCCGCCAGCACCGTGCGGTTTTGCGGGTCGACGGCGGGCGAGCCGTATTCGCGCGGCCGGTACGTGAGCAGAGCGTCGGTGTGGAGGGCGCGCTGCCAGACGGGCACGAGCGGCGGATGCTCATCGGGGTCGGGCACAACGAACGTGGTGCGGCACGCGCCGAGCGCCGTTGCGAGCAGGACGGCCCCGAGAATGTGGGCTCGGCGGAGGGGCATCAGTCGAGGAAGGCCAGCTTGCGCTGGAGTTCGTTGTGCAGGAACTGCTCGACAGCGGCCACCTTGCGTTGGTCGGCCGTGAGCATCTGGAGCGCCCGCTGGTAGTGTTCGCGGGCCTTCGCCTTGTCTTTGTGCGCGGCCTTGGCGTCGCCGACGCGCGGGCTGTAGTGGTCGCCGAGAAAGGCCTCGGCGCGGGCCCGGCCGAACACGCCTCCGGCCTCGCCCAGGCGCCCGAGGTACTTGGCCGCGTCGGCAGCCTGACCCACGCGGGGGGCGAGTTGCGCCAGGCTTTCGAGCAGGAAGGGGGCCAGCGGCGAATCGGGCTCGGCGTCGACGTAGCCGCTGAGCGCCTTGTACGCCTCGGCGGGGTCGCCCAGTTCGAGTTTGGCTTGTGCCACGAGCAGTTGCGCAACTGCCGCGAGGTCGGAGCCTTCGTGCTCGGTGGCAAACCGGCCCAGCCGCTCGACCACGGCCGCGTATTTCTCCTTGTCGGTCTTGAAGGTCTCGGGCGGCGTCTGGCCGGGCAGCGCTTCGAGGTCGGGGGTGTCGGATTCGCTCACGACGGCCCGCACGGTGGCAAACGCCTTCTCGAATTCGGCGGCCGTGTCCTGCTGCCGGCTCGCCAAGTAGCCACTGACGACCCGCGCGATGATGGCAATGGCCACGAGCGCGATGACGCCCACGACGATCTTGAGCGCGTGCTTGCGCAGCACGACGACCGTCCGGCTGAGCGCGACCTGCACCTCGTCGGGCTGGCGCAGCTCCTTCCGGCTCATTCGCTTCACTTTTGCCACGACTTCCTCCGTAACTTTCGGAAGATACGACATTTCAACGGACGAAAGTCTATAAACCAGGCGCGCCCGCTTGTCAACCGGGCGGCGCATGTTTGTTCGCGCGGGCGGGGCGCGCCGCGGTCGCGCGCCCGTCGGCGTTTGCCAGCGGCGGCCGGGGGGTGCTATAGCCCAGCGCCATGCGCAGCTCGTTCGCCAAAGCGCTCGTGGTCACCCTGGCTTGCGTGCCGTGCCTCGCGCCGCGGCCGCTCCGTGCTGGCCAAGGCGAGCAGGCGCTGCATGTCTTGCCGCGCTACGCCGTGCGGGTCGCGGGTGCCGACGGCGCGAGCGACCGGCACGGCCTCGGGCTCGCGGCGCACTACGGCCTGGGCCTCGACGACTTCTGGAACCTGCACGCGGGCCTGCGCTACCTCGGCTTCGTCGACGGCGCAGCCGACCCCCACCTGCTGTCGGCCCAGGTGGGCGTGAGCTACGCGTTCGACGTCACCGCGTGGGTTCCCTACGTGCGGCTGCTCGCCGAGTTCGTCACGTCGGGCTTCGACGCGGGGGCCCGTCTCGACGGCGGACTCGTCGTCGGCGTGGGCGTCGACTACCGGCCCTGGCAGCGCTTCGCCATCGGCGCCGACGTTCACTACGAGGCGCTCTTCCGCGATATCCGGCAGTTCCCGGCCCTCATCGAAGCCGGACTGCGTCTCTCCGTCTTCTTCGATTGACCCGGGTCTCGCGGCGACGGCCGCGGGCGGCGCCCGGGGCGCGCTACTCGGCTTCGCGCCCCCGCTTGCGCAGCCGCAGGCGGATGGGCGTGCCCTCGAAGTCGAACTGTTCGCGCAGGAAATTCAGCAGGTAGCGCTGGTAGCTCGCGTGGACGGCGTCGGGGTAGTTGACCGAGGCCACGATGGTCGGCGGGCGGGTGGCCACCTGGGTCCAGTAGTACAGTTTGAGCCGCCGGTTGCGGTAGATGGGCGGGTGATGGTGGGCAATGGCCTGTTCGAGGGCCTGGTTGAGCGGCCCCGTGGCGATGCGCAGCGTGTAGGCCGCGTAGACCTTGTCGATGTGCGGAAACAGCTTCGTCGTGTTACGCCCCGTGAGCGCGCTCGTGAGCACCACCGGGGCGAAGGCCAGAAACGGCAACTGGCCGCGCAGGTCTTCGAGAAAGCGCGCCGCGAAGTGCGGGTCGCGGTCGGCCAGGTCCCACTTGTTGACGACGATGACGCAGGCCCGCCCGCGGTCGTTGATGAGGCGCGCGACCTGCGCGTCCTGGTCGACCGCCCCGGACGTGGCGTCGATGAGCAACAGGATGACGTCGGCGCGTTCGATGGCGCGCACCGCGCGCAGCCCGGCGTAGCGCTCGACCTCGTCGTCGACGGCCCGCTTGCGCCGCAGCCCCGCGGTGTCGATGAGTGTGTAGCGGCGGTCGTCGACACAACAGAGCGTGTCGATGCTGTCGCGCGTGGTGCCCGGGCGGTCGGACGTGAGCAGGCGTTCTTCGCCGAGCAGCCGGTTGATGAGCGTGGATTTGCCGACGTTGGGCCGTCCGACGACCGCGACGCGCACGCCTTCGCCGTCGGCATCGTCGGGCTCGTCGGTCTCGCCGAGCGCCGCCACGACGTCGTCGAGCAGTTCCCACACGCCGTTGCCGCCGAGCGCCGACAGCGCGTACAGCTGGGGCACGGCCCCCAGCCGATAGAACTCGCCGAGCAGCGCCTGCTGGGCCGGCGTGTCGACCTTGTTGACCGCGTAGAAGACGGGCCGCGGCTGACCGCGCAGCGATTCGACGACGGCCTCGTCGACGGCCGTGGGTCCGTCGCGACCGTCGAACAGCACGACGATGGCGTCGGCGTCGGCAATGGCCGCGAGTGCCTGTTCGCGCATGAGGGTCAGCGTGTCGTCGCGCGAGAGCGGGTCGAAGCCGCCGGTGTCGATGACGGTGAAGCGCCGACCGGCGTGTTCGGCGACGGCGTAGTTGCGGTCGCGGGTGACGCCCGGCTCGTCGAGCACGATGGCCGCCTGACGCCGCAAAAGCCGGTTGAAAAGCGTGGACTTGCCGACGTTGGGCCGGCCGATGATGGCGACGACCCCCATGGGAGCCCTCCTCGGGTGGAGCGGAGAAGCCGGCTACTCGTTCGGTCCGTAGCCGAGTTTGCGCAGGGCGCGTTCCTGCCGGGTCCAGTCGGGTTCGATGCGCACGAACAGGTGGAGCGCCACGCGCCGCCCGACGAGCTCTTCGATGTCATGCCGGGCGGCCGTGCCGATGCGCTTGAGCATCTGGCCCCCCTGCCCGATGACGATGGCCTTCTGCCCCGCGCGCTCGACGTGGATGGTGGCCTCGATGCGCACGATGTCGGCTTCTTCCTGAAACGCCGTGATGCTGACGGCCGCGGAGTACGGCAGTTCTTCGCGGGTCTCGACGATGACCTTCTCGCGGATGGTTTCGGCCACGAGGAAGCGCAGCGGTCGGTCGGTGAGCGTGTCGGCGTCGTAGTAGGCCGGCCCCTCGGGCAACTGCGTGCGGATCTCGGCGAGCAGCGGTTCGAGGCCGTCGTGGCGCAGCGCGCTGATGGGGACCGCCGCCACGAAGGGGTGGCGCTGTTGGAAGGCCTCGATGACGGGCAACAGCAGCGGTTTGTCGGCCACGCGGTCGACCTTGTTGAGCACGAGCAACGTGGGCTTGCCAACGGCGGCAACCCGATCGAGGACGTGCGCATCGGCGGCGTCGACCGAACCGGCGGCCCGCACCTGCCGTTCGGCATCGACCATGAACAGGACGACGTCGACTTCGAGCAGCGTCGCGAGGGCCCGTTCGACCATGGCGCGGTTGAGGGCGCGACGGGCCTCGTGGATGCCCGGGGTGTCGAGAAACAGGATCTGGCTCTCGTCGTCGGTGCGAATGCCGAGAATGCGGTCGCGCGTGGTCTGCGGCTTGGGCGTTACGATGGCGAGACGCTGGCCCACGAGTGCGTTGAGCAGGGTGGACTTGCCCACGTTGGGACGGCCAATCACCGTGACGAACCCGGAAACGAACCGTTGTGGCGTTTGCTTCATCGACCCTCCGGCGGCCGGCATGATAGCATGCCGTTTTCGAGAAGTCGCGGTCGCATGCCGAGCGTTGCGGCCGCGGAGTCGCGGGCGGCCGGTCGCAGGCCCCCGCCGAGGAGGGCAGCCATGATGCGCAGGGGGCTTGTCGTCGGGGCGTGGCTGACGGTTTGTCTGTGGGCCGGCGCCGCACAGGCGCAGAAACTCGTGCCGTGGCTCGAAGGCGCCATCGGAGCCAAGGCCTTCGGGGCGGGCAACATCCTGATCGGGCCCACGGGCAGCGTTCCGGTCCAGCCGAACGGCGACGAATTCTGGCTGTTCTCGAACCTGCGCGGCGGCTACGGGGTCGGCGGCGGCCTCTACGGCGAAATGCGTTTCATCAAGTACGTCGGGCTCGAAATCGGTCTGCTGATGGCGCAGCACAAGGTGTGGGAGACGACCGACCACGCCGAAGACCGGCTGACCATCGAAGAGGGCTACGAGTTCACGACGGCGCAGTTGTCCTTCCTCGTCGAGGGCTACCTGCCGGTCGGCATCACGCGCCTGAGCCTCGGTTTTGGGCCGGAACTGGCCTGGAGTTTCGGCGGCAAGACCTCCTACAAGGCCACGAAGGGCGACATCGCCGTGCTCGATCCCAATGCCGAGCTGCGCACGTTTCTCGACAAACTCGAGGCGCGCACCGGCATGGATCTGTGGTTGACCACGGTGATGGGGGTCTCCGTCGACGTCTGGCGGTTCACCATTCCCATCGAAATCCGCTACGCGTACAACGTCAGCGACAAGACCGACTACCTCAGAGAACGCGTGCGCCTGCAGCCGCCGCCGGCGGCCAATCTCGAAACCGACATCAACGACATTCAGAGCGTCACGCTGCCGGCCCGGGCCACGCACATCATCGGGCTCAGCGTCGGCCTGGCTTACAACTTCAAGTAGCCGCACGCGCGGGGCGGGCTACTCGTCGTAGTAGTACCAGCCGTCTTCGGCGGGGGCTGGAGGCGGCGGCGGCTCGGGCGCGGGAGGCGGCGCCGGGTCGTCGACGTAGCGATACCACTGGCCGGTCTGCTCGTCGTAGTACTCCCAATGGCCGCCGTAGTAGTACGCGTCGCGACCGTCGACGTAGACCACCTCGTGCCCGCAACCGAGATGATGCTGGTGGGCGTCGTGGCGCGCGATGGCCACGACCGCGGTCGTCACCATGGCAGCCACCATCAAATCTCGGGCCATGCGGGGCGTGCAGCGCGGGGCACCGAGGGCCAGGCTGGCCACGAGCGCCACCGCGACCCCCAGGGCGACGCCGGCCCGGGGGGTGAGGCCGGGGCGGACAAACGACGAATGCGGCTTGGCGTGCATGCAGTCCTCCTCGCGCTGTCATCGTAGCCGGGTCGGGCCGCAAAGGGCCAGCCCGGCGGGAACGCCGAACACCGTGGCGCGCCGGCGACGCGGCGTTCGACGCGCTGGCCGAGGCGCCGATTCATCGCGCCCGGCGTTTGCGCGGGAGAGCATTGCTCCGACGCTTGCGCTGCGCCCCGCGTTCGTGTGTGCTATCATTTCGCGCGGCTGTCCCGATGGCGGGACTTGGGCCGCGGCAGCGGGCTTTCCGCTCCCTCCACGCCGCGGCACCCGAGGCGGACGGGGGCAACATCATGGCGAGCTTCGACGACAGAACGGACGAGCAGCAAGCGCGACGGCGGGCTGCCTTCGCGGCCGGCTTGCCCCTCGTGCGCGTCCGCGACGACGCGACGAGCGACCGCACCCTGACGTCGGACGAACGCGCCGTGCTGAACGCCCTCACGCATCCCATGCGCCCCGCGGCCATCCTGGACACGGCCGGCGTCACCAAGGTGGCGGGGGCGCGGGCCATCGCCAAACTCATGCGGCGCGGCTACATCGACGTGGCCGACGACCCCACGCTCGTGTCCGAACGACGCCCGCTGCCCGGTTCGAGCGACATCACCGAAGACGGCCTGGAACAAGAGGGTTTCGAGGAACAGGGCGACCGCACCCTCGAAGAACGCCAGTTGCCGCCGGCCGTGCTCGCCGTGCTCGCCGAAGTCCAGGATCGCGGGCTCGAATTCGCCATTCCCGCCGACGAGGAAGGCAGCTTCGGGGCCCGAGCGGCGGCTGGCGAAGCACGCAACTCGCCCTGGGTCATTCCCGACAAGGGCCGCGGCGCGGCCGCGCCTCCCGTGGCGAGCCCGCGAGGCGCCCCGCAAGTCGCCGAGGCGACGCCCGGCGTGCGGCCCTACGAGGCCACGCCAAGCCCGGCGCTGTTTGGCCGCGCGTCGCCAGCGAGCGTCGAGGCCCCCCGCCAGAACCCCCGCGTGTGGTGGCTCGTCGCCGGCGGGCTCTTCGCCGCCGCCATCACTCTGGCGCTCCTGCGCATCTTCGACGTCTTGTAGACCCACCCGCCGCCCACGCCGCATCAATCCAAATCGAAGTGCCGGCGCGCGAGCGCGAGGGCCAGGTCGGGGTCGGCCTCGGGCAGCGGCTGCACGCCGGGCACACCCCGCAGCCAGGTGAGTTGGCGCTTCGCGTACTGGCGCTGCGCCTGCTGCACGCGCGCAACGGTCTCGGCAAGCGGCACGCCATCCAGCACGTGCGCCACGACCTGCCGGTAGCCGACGGCCTGCATGGGACGCAGGTCGCGGGGGTAGCCGGCCGCGAGCAACCCGCGTACCTCGGCGACGAAACCGTCGGCAAACATGCCCAGCACGCGCTGCTCGATGCGCCGCTGGAGGTCGGGACGCGGCCAGTCGGGCGCCAGGATGCAGGCGTCGTAGCGCCGCGGCGCGAAACCGTGCGGGGCCTGGAAAGCCGACAGCGGCCGGCCCGTCTGCTCGTGCACCTCGAGGGCGCGCGTGATGCGCTGGGCGTCGCTCGGCGCGAGCCGCGCCGCGAGCGCCGGATCGACTTCGGCGAGGCGTGCGTGCAGGGCCGCGGGTCCAAGCCGCGCGCACTCGGCCAGCACGCGTTCGCGCACGGCGGGCGAGACCGGCGGAACCCGCGCCAGGCCATGGAGCAGGGCGCGGACGTAGAGGCCCGTGCCGCCCACGACGAGCGCGGGCCGGCCCCGCCCGGCGATGTCGGCCAAGGCGGCATCGGCGAGCTCGGCGAAGGCCCCCGCATCGCAGGGCGTGCGCGGGTCGAACGTGCCGATGAGATGGTGCGGCGCGCGCGCGAGTTCGGCCGGGGTCGGCTTGCCGCTGCCAATGTCGAAGTGCCGATAGAGCTGCACCGAATCGGCGCCCACGATCTCGGCGCCCAACGCCTCGGCGAGCGCCAGGGCAAGCGCGGTTTTGCCCGAGGCCGTGGGGCCCATGATGCAGACGATGCGGGGCAGCGCAGGCATGGCGCTACGTCCGCGCGAACCAGGCGGCCACCTCGCCGAACGGGAAGCGCACGACCGCCGGCCGGCCGTGCGGGCAGTGGGTGGCGAGGTCGAGGCCGTCGAGGGCGGTGAGCAGCGCCTGCGCCTCGCGCGGGTCGAGCGGGTCGCCGGCGCGCACGGAGGCGTGGCAGGCCACCGTGGCGAGCGTGCGCTCGACGCGGGCCCGCGTGTCGCCGGGGCGGCCCGGGCGCGCGAGATCGGCGACGAGGCCGCTCACAAGCGGCCCCACGGGGTGGCCGCCGAGCAGCAGCGGCACGGCCCGCACCACGACGTTCTGGGTACCGAACCGCTCGATTTCAAAACCGAAAGCGAGAAGGTTGGCGGCTTCGGCTTCGATGGCCTCGGCGTCGGCCAGCGCGACCTCCAGGTCGAGCGGGACGAGCAGGGCCTGACGCGCCACGCCGCCTTCGTCGTGGGCGCGCAGCAAGCGCTCGAAGTTGACGCGTTCGTGGGCGGCGTGCTGGTCGATGACGTAGAGCGCCTCGCCGTCTTCGCAGAGGAGGTAGGTGTGGTGCGCCTGGCCGACGTAGCGCAGGCTCGAAAAACGCAATGCGCGCGGCGGGGCGCCGTCGGCCGCGGCGGGTGCAGCGGAGAGGGCGCCGGCGTCCAGGGACGGGTCCGCGGCCGTGCCCGACGCAAACCGCAGGAGCAGGCGAGGCGCATTCGCGGGCGCCGTGAGGGGAAGCAGCGGCGTCGGGGCGCCGGCGGCCCGCCTGCCGGCGAACGCGGGAGCGGCCGGCGAGACATGGGGCGGCGCGCCGTAGTCGGGCGCGGGCTCGGCGGCGCCGGCGGGAAGCGGGGAGAGCCAGGGCGCCTGCTGCAGCATGGTCTGTACGGCGTGGCGCACGGCGGCGTAGACGCGTTCGCTTTCGGCGAACCGCACTTCGGCCTTCGTGGGGTGGACGTTGACATCGACGGTTGCCGGGTCGACCAGCAGGTACAGAGCGCCGAGCGGCTGGCGGCCGCGGTCGATCAGACTGCCGTAGCCGGCCACGAGCGCATGCAGCAGCACCCGGTCGCGCACGGGCCGGCCGTTGACGAAGACGTGCAGCGAGCGCCCCGTGGGACGGTCGAGGCCCGGCTCGGAGAGGTAGCCGTCGATACGCAGATGGCCGTCGAGCCACACGCGGTGGAGCCGGGCGGCCACCGGCCGGCCGAAGACCGCGCCCAGGCGGGGCTTCAAGTCGCGTTCGCCGGGGTAGTCGGCGACCACCCGCCCGCCGTGGCTGAGCCGCAAGTGCAAGTGCGGGTAGCCCAGGGCGAATTCGGTGAACACCTCGGCAATGCGCTTCATCTCGGCAGCCGGCGAGCGCAGGAATTTGCGCCGCGCGGGCACATTGAAGAAAAGATCGCGCACTTCGATGCGGGTGCCGACGGGCACGCCGGCGTCGGCGACCGCGGCCGGCCCCCCACCGTCGAGCCGCACGGACACGCCGGACAGCGCGCCGCGCTGGCGCGTTTCGAGGGCAAACCGGCTCACGGAGCAGATGGCGGCGAGCGCCTCGCCGCGAAAGCCGAGGGTGGCCACGGCGTGCAGGTCCTCGACCGTGCGGATCTTGCTTGTGGCGTGGCGTTCGACGCACAGCAGGGCATCGGCCCGGTTCATGCCGACGCCGTCGTCGGTGACGCGCAGCATCGACAGACCGCCGTCGTCGACGTCGACGACGATCTGCGAAGCCTCGGCGTCGATGGCGTTTTCGACGAGTTCCTTGACGACGGAGGCGGGCCGTTCGACGACTTCGCCCGCGGCGATCTGGCTCGCGAGCACCTCCGGCAGTCGTTGGATTTGGCCTTCGGCGGTGGCCATGCCGTTCCTCCGCAGCGCGTTGGCGGCGCCACAATAGGCGTTGCGCAGGCGTCTGTCGAGGCGTGAGCCGCGGCCCCGGCTGCGCAGGCGCGCCCGCTCGGGCTCACGGAGCGCGGGCGTCTTCCGGGAGAGCGCTCGGCGGAGCGGACACGCCGACCCGTGCACGCCAGGCGATGGCGAGCGACGCCAACACCACGACGGCGACCCCGCCGAGCGTGCAGAGCGCCGGCCATTCGTCCCAGAACAGCCAGCCGAGCGTCAACGAGACGACCACGGACAGGAAGAGAAACGGGCTCACGATGGACGCCTGTTCGAGCTGGTAGGCGTGCGTCATGGCGAGCTGCCCGAACAGGCCGAGCGCCCCGACGCCGGCAAGCGCCAACCATTCAAGGCCTTGAGGCATCAGCCACGGCGTCACGAACGCAAACGGCACGGCGAAGAGCGCGCTCAGCCCCGAGAACCAGCGGACGATGACCCACGTGTTCTCGGACGTACGCATGGAACGCACGAGGATGTAGGCGAGCGCCGACAGCACGGCCGAGGCGAGCCCGACCAGCGCACCCGCGTCGACTTGCGTCAGGTCGGGCGCGACGACGAGCCAGGCCCCGACGCACGCCGCGGCGATGAGCATGAGCAACAGCGGGCTCGGGCGCTCGCGCAGCAGCGGGATGGAGAGCAGGGCGACGAACACCGGCGAACTCTGGTTGAGCGCACTGGCCACCCCGAGATCGACGTGAGCGATCGACCAGGCGTACGTGGCGAGCCCCCCGAAACCGCAGAGCGCCCGCAGCAGAAGCCTGGGCCGGTCACGCCCGGGGCGCAGGGCGCCAAAGCGCAGGCGCTCGAGCGCCACGATGAGCAGAAACCCGACGACCCCGCGAAAGCAGACGACCTGGAGCGGGGGCAAGCGGGTGCACGCGACCTTGATGAGCGCCGCCATGATCGCAAAGCTGACCGCGGCAACGATCATCCACGCGATGGCGCGAACCCGCGAGGTGCCCACCCGTGCAGCTCCCACTGCCCGCCGGCAGACCGCGCCCGAACGGGGCGGCGGCGCGGCACGGCGGGCAGAAGCATCAGCGCTTCGCGCGTCCTTGACAACTCTGGCGCGCGAAGACTAGCCTCCCATCCTGCCGGTTTTCTCTACGAAGCGAGCGGCCGGGCGCCCCGGGGCCCGCAGCGGGAAGAGAAGCCGCCGTCCAACGGCAACGGGCTGCGCACTCCGGCGCGGCGCCAGCCGGGGCAGCCGCGCGGCTGCCCGCCCCGGCTCCGAGGCGGTGGGCCCGGCAGGCTCGGGGCAGACCGTGGGCCTGCCCCCGCGGAGAACCCAGCGTGCCATTTCCGCGGCTCCGCAAGGTGAAAGCGCACGAGCAGGTCGCCGAGGCGATTCGCGATCGCATCCTCGCGGGCGACGTGCAACCGGGCGACCGGCTGCCGGCCGAACGCGACCTGGCCGTCCAATTCGGCGTCGGCCGGCCCACGGTGCGCGAGGCGCTCAAGGCCCTGGAACAACAGCATCTCGTCGAGGTCCGCCACGGGGGCGGGGTGAACGTCCTCGACTACAGCCAGGCCGGGCTCGGCGTTCTGCCCTACCTGCTTTGGCGCGGCGGACGCCTCGACGGCGCGCTGCTGCGCGACCTCCTCGAAGTCCGGCAGGTTTTTGGCGTGGCGCTCGTCCGCCTGGCCGCGGCGCGGGCGACGGCGGGCGACATCGACGGTCTGCGCGCGCTGGTCGCGGCCGAGGCCGCAGCCGGCGAGCTCCTGCCCGAAGAGCTCGGCGACCTCGATTTCGACTTCTTCTCGGCGCTCGCGGCCGTGGCGCGCAACCGGGTGTTCCGCTTCGTCCTCAATGCCCTCAAATACGCGTACCGCATGCGGCGCAGCCTCTTCGCCAGCCTGTTTCCGGACGCGACCGACCTGATCGACACGCACCGGGGCGTCGTCGACGCGCTCGCCGAGCGCGACGTCGAAGCCGCGGCCCTCGCCATCGAGCGCCACCTCAGTCGACCGCTCGGCAACGTGCCGCCGGGCTAGCCGCCGCGCGGCCCAGGGGAAGGGTGCGGCCATGAGCAACACGTTTGGCCGGCTGCTGCGGATGACGACGTATGGCGAATCGCACGGGGCGGCCATCGGCGTCGTCATCGACGGGGTGCCGCCAGGGGTGCCGCTTGCGCTGGCCGACATCCAGCACGAACTCGACCGGCGCCGTCCGGGCGCCGGGCCGCACACGACCCCGCGCCACGAGAGCGACGCCGTTCAGTGCGACTCGGGCGTGTTCGCCGGGCTGACGCTCGGCACGTCCATCGGACTGCGCATCGCCAACGCCGACGCGCAATCCGACGCGTACGCCGCGTTTGCCGACTGCTACCGGCCCTCGCACGCCGACTACACCTACGAGGCGCGCTACGGGCGGCGCGACTGGCGCGGCGGCGGCCGTTCGAGCGGTCGCGAGACGGCCGCGCGCGTGGCGGCCGGGGCGGTGGCGCGGGCCGTGCTCGCCTCCTTGAGCGAAATCGACGTCCTCGGCTTCGTGCGCCAGGTGGGCCCCGTGCGCACCGCCGTGCCGGCCGAAGACGTCACGCGTGCGGCCGTCGAGGCCGAGCCGCTGCGCTGTCCCGATCCGGTCGCGGCGGCCGCCATGGCGCGCCTGCTCGACGAGGCGCGGGCCGACGGCGATTCGCTCGGCAGCGTCGTCGAAGTCGTGGCGCGAGGCGTGCCCGCCGGACTTGGCGCGCCGGTGTTCGGCAAGCTCGAAGCCGATCTGGCGGCCGCCCTGCTGAGCATCCCCGGCACGCGCGGCTTCGAACTCGGCGACGGCTTCGCGCTGAGCGCGCTGCGCGGCTCCGCGGCCAACGACCCCTTCGTGGCCACCGCCGGCACCATCCGCACGAGCAGCAACCGCTCGGGCGGCGTGCAGGGCGGCATCTCGAACGGCATGCCCATTGTCGTGCGCGCGGCCTTCCGGCCGCCGGCGAGCATCGCCCGGCCCCAGCAAACCGTGCGCCGCGACGGCACCCCCACCGTGCTCACCGTGACGGGGCGCCACGACCCCTGCATCGGCTGGCGCGCGGTCCCGGTCGTCGAGGCCATGGTGGCCTTCGTGCTGTGCGACCACCTTCTCCTCTGGCGGGGCCAATGCGGACGCGCCGCCCGTTGAAGGTCCCCCGCGTCGGCGCGCGGGCGGCTCCGCGGACGGGCCCTGGCACGCTGCCGCGCCGCGGGCTGGCGGTGCTCGCGGCGGGGCTGCTGCTTGCGGCGCTCGCGGGCTGCACGGCGGCCAGTCTGCCCGGCCCAAGCGCGTTCTGTCAGGCGGGGCAGGTGCGCTGCAGCGGCGACGGCCGCGCGGTGCTCCGTTGTTCGGCCGACGGCCACGCTTGGCAGGCGCTCGACGAGTGCGCTGCCGGCGAACGCTGTGAGGGCGGCCGCTGTATCGCGGACGGCCAGGCCGACGCGGCCGACGCCGACGCCGACGCCGCCGACCCGGCCGACACCGATGCGGTCACGACCGACCAGCCCACCCACGAGACGGCTCATCCGGACCAGGCCGTCCAGCCGCCCACCGACGGTGCCGGCGACACGCCAGCTTGCACCGGCCTGCCCGCCTGCCCCAGCGCCGGCGTGTGCGCCGAGGCATCGGTCGCGCGTTGCGGCGAGACCGGCTGGTCTTGCGATTTCTCGGCGGTGGCGGGCTACGAGGCCGAGCCCGAAACCTCGTGCGACGGACGGGACAACGACTGCGACGGGGAAATCGATGAGCACGGTTGCGGGCTGTGCACCCCGGGGGCAGGCGTTGGATGCGAAGGAAACCGGGTCCGGCTCGTCTGCAGCGCCGACGGCCGCACCCTCGACACCGAGAGTTGCCCGCCGGCCACCGTCTGCCAAGGCCGCGGCGCCTGCAACGTGGCGAGCACCGTGCGCGCGAACGAGGTTGGCTACGGCGACCAGTGCTGCCCGGCGGTGACGGCGCTCGCGGGCGGCGGGCTCGTCATTCTCTGGGTCTCCCCCTACGAAGACGAAGGCGGACTGGCCGTCGTGGGCCGGCGCTTCGCGGACTGGGGGGTCGCGCTCGGGGGCAACTTCGCCGTGCCGGCGACGCGGCAGGGCGATCAGGCGGAGCCGGCGGTCGCGGCGACGGCCAACGGGGGTTTCGTCGCGGTCTGGCGCGGACCCGCCGCGCCGCCCGGGCAAGTGGGGGCCGAGCACGGCGCCGTCTTCGCGCGGGGCTTCGACGCGGCCGGTGAGCCGCTCCAGCCCGACGACGTGCGGCTCTCGTCGGGAGCCGACCCCGCGACGGAGCCGCGCGTGGCGCTCTCGGCGAGCCACGGACTGGCGGTCTGGACGAGCACGCCCGCCGCGGGCGGCGCATCGGACGTCTGGCTGCGCGCGCTCGCGGCCGACGCGCAGCCGCTGCGCGGGGCCGAACGGCTACGCGACGGCTCGTCGGGCACCGCGACCGCGCCCGACGTCGTGCGGCTGACGGACGAGCGCTTCCTCGCGACCTGGACCGAGGGGGACGGGACGGCCGATGCGCGCGTGGTCGCACGGGTCTTCGACCTCGCGATTCCAGCCGCGACCGCGAGCGTCGTGTTGAGCAACGATGCCGAGGGACGGATTTCGGACCGCCCTGCCCCGCTCGCGACCGCGGACGGCACGGCACTCGTCGCCTGGGTGCACGAAACGCCCGGCGGCGACTGGGAATTGCGGGCGCGCCGGCTCACGGACGCGGGCACGCCCGCCGAGCCGCCCTTCGCCCTCGTGGCGACGGCGCGTACGCCGCTCACGGCCCCGGCGCTGGGGCTCCAGGCTCCGGGCGGTGCCTTCGTGGCGGCGTGGGAATGGCGGAGCGCCGACGCGCCGACGGCCGTGTACCGCGTGTTCACGGCCCAGGGCGTGCCGCAAGCCGACGTGACGCTGGTGCTCGACACCCCGGTCGACGCGGGCCACTCGCCGCTGCCGCTGACACTGCCCGACGGTCGCCTGGCGTTCGTCGTGGCCGCCGACGTTGGCGGCGACGGACGCATCGTGCTGCGCCTTGGACTTTGGCCTTAGGGGGCACGACTCGCGCGGCTACGGCGCCGGGTCGGGCCCGGAGCCGGCCTGCGGGCCGTATTCGACGAGTCGCCGCCGCTCGCGCTTGTACGTTTTCAGCATCTGGATGGTGAACCGCAACGTTACCTCGGCGGGCACGTGGAATTCGGCTTCGATACGCTGGGCTTCCTCGCGCAAGGGGCGGTGTTCGGTGATGGCCTCGATGAGCCGGGGGGCCACGGCGGCGAGCGTGTCGCCATACTGCCGCACCTCGGCCGCGCTCAGCGTGAGCCGCCTCTGCTGCATGAAGTGGAGCGCGACGTTCAACCCGCCGTACAGCACCGCCAAGATGCCGCTGATGAGCCCGATGGGCACCGTAACGTCGCCGAGCCGGTAGACGAGCAACCAGGGCACGGCCGCCTGGAGCACGAGCAGCCCAACGCCGAGCAGCAGGGCCACAACGCCTCGGATGAGGACGCTCAAACGAAACATGGTGCGCCTTCTCGCCTCGGAAACGGACGTCAGAAGGGGGCCACCGCCAACCCGCGGAAGGCCGTGTTGGTCGGTGCCGTGGCGAGTGGCACCGCCATGGGCGGGTTGGACCCCTGTTCGTAGAGCAGCATGACGCGGTTCGCACCGGTCTCGGCGGTCGTGGCAACCAGGATCACCCCGCCCGTAACCTGACCGGCGAGGCCGCGCACGCCGCTCGTCAGGCCCGCGTTGAAGGTAGCCACGAGCACCCAGGTGGCGTCGTCCAGCACCCACTTCTGGACGCCGCCGCCGGCGCCGACCGAACGATCGTCGGCCACGTACAACGTGTCGAGCCCGGCGATGTCGGGCTCGCGGTCGAGCAGCACGTAGTCGTAGGGACTGGCGGCGCCGGAGCTCGGCATGCCCGGCAGCGGGGTGGCCGTCTGCCCGGCGGTCGTGGGCAGCCCGGTGCCGACGCTGAAAACGTTGATGAACGTGCCGGAACCGGACGAGCCGTACAACTGCCCGCCGTACACGTGGGCGACGCGCGCGTTGTTGGGCGTTGCGAGCACTTGAACCGGCGTCGCTTCCCCGAAGGCCACGTACTGGATGCCCGCGCTGCCGGCGGAACCGGTGCCCGCCGCCCAGAACCCGCTGCCGTCGTCGGACGTGGCGCTGCGCACGTTGTTGCCGAGGAAGGCGCCGGTGAGGACCGTCGAGGTATCGATGTTGCCGGACGCGTCGACGCGCGCCACCACGCGGGGCGCGGCGGACGACGACACACCGGGCGTGCCCGGGGTGGCCGCGTAGCCGGCGAGGGTGATGTAGTTGCCGTTGCTCGACAACGAGAGGAACCCTTCGGACGTGGCCGTGCCGGACAGCGTGATGGGCTGCTGAGCCCCGTCGGCCGCGATGGGCAGCGGCAGCGGGTTGTTCGGCCGCGCGACGAGCGCCCCCGTGCCGTCGCGCCATTCGAGGAAGAGCGGGGCGGCCGCATTGCTGAGCGCGGTCGCCCCGTCGCCGACGCGCAGTACGACGAAGTGCTGGCTGACGCAGCGGCCCATGCCGTCGCAGACCCGGGCTCCGCCGCCGCCACAGGGCGCCCCGGCCGGCAGCGGCGTGCTGATGGGCTGCCCGTCGATGCAGAGGTCGGCCGTGCACTCGCTGTCGTCGGGCCGGGTGTCGCTCGGGTCGTCCTGCGTGGTGACGCCCCCCGAGCCGTCGCAGACGATGAGCTGGCAGTCGCCCTCGACCTGGTCGGCGAGCGGGACGCCCGGGTCGGCGTGGATGAAGCCGCACACGTTCTGCCAGCAGTCGCGGAACGTGCACTCCTCGTCTTCCCCCGGGCAATCGGTGGCGCTGAGGCACTCGACACAGGTGCCGGCCCCGTCGCACAGCACGCCGCCGTCCTCGCTGCAGGCCGTGCCCCCGGGGAAGGGCGGATTGAAGGGGACGCCGGCCGCACAGACGTCGTCCGTACACTGGCGCCCGTCCGTCGGCAGGTCGGCGTCGTCGGGGATGTCGACGACACGGCCCTGGCCGTCGCAGACGGCCTGCCGGCAGTCGCCCTCCGCCTGCGCGGCAACCGGCACGCCGGCCGCGGCGAAGCTGACGCCGCAGGCGAACGCGACGCAGGTGCGGGTCGCGCATTCGTTGTCTTCACCCGGGCAGTCGGAGGCACCGACGCAGCCGACGCAGGCCCCGGCGCCGTCGCAGACGCGGCCGCCGCCCTCCGTGCAGGATGTGCCGACGGGCGCCGACGAGGTCTGGGGCAAGCCGTCCACGCACTCGTCGACGGTGCACTGGTTGCTGTCGTCAGGCACGTCTGTCGGGTCGGTCTGTTGTCCAGGACCGCCGCTGCCGTCGCAAACGGCGAGTTGGCAGTCGCCGCCGATCTGCTCGTTGAGCGCGGTGCCGGCGGCGGCGAAGTCCCAGTCGCACTGCGTCTCGACGCACACCCGCACCGCGCACTCGCCGTCTTCGCCGGGACAGTCGGAGGCGGTGAGGCAGCCGACGCAGGCCCCGGCGCCGTCGCAGACGCGGCCGTCGGTCTCGGTGCACGGGGTGCCCGCGGGCAGGGCCGGATTCGCGGGCCCGGCGGCCTCGCAGAGGTCGGCCGTGCACGCGTTGTCGTCGAAGGGCAGGTCGGCGGCGGCCGGTTCGTCTTGCGTGCCGCCCGCGCCGTCGCAGACGGTCTCCAGGCAATCGCCGGGAATGTCGGCCGACTCGACGACGGTACCGGCGTCGGCAAACCTGAACGCGCACGTGCCGTCGACGCACTCGCGCGTGCGACAGTCGGTGTCTTCGCCGGGACAGTCGGAGGCGGCGAGGCAGCCGACGCAGTCCCCGGCGCCGTCGCAGAACAGCGCGTCGCCGCAGGGTGTGAACGCCGGCAGCGGTTCATGAGCGGGCTCCCCGGCGATGCACAAGTCGTCCGTGCAGGCGTTGCCGTCGTCGGGCAGGTCGTCGGCGGCGGGGTCGACCCGCGTGGCACCGGCGCCGTCGCAAACGACGAGCAGGCAGTCGCCCGCGGCCTGCTCGGGAATCGGCGTGCCGTCGGCGAGGGCCGTCTCGGTGCATTCGCCCGCGGCGCAACTCCGCACGAGGCAGGGGGTTGCCGGCGGCGGGCAATCGCTGGCCGTGGTGCAATGGGGGGGCACGGCGTCGGGGCCCGCGCCGTCGGGGGCGGAAGCGGCATCGCTGTCGGGCGGCGGAACGTCGGGGGCGGAAGCGGCATCGCCGTCGGGTGGCGGGGCGTCGGGCAGGACGGCATCGACGGGCGGCAAGACGTCGGGACGAGCGGCATCGCCAACCGCGGTGTCGCCGCCGGGCGCGTCGGGCGGGGCTGTGTCGCCCACGTGACCGTCGGGCGGTTCGACAAGGTCGTCGGCAGCGTCGGGACGGGCGTCGGGCGGCGCCGCGTCGCCCGCGTCGATGGCCGTATCGGGGTCGGGTGGCAAGCCGCCGCTGCCCGCGTCGCCGCAACCGGCGAATGCCATCAGGCCAACGACGAAGGTCGCAGCCGCGATGCCTTTGCGTCCGATCATGGTCGCCCTCCTGAGCCGGATGGGGGGGTGGGTCTCCCATGGAGCCCGCGCCGATGGGCAGGAAGCTACCATCGGCGCGCCGGACGGTCAAAAGTCCATCTGCCGGCGCCGGACGCTCCCCCGGGGCGACCACGCTCCGGCCGCGCGACGGTTGGCAGATGCCAAGTTGCGTCCCAAAGGACACCGAGGCGCCAAAGAGCGCTCCCCCGAGGCGTACTTCGGGTACGCCGCGGGAGGGAGCGACGCCGGCAACAAAGGTATCCGAGGGAAGGCGCCTGGGTGTGACGCAGCGCGGTTGCCAGGGCGGGCTT
>CAYRCM010000028.1:0-44718 GCA_964422715.1 uncultured Myxococcales bacterium | reverse complement strand
CGCAGGCCGGGTCGAGCAGCGCGCCCGCCACGCCCGGCCCGTCGGCGGGGCAGGCCCAGGCGGCGACGAGCGCCGCGAGCGCCGGAGGCGTGTAGAAGACGCCGCCGGCCCGGCGCTCCGGGGCGCCGAAACGCTCGTAGAGCCAGCCGATGCCGTCGTCGTTGGGCTCGCTGAGTGCCGCTGCGGCGAGCGGCTCGGCCACCCGCGCCGCCCGCGCCGAGAGCCCCCCCGACTCGGCGCCGCGGCCCACCACGGGCCAGGGGCAGCCGAGGGTGGCCTGCAACGCCCCGTCGATGCGCGCGAAGAGGTCGCCGCGCCGCAGCCAGGCGGCGAGCGTGCCGGCCGGGAAGAGCGCGGCACATTCGAGGCGGCGCAAGGCCACGAGGCGAGCCACCCGGTCGGCGGCCGCCGCGAGCTCCCCGCCGGTCGCGTCCGCGCCCGCCCGGACGATGCGCCTCAGCAGCGCGTGATAGGCACTCGGCACGGCGTTTCTCCAGGGCCTTGCCGGCGTGCGCGCCGGGCGCCTCGGACGGAGCGCGCAACCGCCGATTCGGACGCGCAATCTGCGGCGCCGAGCGGCCGGCGAATTGTGGCACGCCCGTCGCCCCTGCGCTACAATCGCCGACTTTGGGCCCCAGGAGCGATCCATGGCCATGGCCGCACCGTCCGCACCGTTCACCCGTCTTCAGCGCGGATTCTTCGCGAATGGGGCGCGCTACACCGCCGAATTCGCCTGGCGCCGGCGCCGCAACTGGCTCCCGATCTTCTTTCTCTACGCCACGTTCTACATGTGCCGCAACAACATGAACGTCGCGAAGTCGTTCGTCGGCTTCGAGCACGGCTGGACCAAGGCCATGGTCGGCGACCTGGCGGGCATGTGGGCCATCGCCTACGCCATCGGCCAGTTCGTCAACGGCCAACTCGCCGACCGGTTCGGCGGGCGCAACATGATGGCGCTCGGCGCCCTGCTGACCGGGGCGGCCAACCTCGTGTTCGGTTTCGTGGCCCCGGTCGGCGGGCTCACGGCCTGCGTCGTCATCTGGGCGCTCTCGGGCTACGCCCAGTCCATGGGTGCCCCGGCGCTCGTCAAGATCAACTCGCAATGGTTCGGAATCGCCGAACGCGGCGTGTTCACGGGGCTTTTCGGCATCTGCACCCAGGTCGGAACGGCCGTGGGCCTCTCGCTCACGGGCTTCATCGTCGCCGCCATGCACTGGCGCTGGGCCTTCTTCGTCCCGGCCGTGGTGTGCCTCGCCTACGGCGCCATCATGCTGCTCTACGTGCGCGATCGGCCCGAGTCCGTGGGGTTCCCGAGCGTCGACGCCGGCGACGGCGACTGCGGCGACTCGCACGCCCCCAACTTCGGCTACACGCTGCGCAAGGTGTTCACGAGTCGGCCCATCTTGCTCGTGGCGCTCGGCTACTTCTGCCTCGGCATCGTGCGTCACGGGCTTTTCATCTGGTATCCCGACTACCTGCGCGAAGTGCACCACATTGCCACCGACTCGGCCACGTTCCAGGTCGTTTCGGTGCTCATCCCGGTCGCGGGCGTTGCCGGGGCACTCTCGGCCGGCTTCCTGTCCGACGTGTTTTTCGCGGCCCGGCGCGCCCCGGTCGGCGTCATCATGTACCTCGGCCAGGCGGTCCTGCTGGTCGTCTTCTGGCTCGTAGCCGGTCCCGTCGTGAGCGGCGTCCTGTTCGTTTTCCTGTCGTTTTTCATCGCGGGGCCGCACTCTCTGCTCGGCACCGCGGCCTCCATGGACTTCGGCGGGCGCAAGGCGGCCGCGTCGGCCGCGGGCATCATCGACGCGTTCCAGTACGTCGGCATGTTCATCATCTCGTCGGCCGGCGGCCGCATCATCCAGGCCTGGGGCTGGAACGGCTGGATCGCCACCCTGATTGCCGCCAGCCTCATCGGCGTGGCCCTGCTGATGTTCATCTGGAATGCGCGTCCGGGCTCCGCGCCCGCACCGGCCGTGGCTACCCCCGGCGCCGCGGGGTCCCAGCCATGACCCCACCCCGCCACTCGCCGCGCGCCGAAGGGCGGCGCATCGCCGTGCTGGCTGCCGGCGTCGCCGTCTTCGCGGCGTTCTGGGCCCTCGTGCTGCCCTACCTCGCGACCCTCGACCCCGTGAGCCGCAACGTCACGGTGCACCGACTGCGCCATGCGTTCTGCAAGCCCCGCGTCGAGGCCGAGCTCCACTGCCTCACGGCCTGCGCGGGCGTCGAGCATGCCGACTACAAGCGGCGCGCCTGCGAATCGTTGCCCACCGCCGGGTCCACCGAAGCCGACCAGCGGCGCCTCGAAACAGAACTCTACGCGCGTTCCCCGTGCGCCGCGCGCTGCGCCACCAACTGGAAGACGCACGACCTCTGGTGTCGCGAACCGGCCGTGCAGGCGAGCCTCAGCGCCATCGATGCCTGCGTCTTCGAAGGCGCCACGCAGGCCGTCTTCGCCTGGCACGAGGCGCGCTGCGCGCAGGCGTGTGCGGCAGAGGCGCCGCCCGACCCGCAGTCGCGGCTCACGTCGGCCGACCCCTGTCTCGTCTCGTGTCTCCTGGCGGGGCTCGTGGCCCGGCCGACCCCCCAGAATCTTCGGGAACTGGCCTACTCGGTGCACGCCGAATCCGACGCCGCGCTTGCCGCGCGGCTCGCTGCCCACGCCGCGCCGAGCGTACCCGCAGATTTCGACATCATCCGGCGCGAATGCCGGCTTCAGCACGTCCGGGCGCCGTTCCACCGCGATCTTGAGACCAAACGCGCGTTCGAACGCGCCTTCGCCGCTTGCGTGGCCGCCCGCCTGCCCGCCGCGGCCCCCGCAGCCCCGCCCCAGCCCAGGCGCTCCGCCCCGGCCCCGACCACGAGGTAGTCCATGCTCCAGCGTCCGTTGCGCCGGTTCTGCCTGATAACGCTCATCGCCATCCTGGCGGCTCCGGGTTGCCTGCGTCAGGCCTCCCCGGCGCTCAAGGCCGACCTCGGCGCCACCATCCGCGAGGTGGCGGCGGCGTTGCTGGCGCGCGACGCCGACCGCGCGATCGTCTGGCTCGACGCGGCGGTCGTCGAACGCTTCGAGCGGCTGCGCAAGGCGGCCCTCGACGCCAGCGAAGACGCGCTTGCCCAAAGCGACACCATCGATCGCCTCATGGTGCGCGAAGTGCGGCGCATGTTGCCGCCGGAGCGGCTGCGCGCGATGAGCGGCACAGACCTGCTGCGCGAGCAGATCCGCGGCGGCTGGCTCTGGCACCGCAATCTCGCGGCCATTTTTCCCGAGCCGCTCGAACTCGGCCAGTTGGCCCTCGACTATGTGCTCGTCGAGGAGCCCGAGGCCCGCGGCCGGCCCGGCGACCCCTGGGACGGCCGCCCGCCCGTGTGGTTCCACTTCGTGCGCGGGTCCGACGGCCGCTGGCGCTGGCGCATCGAACTGCTGCTCGACCGGCTGAAGGGGCTGCGCGGCGCCGACCTCGACTCGTGGACGCTGCGGCCGGGCGTCACCGGCAATCCCGAGACGGTTTTCCTGGATCTCGTGCAGCAGGCCGCGCGCGGCGCCGCGCCGGCCGAGTTGCAGGCCGCGCGCGACCGGATGGTCGAACCGCCGCCGCAGCCCTGATTCAGGCGCGCGCCGCGGGCCGTTCGAGGTAGGAGCCGGCCGAGCGTTCGACCCGCTTCAGCCAGAAGGCGAACCCGAGCCCTGCAATCGACAACCCCAAGAACAGAATCATGACTTCGTTGTACGACCCCGTGAAGTCGCGGATGGCGCCCGCCGCCAGCGGGAAGGCGAACAGCCCCACGTTCTGCACCATGGAGATGACGCCGTAGGCCGTGCCGAGCTGCTCGCTGCGCACCATGAGCGGCAGGGCCGGCCACATGGCCGCCGGCACGAGCGAGAACGACACCCCGAGCACGACCATGGGCACCCACGGGTGGACTTCGGTGTACCCCATGACCACGTGGCAGGGGATCATGAGCAGCGAGCCCACGATCATCAGCGTTGCGCGCCGGCCGATGCGGTCGACCAGCGCCCCGAACAGCCACGTCGTACACATGGAGATGAGGATGACCACGCCCGTCAGGCGGCTTGCCGGTTCGTGCAGCAATCCATAGCGTTCCTGGAAGAAGTCGGTGGCAAACGCCGTGAACGGAAAGATGGCGCTGTAGTACAGCACGCACAGCATGCTGATGACCCAGAACGCGCGCGGGAGCCGCAGCGCATCGCGCAAACGGAAGAGTTCGCCGCGCTCCTCGATGGCGGTGAGCCCGCGGCGTTCGCCGTGGCGGTCGACCAGTGCGTAGATCGCGATGGCCAGGAGCGACACGCCGCAGATGGCCACGACGACCCACAGCGTGAGTTGCCACGACGAGAGCGCCTCGACCATCCACGGCAGTCCGAAGAAGGCGAGGTACGTGCCCGCGCGGCACAAGAACAGGTTGAGCCCGAAGGCCAAGGCGAGCGTCTTGTCCCGGAACCACTTGGCCACGATTTTGTTCATGACCACGTACAAGCACTCGGCGCCGATGCCGAACAGCAACCGGCCCACCACCATGAGCCAGAATTCGCCGAGGGCCGTCAGCACCGTGCCGGCGAAGAAAAGGGCGGTGAACAGAATGCCGGCCCGTCGGACGCCGAGCCGGTCGGCCAGCAGGCCGCCCGCCACCACGAGGGCGATGACCGGGATGGAGTAGACGCTGTAGAGCCAGCCGATTTGCTTGCTGCTGAGGGCCAATTCGCGCTTGAGAATGGGGGCCAGCGGTCCGATGCAGTCGTAGGCGAAGTAACTGCCGGCCGCAACGATGCTCACCAGGGCCAGCGACACGAACGCCAACCCGTAGGCGGCCCGGCGCGAGTGCGGAACCGTAGTGGACGCGGCCCCGGCAGGCGGGTCGCTCGTGACGGTCATCAGGGCTCTCCTTGGAGGGCTTGCGCCACCGCGGCGGCGCAACGGCGACGGAGCAGGCGCCCGAGCGTGGCGGCCTCGATGCCGCCGAACGCCCCGCTCGCCTCGGGCTGCAGGTCGTAGGGTTCGAAGAGCCGCACGACGCAGGCCGGAACGACGCGCCGCAGGCGCAGTTCGGCGAGTTCGTGGACGGCCCGCAGCGCCCGCGTGGGGGACGCCGACAGGATGTCGTCGTGCAACTGGCGCAGCGCGCCGCCGGGCCGCGCAGCGGTCAGCGCGGGAAGGCCGCCGCCGCCCGCACCGTCGAGCCCCGGGTCGTCGGGCAGAGCCAGCGCTTCGTCGGGGCCCACCACGGGGTCTTCGGCCTGCAGCAGCGCGTCGAAGCGGCGTTCGGCCTCGGCGATGCGCTCGCGTTCGGCGGGCGTCAATGCCGCTTCCTGACGCTGCCATTCGGCGGCGCAACGCGCTTCGACGGCCCGGTCCTGGCCGGCGGCAAAAAGCGCCAGCACGTCGGCCGAGCCTCGAAGCGGCGTGCAGGCGGCCACGCCGCAGCACCCGGCGAACAACACGCAGACCAGGGGCGCGCGCTCAGGCCGCATGCAGCACCTCGGTGAGGAAGGGCTCGGAGCAGAGCGGCCGCCCCAAAACTTGCCGCACGAGCCGCAGCGTGTGGCCGAGCAGAGCCGCGGCCTCGGCCGGCTCTCCCGGCCAGGGGGCGACGGCCGCATCGAGCCCGGTGTCGGCCGCGTGCGGCAGCCAGCGGGCCACCGCGGCGCTGAGGCTCTGGCCGCCGCAGGCGGAGCAGCGCACGACGCCGTCGGCGTCGAGGCAGAAGCGTTCGGCCGCGTTCGCGCCGAGAGGCCGGTCGCACACCCCGCAGCGCCGCAGGTCGGGCAGGAAGCCTTCGGCCTGGAGCGCTCGCAGCGCCACGCGCACCGTCATGGGGATGTCAACCTCGGCGGCGCCGGCCACGGCCGGCAACACTTCGTCGAGGCGTCCGAAGGGCCCATCTTCGCGGCCGTGCTCGGGGGCCAGCGCGTGCGTGAGTTCGGCCGCGAAACTGCCGAGCGCGAAGCGCCGGACGTGGTCGCGCAGCCCCGGGTAGGCCTCGATGGTGGCGCAACTCGTGAGCTGGTGCAGGTTGCCCTGGGCGCGAAAGTCGAGGGTGATGCGCACTTTGCGCAACGCGTCGAGATCGCCGCCGAAACGCCTGCGGCTACGCCGCGCGCCGCGGGCCACGGCCCGCAGCCGGCCGTGGCTGCGCGACACCAGCACGGCCAGCCGGTCGGCCTCGCCCAGGTCCTGGAGCTGCACGACGAAGGCTTCCGTCTCGATGAGCGCCATCGGGCCCGTTCACTGAGGCCGAGGAGGGGCCGGCGGTTCTTCGACGGTCTGTCCCGCGGGCGCCCCGCCATCGCCCATGGCGGCCGACGAGTTCGGCGTGTCGCCGCCCGCGCCCGCCAACAGATAGGCCACGAGGAAGGTGATGGCGGCGATGACCAGCAGGATCACGTGCGACACCCGCAGGCCCCGCCCGGGGCGTTCGCGGGAGCCTTCGATTTTGAAACCGGGTTCGCCGAGCGGCGCGGCATCGGGGGCATCGGGGTCGCTCGTGGCGGCCATGAACATGTCGAGTGCCGGCTGCGCGTCGCAACGCACGGCCGCCGCGTAGGCGCGAATGAAGCCGCGCACGAAGACGGTCTGCGGCAGCCGGTCGAATTGTTCGGTTTCGAGGGCTTCGATGGTTTGGCGCGGAATGCGGGTGACCCCGGCGACGGCTTCTCGACTCAAGCCGGCGCTCTCTCGGGCCCTGAGCAGGTATTCGCCAAACGATCCCATCATTCCACCGTCGCGGGGGCCGGCGCGGCCGGCGGCGGCGCGCACCCGCTCCCATCGGAAAGCCGGACGCTAGCAAACCGGGGCTGCCCTGTCAACGGTCGCGCCGGCGTGAAACGGCCCGCCAACGCAACGTTTTTGCCGGCAGCGGGAGTCGGCCCCGCCCCGCCCGCAACGCAGCCCGCGAACGCCGGACCGCGCCCGTGCGCCGTGACAAATCCGCTGCGCTGCCCTAGTCTTTTCAGCCAGGCAGGAGGGCATCGTCATGCGTCTTGTCCGCGCTCCGTCCCTTCGGTTGCTGTTCGTGTGGACGCTCAGCCTCGGTGCCGCCTGCGCCGTCGGCAGCGGCGAATGGCCGCCGCCGCTCGGGCTGGCGGGCCAGGCCAACATCTCGCTCGACAGCCTCGGCGAATACGACCTCGGCCAGGTGCTGACCTTGCAGGTGGGCGCCGACCAGGCGGGCAACGCCATTCGCTACTCCGACGACCTGCTCCAGGCGTTTTTCGCCGAGCTCGCCGATGCCGGCTATCGGGGCGGGCTGCCCGTGCAGGTGGGGGCGCCCGTACTGCACGGGGTCGTCGCCGCCGATGGCAGTTTCACGGTCTCCGAGGTCATCGACCTGTCCGACGCGTACAGCGCGTACCAGCTCTACTACGAGGTCACCGGCGAGGCCGAATGGTCCAGCGGCCAAGTCGTGGGCCTCTCCGCCGAACGCACCGAAGTCATTTCCGATAGTTTCCGCTCGGTTTCAACGGGCCTCACGTTCGACCTCGGCACGCTGTCGGGCGAGCGGCGCTGTGCCGGCCGCGACGTCGAGCCCGACGACGACGCCGCGCACGCGAGCGACCTCGGCACCCTCACGCCCGACGCCCCCCTCGATGTCGCGGGCTGCCTCTTCGCTGTGGGCCAGAATCGCGCCACGGTCATGGGCGACCTCGACCTGTACCGGGTGCGCGTCACCGATCCGTCCACGCTGCACGTGTCCGGCGAGTGGTGGGAACAGTTGCCGCCCGCGGTCTACACGCTCGACATCGCGCTCGCCGATCGCCCGGCCGAGATCCTCGAACAGGCGTACGGCGAACCCCCCATCCGGCTCGATTACGAGCTGCAGCCCGACGTCGACTACCTCGTCGCCATCTACGGCTACTACGGGCACGCGGGCCCTTACGCGCTGACGTTCGCCGTCGAGCCGCGCTACGCGGCCTGCGCCACCGATCCGGCGCTGTGCGACGACGGCAACCAGTGCACCGACGACGTGTGTGAGCCGTTCACGGGCTGCACCAACGCGGCGCGCACCGGCGCGTGCGAAGACGGCGACCTGTGCACGCTCGGCGACGCGTGCAACGCCGGCGTGTGCGTGCCCGGCCCGCCGCGCGAGTGCCAGGACGGCGACCCCTGCACCCTCGACAGCTGCGTGCCCGCGACGGGCGCTTGCGTCCAGCAACCAAACCCGGAGTGTCCCGCCTCGTGAGCGACCGCCGTTTCCAGGTCCCCGCGCAGGTCTTGGCGCCCGGCCCCCGAACTGCGCCGCCGGCTCTGCGGCGGGCCGCCGCGGCCCTGGCACTCACCGCGCTCGTGGCCCTCGGCGCCGTCGCGGCGTGCCGGCCCGAGCCGGTCTATCCGGCCTGCGCGCGCGACGAGCAGTGCGCCGCGCGGGGCGAAGTGTGCGTCGCCGGCCGCTGTTCCGAATGCCGCGGCGACGGCGACTGCCGGGCGGCCGGCCCCTGCGCGCTCTGCGACGGGCTGCATTGTCGCGTGCGTCCGGCCTGTTGCGCCGCCGACGGCGAATGCGACACCGGGGTCTGCAACCGCGACGATGCGACCGCCGGCGGCTATTGCGCGCCGCCCTGCGGTGCCGAGAGTCCCTGTCCCGCCGGGCGTTGCTGCACCGGGGGCGGCCGTTGCGTGCCCTGTCTGCCCGACTGCCTGCGTCCCGCGCACTGCGATCCCGATTTCGAGTGCCTCGACGGCCGCTGTCGCTCGCCCTGTCTGCTGCCTGACGTGCTGTTCGCCGAACGCACCACGTTTCTCTCGCCGGCCGCTCGCGAGCAGCTCGCGGCTGCGGCCGCCTGCCTGCGCGAGCAACGGCGCGTCGTACGGCTGCGCGGCCACGCCGACGACCGTCTCGACAGTCGGCTCAGCTTCCTCTACGCCCACCACCGCGTCCTGGCGGTGCGCGATGTGCTCGTGCGGCTCGGGGTGCCGGCCGAACGGCTACTGCTGTCCGAAGCCGGTTCCGGCGAGCCGCTCTGTCGCACGCCCGACGAGGCCTGCCGCGCCCGCAATCGGCGCGTGCAGTTCATCCGCCAGCCCTGACCCGGGACTCGCGGCCGCCGCCGCTCTTGCCTATTCGAGGAAGCGCAGCCCGTCGATGGGCGACTTCAGCGCCGCGCGGTGTGCGCTGTAGAGGCTTGCCAGGAAGGTGCACACGAGGGCCGCCAGCGCCGTGAGCAGCGCGTTGAGCGGCTGCGGATCGACCGGTAGCGTCGAGATGAGGTAGACCTTGGGGTCGAGCGGGTAGTGCACGAGCCCGACGAGCCGGCTGATGCCTTCGCCGACGACGAGGCCGGCTGTCGTGCCGATGAGCCCGATGGCCGCGCCTTGCAGGAAGAAGATGCGGCGGATGGCCCCCGCCGTGGCCCCCATGGCCCGCAGAATGGCGATATCCCGCGACTTTTCGTGAACGAGCATGATCTGCGAGCCAATGACGTTGAAACTCGCCACGAGCAGGATGACGAGGAAGAGCACCGACAGCACGACCTTCTGCAATTTCAGGGTCGTGTAGAGGTTGCGGTTCATCTCTTCCCAGTCGATGAGTTTGTAGCGTTCGTCGAAGCCGAGCGACAGGTCCTGGTACTTCAGCAGCGCCACCGCCCGCGCCTGGTTGTCGACGAGGTCGAGCACCGAGCGCGGCGCCTCGAAGGTCGCCCCCGTGACGTCGTTCTCGACCACGCGCGCGACGCGCGCCGTGAAATCGCGGGCGGCCTCCGCGAACGTCGTGAAATGGTACGGGTCGACCAACTCGCGCAGCTCGGCGCGGCGCGAGCCGACGAGGAAGAGGTCGTCGACCCGGATCTCGACCCAGCGCGCGATGTCGCCCCGCCCGAGAAAACGCCGTGAGGCCATGAAGTTGACGAGCGCGAAGCGGTTGTCGTGTTCGTAGTACCCCGAGCGGAAGAGCCCCGCCACGCGGAACCGGGCCGACGACGGCGCCATGCCGAACGGGCCCAGCATGCGGTTTTCGAGCCCACGCAGCGGCGTGACGAGCGTGATGACGTCGCCCGGTTTCGCCTGGAGTTGCTCGGCCAGCCCGACCGCCAGCAACGTGGCCGGCAGCGGGGCCGCGCTCGCCAGGTACGGCCCCACGGTCCCGGCCGGCAACGGCTCGCCGAGGGGTTGGCCGGCCTCGTCGGCGAGCCCGAGCGGGGCGGCCGGCGCCGCATCGAGGCGCAAGAGCCGCAGGCGGCTGAGTTCGCCCTGCTGTTCCTCGAAGCTGTCGGTCACGAGGCGCAGGCGCGGCTCGCCATCTTGCGGGGCGTGCAGCACGGCGGTGTAGATCTGGCCGGAGGCGAGTTCGAGCGGCGGCATGTCGCGCCGCACGCCGGCCGTCTGGTCGGCGACCCGGGCGCTCGCCGTTCCGGCCGGCACCTCGATGTACGGCGCGGCCGCGGCCGGCGGCACGGGACGCGTCGCGGCCGCCAGCCCGGTTTCGTCGCCCGGCTCGAGTTCGAGTTGCACGGCGCCGGCGTCCGGCAGCGCGTTGACGAGACGGATGACCGCGCGGCCCGGCTGCGGCACGGCCGGAAAGTCCTCGACGACGAACGGCGTGCCGCCAACGGGGGGCACGACCACGGTGTACGCCGCGAGGGCCACGGTGCCCGCAACGGCGAGCCGTCCGTCGGCCGCGGGCCGCACCCGCGGGGTCTCGGCGAGCGCTTCGAGCCGCGCGCCGTCGAGCATGAGGCTGTCGAGCGGACTCACGGAACGCGCCGTGGCCACGTCGACGCCCTTGACGAGCACGCCGGCGCGCCGACCACCGAGCGCGGCCATCATCTCGTCGTAGGTGGCGGGCGTGGCACCCCGGACGTGCGGCGCCGTGCGCACGCGTTCGGCCACGTCGCGGTACTCGGCGAAGTGGCCCGCCTTCTTGAGCAGCACGATGTGCGGGTAGAGCCCCAGGATGCGTTCGCGGATGGCACGCTCGAAGCCGCCCGACACGCTGCACACGACGTTGAGCGACGCCACGCCGAAGAGGATGCCGAGGACCGAGATGCCCCCGATGACGCTCAGAAAACGGCTTCGCCGCGCGCGGACGAGGCGCAGCGCCACCCACCACTCGTAGGCATGCCAGGGGCGGCGTCGAGCCGGCGCTGCGTCGTGCGAACCATTGGCCACCCGGTGCTCCTTGCGCGCGCCACTGCCGGGGCGCCTTGGGGCGCCGGATGAAGGCCCCGCACGAGGCCCCCCGCGGCCGCGGTCGGGGCATCATACCGGAAGACCCGGCGCCCGCAACCCCGCTTGCACCCCGGCGCCGCGGCGCGCGCGCGGGTGAACCGCCGGCGCCACCCGGTACGAAAGTGCCCAAGGCCTGGCTTGATTCGCGCGCGGGCCGCTCGCTATCATGGAGCGTCTTCGCGCGGGGCGGCTTCGCGCGGCAAGCCCGCGCCCGCCGACTCCGTACCCCTCGCGTTGCCCATGGAGGGCCGGCATGCAACGTCCTCGTTCCCTTGGCCTTGTCGTGTTGCTGTGGCTTGCGGCGTCCGGGGCCCCGGCGTGCGGCGATTCCGACCCGCGTCCGCCCGGCGCGGTCGACGTGGCTCTCGCCGACACCGATGTCACCCCCGATACGCCCGCGGCGCCCGACGTCGCGCCCGAGACTGCGGCCCCCGGCGACGCTGCCGGCGACGGGGCGCCCGAGGCCGGCGCGGCCGAAACCATCGACGCGGCCCCCGACGCGCCGCCGGCCGATGTGCCCCCGACCGACCTGCCGCCCCCGCCCACCGACACCGATTTCCCCGACCTCGTGCCCGACCGCACGCCGCCCACCATCGTGGCGGTCGAACCGGCCGACGGCACCGACAACGTCGCCACCAACTTCGTCGTGCGGGTGCGCTTCAGCGAGCCCATCCGGCCCATGACCATCGACGATTTCACGTTCCAGGTCACCGACTTGACCGACCGCAAGATCGCCGGCAGCTACGCGCTCGAAGACAACAACCAAGTGGCTGTCTTCACGCCGGCGGCCTCGGCCGTCATCTTCAACAGCACGCCCTACTTCGTGACGCTGGCGACGCAGATCGAAGACCTGGCCTACAACAACCTCGAACGCATCTTCCGCTTCCGTTTCTACACCGCGCCCTATCCGAACCTCGATGGCTACGAAGCGCTGGCCGGCCGCTACGCGCCGCACCTCATGCAGCAGACGCTGCCCATGGATCACTCGCCGCACCTTGACTACCTCGCCCCGGTCGACCTCGACGGCGACTGGAACGCGCTCAACAACGTACAGTACATCCGCAGCACGGCCCGCTCGGTGTTGTCGGTCGTCTACTACGCGGTGGTCGAATCGAAGACCCACTTCTTCATCTTCTACCTGTACTACCACCCCTACCGCGAAGTGGCCGAGCCCTCGCAGAGCTACGGCAGCGACCTCGCCGGCGCCATGGTGCTCGTCGAGAAACGCCCGGTCGAACGACCGCTCGCGGTCTACACCTACTTCAAGCAGGGCACCGCCGAGGACATCCACGCGTTCGTCACCCAGGAATCCGACATCGTCGCGGCGCCGTTCGGCAGCGGCGAGAAACTCTCGCAGTACGTGCGCGGCGTCTACCCGCAGCAGACCCTGTTCCCCGATGGCCGGCACACGGGTTGGCTCACGACGTCCACGCACCAGTCGTGTCTCTGGATCGACACCGAAGACCATTCGCCCGACCCGAGTTGCGAACTGCGGCCCGCGCAACAGGAAAGCATGATGCGCGTCGAGTACCGCTACGCTCCGGGGCCGGGCTGGTACATCGATCGACAGGGCGCCGAATGGCCCTCGGCGCTCACCGACGTCAACTACGAGCTGCAAAGCGCGCTGCACAAACTCTGGGTGCGCCGCGCGGCGTTTGGCGAAGGCGAACTCTTCTCCGAACTCTACGAATACGAACCCTACGACCAGCCGCCCTGGGCGCCGCGGCCCGGCAACACGGGCGAAATCGGCTCCAAGTTCGCGAGCCCCGACGCTTCCCCGTCCGCCTTCGGGCGGCCGCCGTGGGCCTGGCGCTGGAAGCCCTCGGCCGGCAGCTACGTCGACCTACCGCGCGGCACGCTCTTCCTCGATCCGGCGCTTTTCGTGCAGTTGCGCCACAACCGCGTCCCCGCCTTCGACGACGTCACGCAGACGGGCTTCTCGCTCGACTACTGCTTCCACCCGTACCTCAACATCGACCTCCGGTCCGTCGACCCCGACTGCGCCCCCTGAGCCGCCGTTGGCCGCGCCCAGCACTCGCGCGCGCGCGCGCAACGGCAGGTCCTGGGCGGCCCGCCGCCATTTTTTTCTTGCGTCTGCTTTTTCGCTTGACTATAGTGCTTCTGTTTGTCAGTGCCGCTTGACCCGCGCGCCCCTGGCCGCGATCAGTGCTATCTGACATTCCCCGCCCAAATTTTTCCTTTCCGTGATACCCGGGGCCGGTGGTCCGGGCGTCACCCAGCAACCTTCCGTGTTGGGACTTCGACGACGTTCCCCCCCGCCCATCGGTCGCCGGACCGATGGGCGGAAGTACCTCCCTGCGCCCCGCGCAACGTCTCAGTAGGCGGCCGGGCCGGGCGGTCGTTGCAGCGTGCGGACGGGCACACAGTGCCGGCCGTGTTGCAGGCCGTAGCCCCCGTCCGGCCGTTCGACGAGGCGTGCGGCCAGCTCGTGGTAGGCGGCGCGCAGCAGGCGCGCCGGGATGCGCTCCGGTTTCACGAGACAGTAGAGTTCGGCGTCGCCATGAACGGCAACGGTGGCGAAGTCGAGGGGCTCGCTCGTGCCGTCGCTGAGCGTCAGGCGAATGCCCTGGCCGTCGGCCGCGGCGCGCTCGACGAACAGGGCCGTGCGCTCGACCTGTACCGCGCACGAATCGGGGCCGACCCTCAGCGTGACGCTTCCGTCGGGGTCGATGTGCAGGGAGCGCTTGAACAGCGCCAACACGCGCGGGTGCACGACCGGCTGCCAGTCGGGCGCAGCCGGCGGCGCACCGGCCGCGTCGGCGGTCTCGACGGGGCGCGGTGGGACCGTCGCAACCAGCCACTGCCCGTCGCCGGCGATGCGCAGCGCCACCCGCGGCAGGTCGGGCGGCGCGGGGGGTCCCGGCGGCATCATTGGGGCGGATTGGCGGCGGTGTAGCGCACGTCGATGCGCTGCACCTCGGGCGTGATGCCGCCCGTCTCCGTGAAGAGCCACACTTCGGCTTCGAGGTAGTTGCCCTGGAGGTTGGCCAGGGTGCTGAGGTCGAGCGGCAGGCTGCTCGGCGGGAAGGGCCCGACGAAGCGCGACCAGGGTGTCGTGGCGAGCGTGGATACGGTGTCGGCGGCCCGCGCGCGGATCTGCAGCGAGGTGCCCGCAGGCATGGTGGCCGTGACGTCGAGGGCTTCCCAGCGGGTGCCGAACTGCGGCCAGCCGGCGACCGTGTGCCGGTAGTAGCCGCTCGGCGCGGCGAACACGTGCAGGTTGTAGCCCGTGAGGTCGGCGTAGGCGTCGGGGCCCTGACCGAGCGCGTAGGTGCCGAGCACCGTGTCGGTGCGCAGGTCGACCTTGGACACGTTGTTGGTGCACTGGTTCGTCGCCCAGAGGAAGCCGCGGTAGTCGAACGCCACGCCGTTCGGCCCCAGCGTGCCGCTCGGTGCGAGGTTGATGGAACTCGCAACCTGGCTCGTCTCGATGTTGACCTTGGTGATGGCGCGGCCCGCCGAGCAACTGCCCGTGTGGTGGCCGACGATGAGCCAGCCATCGCTCGACGTCGCCATGCCGCGGCCGGCGCCGAGCCCGGACGTGTTGAGGTTGACGGTCGTGAACTGCTCGGTTTCGGGGTCGAAGCGGTAGAGGTTGGGGCAGTCGCTGTTGGAGAGCCACACCTTGTCGTTGCGGTCGATGACGATGCCGTACGGGTCGACGCACGTGCCGGGCGGCGAATAGTTGTGGACGGTCACGGGGTTGTCGTTGATGTCGAGCCGCATCAGGCGGTCGGCGGTGCGGCTCACGACCCACAGCCGGCCGCTGCGGTCGACGGCCAGGCCGTGGGTGCCGCCGGCAAGTTGCGTGACTTCGCGGTCGGGTGCGCCGGCATCGGTGGACAGCCTTTGCACGAGGTAGCCCTTGGAGCCCACCTGATTTGCGAACCCGACCCACGGTCGGTTTTCGCCGTCGACCGCGAGCCCTTGCGGCACGGCGTCGAGGTCGGCGCCGAGCGGGTATTCGAGCCAGGCCACGCATTCGTCGCTGCCCGCGGGCAGGAGTTCGGCCCCGGAGATGCGGTGGTCGCCGTTCAGGTCCTGCGACGTCGCGATCTGTCCATCGCCGTTGCGGTCGTGGCACTCGTTGCGGTCGAGCATGACCTTCGCAAGGCGGTCGTCGTCGCGGCAGGCGACGTAGACGTTGCCATAGAGGTCGACGGCCGTGCGCGAGGGGTTGTCGCAGACGGCGTAGCGCGCGACCTCCCAGCCCGTGTTGGTATCGAGCCGCGACACCGTGTCCTCGGCCGCGTTCGGCACCCACAGGAACGACAGGTTGATGCGCCGCGTGTCGAGCACGAGCGCTCCGCTCTCGCCCTGCCCAATGCCGCTCGACGTGGTGGTGGTGGGCGTGAAAGGCTCATCGCCATCGAGCCCGATGTTGGCGATGGCGCACCACGGGTCGCAGTCGGCGCACTCGGACAGCACGCCCTCGTCGGTCTCGCCGTCGCAGTCGTTGTCGCCGCCGTCGCACACCTCGGGCGAGGCCGGGTTGGCCTCGAAGTCGAGATCGTCGCAGTCGCCGCCGACCAGCGCGCGGATGTCGCCATCGGGCCGGCAGAGACAGTGTGAGGCCTCGTCGGCCGTGCCGAACGTGTCGTTGTCGTGATCGCGGTAGTAGTCGAGGCAGCCGCTGCTGCCCTCGGGGTCGGTTTCGCCGTCGCAGTCGTCGTCGATGCCGTTGCAGGCTTCTTCGCGCGGCGTGCCGGGCTGCGCCGCGCATTCGGCCGAACCGCCTTCGACGCACACGAGGATGCCCGTGCGCAGGCAGGCGCCGGTGCCGACCGTGCAGGGGTCGTAGAGGCCGGGGAAGTCTTCGTCGGTTTCGCCGTCGCAGTCGTCGTCGCGGGCGTTGCACTTCTCGCGCACGGGCTCCGGGGCCGAACACACGAGATCGGGTCCGTCGCTGCACACCATGGTGCCCGAACAACGTCCGATGTCGGCCACCTCGCGCACGCAGGTGTCGCCCACGCCGGGCAGGTCGTCGGGTACGCCGTTGCAGTTGTCGTCGAGCCCGTTGCAGATCTCGAAGTCGGGTTCGGCGGCCGTGCAGTCGCTCCAGCCCGTCTCCCCCGCGCAGGTCTGCTGGCCGTAGCAGACCCCGGCCGCGTTTTGCCGCACGCAGATGCGCACCGTGCCGTCGTCGGCGGGCAGACAGGTGCAGGCTCCGGAAAGCGGCTGGCAGTGTTCGCCGTTCGTGTCGGCAACGCAGATGAAGCCTTCCGCGCATTCGCCACGCGGCGTGCCGTGCAGATTGTCGGGGCCGCAGTCGGGCCCGCAGAAGCGCCCGTCGGAGAGCGTCAGGCACACATCGCCCGGGAACAGGCATTCGCTGTCGGTATTGCAAGGCCGGCAGGTCGTCGCACCCTGCATGCGCACGCAGGCCGTGGTGCCGGCCGGCACGAAGCCCGGGTCGCACGCGTCGACGACGCAGCGCGGCCCGCCTTCGGCGGCGCCATCGCAACGCGCCGTGCCGTTGGCGATGCGTCCGGCGCACGCGAGAAAGCAGCCGCCGCAGTGGTCGTCGAGCCCGTAGACGTCGCCGCTCTTGAAATCCTCGTCGGTCGTGCCGTCGCAGTCGTCGTCGAGCAGGTTGCAGGTCTCGGCGCGCGGTTCGGGCGCATCGCACAGCCAGCCCATGAGCCCGAAGCAGCGGGCCTCACCCACGCAGACGCCGACGTCCGCGACTTCGCGACTGCACGGCTCGGAAGCCGGCAGGTCTTCGTCGATGAAGGCGTCGCAATCGTCGTCGAGGCCGTTGCAGGTCTCGTCGACCGGCTGCTCTGCGTCGCACGCCCCCCAACCCGTTTCGGCTTCGCAGGTCTCGTAGCCGTAGCAGGTACCGATGTCGTTCTGGACCCAGCAGGCGCGCAGTTGCCCGACGGTGTCGGCGCTGCAGTCGCAGCTGCCGGTCTGGGGCAGACAGAGCGCCCGCTCGCCGCCTTCGCCGCCGAGCGCGACGGCCTCGCAGGTGTAGGTGGCGGGGCAGGGGCTCTCGGCGCAGTCCATGGTGCAGTAGCGGCCCCCTTCGAGTTCGGCGCATACGCCGCCGCTGCACTGCGCATCGTCCTGGCACGGAGTGCACAGGCGCAGCGCCTCGGGCACGCAGACGAACACGACCTCGGGGTACGAACGCAGCACCGCGCGGCAGGAGAAGCCGGTCGGGCAGTCTTCGAGGCACGTGCGCGTGCAGATGGGCCCCGCGTTGGATTCCACGCACCAGTGGGAATCGCAGTCTTCGGCTTCGACGCACGGGGCGCCGAACTGCCCCGGGGCGGGGGCGTCGCCGCCGTCGCCGGCCGCAGCGTCGCGGCCCCTGCCGTCGCCGGGGGCGACGTCGGGCGTGAACGGCAGCTCGAGCCCGGCGTCGGGCAACGCGGGGATGTCGTTGCTCGCGCCGTCGGGACCCGCGGCCCCGTCGGACGGTTCGCCCGAACCGTCGGGGGCAGAGCCGTTTCCCGTTCCTCCGCCGCACGCGACGAGCACAGCCGCGAGCCCGACGAGTGCCACGAGCGGTGCCATCCGCAAGGACTTCATGATGAGACTCCCACGCCGGGCACGCGGTCGGCAGGATGCGCGCGAGTGAGGCGCCGGGCCATGTCCAGCGCTTCGACCGAGCCCGCACCGCGTGCGTGCCGTTCCTCCTTTGTACGCCACGGGACCGGGCGCATCAAGGCACGCGAGTTGTCCTGGCGCCGCGGCGGGGGGCGAGGTCGGCGGTTTGCTCCGTCCGGTGGGCCTCACGCGCGGCGGGCGAAAAGTGCAGCCAAGGCCGCGGAGAGCGCCGCGGCCGGCGCCCCGCTCGCCAGGATGGCCGTCGCGCGCAGTTGGAACCGCGCCAGCACGGCCCCCACGAGGCCCTGGCGTACCACGAGCAGCGCGTCGGCCGCGGGGGCCGTGTGCAGCCAAGCGAGGTGCGGCGCGTGGCCCGCGCCGCGCAATTCGAAGGGGCCGAGTTCGTCGACGATCCAGAGGGCCGGATCCGCCGCGCGGAGTGCCCGGGCCGCGAGCCGCGCCCCGGCGTCGGTCACGGCCCAGGCCGTGCCCCCGGAGGCCCCCGCAGCAGAGCGCGCGGGCGTCAGCCAGGGGGCGCGCGTACCGCTCGCGAGGTCTTCGAGATCGTAGCCCGTCTTCTGCCCGCCGGCATCGGTGCGTCCCCATTGCAGGCAGCCGCGCACGGCCCAGCCCGCCACGCGGCAGGAGGCGGCAAAGGCAGCCGCGGCGTGGGTTTTGCCGCTGTTGCGCGCCCCCGTCAGCACGACGATCATGTGAGCGCCACGATGAGCACGATCGGCAACGCGGCCAGACTCGCGAGCACGACCCGCCGGTCGGTGAGGCTGAGGCGCGCGCCCGCGAGGCGCCCGGCGGCGCCGTGCAGACCGCGCTGTTCGGCCGCATCGGCGCTCTCCAGCGCAAAGGCGAGACTCTCCGCGAGAAGCGCCACCGGCACCCGCACGGCGAGCACCCGACGGGGCACGCCGCGCGCCCGGCGTAGCCGTGCAGCCAGCCTCACGCGGCCGAGCAGGCTACGTAACTGACCGAACACATTGATTCCGACCCCCACGGCCAGGCCGATGCCGGCGAACGGCCCGCGGTCGAGCCAGGCCACGAGGTCGGTGGGCGTGAGCCGGGTCACGAGCGTCTGCATGGCCACGAGCACCGTCAACGTGCGACCCGCCAAGTGCAGCCCGGCCGTGAGGCCCACGGGCGAATACGCAACGCCAAAGGCGAGCGGTGCCGTGCGTTCGCCGACCCCGAACGCGGCGACGGCGAGCAGGATGGCGATGGACGCGTACAGCCAGGGCCGGCGAAACACCGGCGGCAGGCCGCGGGCGTAGACGCCGGCGGCCACCAGCACGGCCCCGCACACGATGAGCAGCGTCCAGCCGCGGGTGGTGACGGTCACGAGGACCACATCGGCGATCAGGACGAGGACGCCGGCCGAGCCGAGCCCCGAACGCAGCGGTGGGGCGGCCTCGGGGGCGGCCGCCGGCGCAGCCACAGTCAGGTCGGCCGCCCGCGCCGGCAGCCGCAGCAGCGGGCCGACCCGTCGTCCCACGGCGGCACCGAGCCAGCCCGCCCCGGCGCCGATGAGCGCATGCAGCACGCCGAGCGCCACCACGATCCAGAGGACGGCGTCGGGACCGAGCCCGACCATCTCCGCGGCAAGCCGCTTGTCGGCAACGTAGAGCGCGGCCCCGGTCTGCAGCCCACCGCCGTAGAGCACGCAGCCAATCAAGGGCTGCACCATGCACCACGACACGGCCGCCGCCCCCGCGGCGGCGTAGCCGAAGCGCCGTGGCGTGCCCGAGATGCGCAACGCGGCCTGCAGCAGCGTGGCCTCCATCAGAATCGAGATGACGGGGGTGAGCACCTTGCCGCCCGGCAGCAGCAACTTCATGAGGGCCGCCGTGGCGCCCGCGAGCAGCACCGTGAAGCGCCCGCCGACGGCCCGGTGTCCCGCAAGCGTGATGACGACGCCGGCCGCAGCCAGAATGGCGCCCTTGAACGGCACGCTCAGGGCGTGCAGCGCGGCCCCGAGGACCACTTCGGAGGCACCCCACAGGCTGCCGAGGACGCCGGCCACGACGACAGGGAAGGCCCGGTTCATGCGGCGTCCTCGCTCGGCCGGAGCCGGCCCCCGGCGAGCCGCAGGACGCGCCCGGCATGCCGGGCGAACGGGTCGTCGGCGTCGTGAACGAGCACGAGCACGCCAGGGCCGTCGGCGACCGCGGCGAACAGCGCCTCGGCCGCGCGCGCGGCGCCCGCCGGGTCGAGCCCGGCGCTCGGCTCGTCGAGCACGAGCAGCGGGCCGGCCAGCCCCGCCCCGACGGCGAGCGCCAGCGCCTGGCGTTCGCCACTCGACAGCGCCGCGATCGGCCGCCCGGCGGCCTCGCTGAGCGCGAACTCCTGAAGCCGTGCCTCCGTCGTGACGGGCTGGCCGAGCCCCCCCATCTCGCGCGCGGGCGTGTCCCACAGGAATTGGCCGGTGCCGGCGGGAAACGCGACCGCCGCCGGGCGGCGGCGGCGCTGCCGCTCGGACCCGGAACCGACGTGCGCCTTGCCGCTGCGCAGCGGCGTCATGCGCGCGAGCACCTCGGCCAAGGTCGTCTTGCCGGCACCGCTCGGACCGACGACGGCCACGATTTCGCCTGGGTCGATGGTGAGGTCGAGGTCGCAGAGCACGCGCCGCTCGCCGCGCCACACGGTGAGCGCCTCGCAGCAGAGCCGGGGCGTGGCGTCCGCGGTCCCGGCCGAGCCGGCCGGCCGGCGCACGCGCGGCAGTGCCGCCTCGTCCGGCGGCAGGCCGGCCAGGAGCCGGCCCTCGTCGAGCTGCAATGCGCGGTCGGCGAAGAGGGCCGCCTGCTCGGGCCGCCGCAGGCTCGCCACGAGGGCCGTGGCCGAGGCCGCGCAGGCTTCGCCGATGCGCCGCAGCAGGGCGCGGGCATTGTCGCGATCGAGGTGGGCCGTGGGGTCGTCGAGCAGGAGCAACGTCGGCCGGCGGGCCAGTGCCGCCGCGACCACGACGCGTTGCCGCTCGCCGGCCGACAGCGTGTCGAGGCGGCGCTCGGCCAGGTGCGCAATGCCGAGGGTTTCGAGCAGGGCCGCGGCGAGGCCCGCGGCCGGCCCGGGCGGTTGCCCGGTGAGGCGCAGGGCGAAGGCCAGCTCGTCGGCCACGGTGAGGCGGAACAGTTGCGTGTCGGGCCGCTCGCCGACGAGCAGACAGGCCCCCCGCAATTCGGGCGCGAGCAGCACCCGGCCCTGCACCGCGCGCCCGACGAGCCGGTCGGCAACGGGCGCGTAGGCCCCCGGCGCCGCGTACGGGGCGTCGTGCCCCGCGAGTTCGGCGAGCAGCCTCAGCAACGTCGACTTGCCGGAGCCCCGCGGGCCGAAGAGCGCCACGCGTTCGCCGGGTTGGACGTCGAGTTCGAGCCCGCGAAACAGCGGGCTGCGCTCGTCGGGGCCGGCCATGGTCAAGTCTTTGATGCTGAGCAGCGGCGCCACGGAGAGCCTCATTCCGCTCGGTCCCCGACTCCCCTACCGCGAATCCGGGCGGCGCGCCAGTCGTTGGCCGCGGCGCGAGCCTGGTGCCGCTCACGCCGCGCGCAGCGTGGCTCAGCTCCGCCGACGGGGGTGAAGGGCCGGTTGCGTGCCCGGGGCGGGTGTGCTATACGCGTCTGCCTGTGTCGGTCTCGGTGGGCCGCCACAATCGACCTAACCGCCGGATTTTCACTGGATTTTTCGGCGGAATCACTTCACACACCCGCAGTCCCTTCGTGCCCGCCTGGCGGCGGGTCAGGGCGGGTGGCGGTGCAACGGAGGTTCTCATGGCCGTGGTCACGATGCGCGATCTGCTCGAAGCCGGCGTTCACTTCGGGCACCAGACGAGCCGTTGGAATCCGAAGATGAAGCCGTACATCTTCGGGCAGCGCAATGGCATCCACATCATCAACCTGCAGAAAACGCTCACGCTCTTCCGCGAGGCCGTCTCCTTCGTGCAGCGCGTCGTGTCCCGCGGCGACAGCGTGCTGTTCGTCGGCACCAAGCGCCAGGCGCAAGACGTCATCATGAGCGAGGCCAAGCGTGCGCGCATGCCGTACGTGACGCAGCGCTGGCTCGGCGGCATGCTCACCAACTTCCAGACCATCCGCAAGAGCCTCGAACGCATCGACCGCATCGAGAAGCTGCTGGCCGAAGGCTCCGTCGAGCGCCTGCCGAAGAAAGAGGTGCTCATTCTCGAGAAGGAGCGCAACAAGCTCCTCAAGAACCTCGGCGGCGTGCGCGAAATGAAGCGGCTGCCGGGCGTCGTCTTCGTCGTCGACCCGCGCAAAGAGCACATCTGCGTCAACGAAGCGCGCAAGCTGTCCATCCCCGTCGTGGGGCTCGCCGACACCAACTGCGATCCCGACGAACTCGACTACCTGCTCCCTGGCAACGACGACGCCATCCGCGCCATCCGCCTGTTCACCGCGGCGGTCGCCGATGCGTGCGTCGAGGGCTACGACATGCACAAGGACCAGCTCGTCCGTGGCCACGAAAAGCCCACCGCGGCGGCCACCATGGACGATGAGGGCGCCATCCACGACAAGGGTCTCGACGAAGCCGACCAGGAAGTTGAAGTCATCCGCAAGCCGCGTCGCTCGTAGTCGTCCACCCGAACCGCCGCCGGGGCGGCAGCGCCGCCCCGGTTCGTGCGCCCGCCAAGCCCCCAGTGGGTCGGGCGCTCCGTTGAGGAAAAGGAGTCCCCCATGGCCGTTAGTACTGCCCAAATCAAAGAGCTCAGGGAGATGACCGGGGCCGGCATGCTTGACTGCCGCAAGGCGCTCGAAGAGAGCGGCGGCGACCTGCCGAAGGCGGTTGAGTACCTGCAGAAGAAGAGCCTCGCCTCCGCGGCCAAGAAGGCCGGGCGCATCGCGGCCGAAGGCGTCGTCGATGCCTACATCCATTCCAACGGGCGCATCGGCGTGCTCCTCGAAGTCAACTGCGAAACCGATTTCGTTGCCCGCACCGAGCGCTTCCGTGAATTCGTGCACGACGTCTGCCTGCACATCGCGGCGCTCAACCCCGAATACGTGTCGCGCGAAGAAGTGTCCGCCGAAGTCATGGCGAAGCAGAAGGAAATCTTCCTGGCTCAGGTGGCCGAGACGGGCAAGCCGGCCGCCATCCAGGAAAAAATCGTCGAGGGCCGCATTCGCAAGTGGTTCGCCGAAGTGTGCCTGCTCGAACAGCCGTTCGTCAAAGACGACAAGCGCACGGTCGACGAAGTGCTGAAGTCGCTCATCGGCGAGATCGGCGAGAACCTGCGCATTCGCCGTTTCGTGCGCTACCAGCTCGGCGAAGGGCTCGAAAAGCGCAAATACGATCTGGCGGCCGACATCGCCCAGCAGATCGGCGGAGCGCAGTGAGCCCATGGCGGCCTACCGGCGCGTCCTCCTGAAACTGTCCGGCGAAGTGCTTGCGGGCGAGCGTGGCGTCGGCATCGACGCCGCGCGGCTCGAGGCGATGGCGTCCGCCGTGGCCGAAGCCCTCCAGGCGACGGGCGCGACGGCCGGCATCGTCATCGGCGGCGGCAACATCTTCCGTGGGCTCAGCGGCGCGGCCCGCGGCATGGACCGGCCCACGGGCGACGCCATCGGCATGCTCGCCACGGTCATGAACGCGCTCTCGTTCCAAGACGCCCTGCGCCGCCTCGGCGTCGCCGCCGCGGCCATGTCGGCCGTACGCATGGAACAGGTCTGCGAGCCCTACGTGCGGGCTCGGGCCCTGGCTCACCTGCAGCAGGGGCGGATCGTGCTGCTCGCCGGCGGCACGGGCCTGCCGTACTTCTCCACCGATTCGGCCGCGGCGCTGCGGGCCGCCGAACTCGGCGCCGACGCGCTGCTCAAGGCCACCAAAGTCGACGGCATCTACGACCGCGACCCCGTCGCCGCGGGCGGCGCCGCGCGTCGGTTCGTGCGCCTCGGCTACGAAGAGTTTCTCACGCGCAACCTGAAGGTCATGGACGCCACCGCGGTGGCCCTGTGTCGCGACAACCGCATCCCCGTGCGGGTGTTCGCGTTGCAGGTGCCCGGCCAGCTGCAGCGGGCGGTGGCCGGGGAAGGGGTCGGCTCGCTCCTCACCGACGGGCCGACCGAGTTTGACAGCGAGCGCCAGTCCGGATAAGCCTCTCTCTTACAGAGCAGCAGGCTCTCTGTGGCGCTTGTTTGCAGCCCAACGGGACCGCGAGTCGGTCCGCGACAGGGGGACGATCATGGTCGACGACGTCATCAACGAAGCCTCGGGTCGCTTCGAGAAAGTCATCGAATCGTTGCGGCGCGACTTGAGCCGCATGCGCACCGGGCGGGCCAACCTGGCCATTCTCGATGGCATCCGGGTCCCCTACTACGGCAGCCCGACGTCGCTCAACTCCGTGGCCGCGCTCAATGTGGCCGATGCGCGTCTCATCACCGTCAAGCCCTGGGACAAGACGCTCATCACCGCCATCGAAAAGGCCATCATCGCCGCCGATATCGGCATCAATCCGTCGAGCGATGGTGAACTCATCCGTCTGCCCATCCCGGCGCTCACGGGCGAGCGGCGCAAGGAACTCGTCAAGATCGTGCGCAAGTCCGGCGAAGAAGCGAAGGTGGCGCTACGCACCATTCGGCGCGAGGCCAACGAGCTGCTCAAGGCCGCCAAAGACGAAGGCGATCTGCCTGAAGACGACTACAACCGGGGCCTCAAGAAGATCCAAGACAAGACCGACGAGTACGGCAAGAAAGCCGACGAAGCCGTGACCGCCAAAGAAAAAGAAATCACCGAAATCTGACCTCGCCACGCTTCGTTCCGCCCCCCGCCCCCGCCTCATCTCTACCCTGACGGTTGTGTTTGCAGAGGCCGCGCAGCGCATCGCTGTGCCCGGCGCAGCGTCCGGGCCGAGGGCGGCGCTGGACGGATCGGAGCGGCCACCGGTCGCGGCGGGAGGGGCAACAGGACGGTTTGCGCGAGCGGAGGGGAGGGGAGGGCGGGGCGAGAGCGGCTGCGGGCCCCGGGCGGGAGCGTAGCGCGCGGTCGAATCGGTCAGATGGGCAGGTTGAGCCCCATCGGGAAGCAGAGGTCGCCGCTCGTGCCGGTCATGCCGGTGAACAGGCCCATGAGCGTGCCGATGGGCGAGCAACTGACGCCATTGAAGCACTGCGGCACCTCGGGCCCGCAGCCCATGAAGCCGCACATGAGCGACTGCAAGTAGTCGCAGCTGCAGTAGCCGCCCGCGAAGCCGCCGCCCTCGGGGAACATCTCGGGCGGGATGGTTGCGCCCGCACCGAACATCTCGAAGATGGACTTGCAGGTGCTGGCCGGCCCCCAACAGAAGGCCTGGACGTTGTCGCAGGCACCCGAGCTGTCGTAGCAGCAGCCGGTGCCCGGGTCGCAGCGCAGGTCGAAGTTGGGGTTGACCGGGCAGTCGGTATCGGCCGTGCAGTTGTTGCACTGCGGGTTGGCGGCCGTGCCGCCCTCGCACTGGTACGTGGTGGTGTTGCAGCAGTTCTCTTCGGGCGCGCAACCGCAATGCTCGGAAGTGGAGCAGGGCACGCAGGACCAGGTGCCGTTGATCTCGGCGCAGCCCGGGTACGGGTCGACACAATAGGAGCACGGGTCTTCGGTGGCCGCGCACGTGTGCGTCACGGGGTCGCAGGCCTGACCCTCGGGGCAATGGCTGCTGTTGAGGCAGTCGACGCAGTTGCCCGCGAGCGGGTACTGGCCGGCCGGGCAGAGCCCCGCGCAGGCGTGCGTGCCCGTGTCGCAGCGCGAGCCGGCCGGGCAGTGCTGGTCGCTCAGGCACTGGGCGCAATCGGTCGTGCCCGGCACGCAGTACGGGGTCGGGTCTTCGCACGTGCACTCGGGGCAATCGGCCCCGCAGCAGGACGGATCGTCGGGCGCGCATACCATGACGCCTTCGCCGCCGACCCCGCCCTTCTCGGTGCAGTGGAAGCCAGATTCGCATGCGAATTCGGAGCATTCGGTCACGCAGAAGTGCATCATGGCCGTGGTCGTGATGCAACGCATGCCGGGCCCGCACTGCTGGTCGTAGGTGCAGTCGCCGCAGAGGGCGAGCGCCGGCACGCACTCGTCGGTGGCCTGGTCGCAAACCTGGCCTTCGGGGCACGGCGTCTGGAGGCAAGCCGCGCAGTCGTAAGACACCGGCGTGCACTGCTTGCCTGCCGAAACCTGGTAGCAGATGTAGCCGGGCAGGCATTCGGCGTCGTTCTGGCAGGGCTTCGTGCAGAACATGCCCGACGTGAGCGCCGAGCACACCATGCCGTCGGCGCAGTCGCCCGGTGCGTTGCACGGGGCGCACTGCGTGCCGCCGGGGGTGGTGCCACCGTCGGGTTTGGCCACGTCGCCCGGGGCCGTGTCGCCGCCGGTCACGCCTTCGCCCACGGTCTGGTCGCCGCCGACCGCGTCGATGGCGTCGGAGCCGGGATCGACCGGGCGCGGCACGCACAGCCCACCCTGGCAGATGTGCGTCGGGTCGGTACACGGTTCGAGGGCGCTGCACTGCTGGGCGGTGCAGAACTCGCCGTGGCAGACGCCGCCGGTCGGACAGTCGGCGGTGACCGAACACGCCACCTGAGCACAACTGCCGTTGTCGCAGATGAAGTCGGCGGGGCAATCGGCGTGCTCCTCACACGCGATGGCCCCACCACCGCTGCCGCCGCTGCAACCCGCAGCCGCAGCCAGCGCAATGCACGAAAACGCGGCAGGCCCCCAGAGACGCCAGGCTCTCAACATGGTGGACTCCTGAACCCCGGTCGCCCCTCCCGTGGCCGGCGCCGGGCAAGCAACCGCAGAGTATACCGGGGCGAACAGCGCAATCAACCCTGGCAGAGCGCTTCGCGTCGTGGCGCGGGTCAGAGGCGCGGCACGCCCGGCGCGCCCGGGCCGATGCGGCAGAGCCGGCCCAGGCGTCGCTCGCGCTTGCGTTGCCGCGCCCCGCGGCTATATTCGCGGCACCGCGCAAGCCTGGCCGGCAGCTCCGCCCGCCCGGCCCGCGCGCAGTTCGGAGAGACCACATGAAAGAGAAAGTGCAAGCCGCGCTCGATCAGATTCGTCCCGGACTCCGCATGGACGGCGGCGACATCGAACTCGTGGACGTTTCCGAAGACGGCAAGACGGTTTCGGTCCGGCTGCAGGGGGCCTGCCACGGCTGCCCCGCCTCTACGCTGACGCTACGCTATCACGTCGAGCGCATCCTGAAGCAGGAAGTGCCCGGCATCGAACGCGTCATCGCGGTCTGACGCCCGGCTTTCGCCGGCCCGGGCCCGCCGTCCCCTCCGCGGCGACGGCAAGCCGGCGACGGGCGGCGCCGCGGCTCCATGCCGAGCGGCGAAGTTTGGTTGGCGTGCTCTCGTGAGGGCGGCCCGTTGTGACGGTCTGCGGGCCGGAGAAGGCGCGCGAACGACCCGCACTCTTCCTGCGCGCATCGCGAGCGTCCGCGCACGCCGCGCGGCTGCGGCATCGACCCACGCGAATGGAGGAGACGGGCTCGTGCGAAGGCGGGCGCCGGTCCCTGCGGGCCGGGGCTGCGGAACTACTCGCCGATCTCGCGTTTCATCGCGCGGCGCTGAGCGGCGCGATGGAGGTGGTCCTGCTGGGCCCATTCGCGTTTGACTTCGCGGAGCTTCTTCTTGGCGAACGCGGCGTAGCGGGTGAGCAACTTTGCGGTTTTCTGGTTCACGGCGGCCTCCCATTCAAAAAAAGCAGCGGTAGGGTACGCGAAGCCGGCGTCGCGGTCAACCGTTTGCCGTCGGGCGGGTGCACCACGCCCGGGTGGCCGGGCCGGGCCGGCGTAGGGTACGCCCGAGCGGCCCCGGTCGTGCGCGCCGCGCATGGTGCGAGGGGCAGCCCCAAGCGCACGAAAGGCGTGCCCCCTTGGCCGCTTTCGGGTACAACCGAGCGCATCCGGCGCGCGAGCAGCGCCTGCCGCTAGGGGGGCTGAGGACGGTTCCGGCGCGACCGAAACGCCGCCCGGCGCCGCCGTCCCCGGCCAAGGGGCGCATCATGGATGTCTGGCAGATCGAAAACGCCTTTGGACTCAAAAATTTGTGCCGCAGGTCACGTCCCGCGCGGGCGCCCGGGCCCGGCGAAGTGCGGTTGCGCCTCCGGGCCGCCTCGCTCAACTACCGCGACTGGCTCATGGTCACGGGCCAGTACAACCCGCGCCAGCCGCTCCCCCTCATCCCGGGCTCCGACGCCGTGGGCGAGGTGCTCGAACTCGGGCCCGGGGTCACCCGGGTGGCCGTCGGGCAGCGCGTCACGCCGCTCTTCGCGCAGCGCTGGTATGGCGGTTCCCCTACCCCCGACACCCTGCGCTCCACGCTCGGCGGGCCACTCGACGGGGTGCTGGCCGAGGAATGCGTGGTCGCGGCCGAGGGGGTGGTCCCCGTGCCGCCGCACCTGAGCGACGCCGAGGCGGCCACGCTGCCGTGCGCGGCGGTCACCGCCTGGTCGGCGCTGTTTACGGAAGGGGCATTGCGGCCGGGCGAAACCGTGCTCGTCCAGGGCACCGGCGGCGTGGCGCTCTTCGCGCTGCAATTTGCGCGGCTCGGTGGCGCCGAGGTCATCGTGACGTCGAGCAGCGACGACAAACTTGCACGCGCCGTCGGGCTCGGGGCGCGGGCTGGCGTGAACTACCGCAGCACGCCCGATTGGGGCCGCGCGGTTCTCCAATTGACGGGCGGGCGGGGGGTCGACCACGTCATCGAGGTCGGCGGGGCCGGAACCCTCGCCGAATCGCTCAAGGCCGTGCGGCCCGGCGGGCGCATCAGCCTCGTCGGCATCCTGGCCGGGGCGCGTCAGGACCTCAACGTGCTGCCCATCTTCATGCGCAAGGTAACGTTGCAGGGCATCTTGGTGGGGCATCGGGCAAGTCATGAGGCCATGGTGCGCGCCATGGAGGCCGCCGAACTGCGGCCGGTCGTCGACCGCATCTTTCCGTTCGGCGAGCTGCCGGCGGCGTTCGAGCACCTGGCGGCCGGGCGGCACTTCGGCAAGGTCGTCGTCGCGCTTGCGGGAGCGGCGTGAAAGCACCGGGCCCGGTCGGGTATGCTAGTGGAGCCGTCGGCGCCCCATGGCGCGGGGGGCGCTTCTCGAACCAGGCAATCGGGCGGGCGCAGGCCCGGGAGGGTTCGCTCATGGCAGCAGTGCAGGGCAATCGGCGGTCTCTGGCGATGCAGCGGCTTGCGCTCGTCCTTGGTTTCGCTTTCGCTGTCGGGGGTTGCGGCGGCGACTCGGTGTCTCCCCCCGGTGGGCTGGGCGATACGCTCGCCGATGCACCCGACGGCGCGAACCTCGACCTGCCGAGCGACAACGGGGTCACGCTGCCCGAGCTGCCGCGCGGCGTCGACACCGATGCGTTCGATGCGGGGCCGCGCGACGCCGACGGCGACGGCGCCCCGAAGCCCGGCCAGTTCGGTGCGGCGTGTCGCGAAAACAGCGACTGTGCCGGGGGCTACTGCGTGCCGACGGGCGACGGCTTCGTGTGCACCCGCACGTGCGTCGACGAATGCCCCGCCGGCTGGCTCTGCAAGGCCGTGCTGAGCACGTATCCCGACCTCACGTTCATCTGCGTGCCCGAGGTGCACCGGCTCTGCGAGCCGTGCAACACGTCCTACGACTGCGCGGCCGCCGGCGACCTGTGCATGGCGCTCGGCACGGGCACGGGGGCGGGTCAGTTCTGCCTCACCGACTGCTCCATCCACGCCGATTGCGAGCCCGGCTTCACGTGCGCGGAGATTCTCGACGACGTCACGGGGGAACCCATTGCGCGGCAATGCCTGCCCGATACGGGGAGTTGCATCTGCCGTCCGGGGGTCGACGGCACCCGCCGCCCGTGTTCCAACGCGAACGAATGGGGAACCTGCCTCGGTGAGGAGCGCTGCGCCGGGCCGGCCGGCTGGGTGGAGTGTTCGGCGGCGACGCCCACCATCGAGACCTGCGACGGCGCCGACAACGACTGCGACGGTACCCGCGACGAGGGCTTCGCCTATCCCGACTGGGACGGCGCCGTGCGCGCCGTCGGCGACCCGTGCGGCACCGGGCTGTGCGCCGGCGGGCGCGTCGTGTGCGTGAGCCCCACGACCGCCGCCTGTTCGAGCGACGGTCAGCGGCTCGACGAGGACTGCAACAACCTCGACGACGACTGCGACGGCAACGTCGACGAAGGGGTGCTCACCACCTTCTACCGCGACGGCGACGAAGACGGACACGGCACGGCAGAGGCCACGACCCTCGCCTGCGCCCCTCCGCCCGGCTTCGTGGCGCTTGCCGACGACTGCGATGACGCGAACCCGGCCATTGCCGGGGGGCTAACCGAGACGTGCGACGCCCTCGACAACGACTGCGATGGGCAGACCGACGAAGACTTCGCGTTCACCGACGTCGACGGGGCCACTCTGGCCATCGGCGCCGTCTGCGGCAGCGGCAGCTGTGCCGGTGGCACGGTCGTGTGCGCCGACCTCACGCGCACCACCTGTTCCTCGCTTGGCAGCGCAAGTTCCGAAATTTGCGATGATTTCGACGAAGACTGCGACGGCCTGCCCGACAACGGGTGCGACGACGACGGCGACGGCTACTGCGACGCCGACTACGAGGTCGTCGAGAGTCCCGCCATCTGCGAGGCGACCGGCGCCGACTGCAACGACACCGACGACGAGGTGTTCCCGGGGGCCGACGAACGCTGCAACCGGGTCGACGACGACTGCGACGGCGACACCGACGACGCCGTCGTCGACTGCCCGTCGTTTTCCTGTACCGGCAGCGGCAACGACTACTACGAGACGGGGGTCGCCTCGTGCGTCGACGGCGCCTGCTACAGCCCCGACGCCCTCGGCTGCGGCAACTACACCTGCGCCGGGGGCGGGGCGAGCGGCGACGCCTGCGCCACGGTGTGCACGGGTGACGACACCTGCATCGAGGCCGCGCACTGCGTCGAGGCCGAGGCCCGCTGCCTGCCCGACCTCCCCGATGGGGCCGCGTGCGCCGAGGCCTCCGACTGTGCGAGCGAACACTGCCAAAACGGCTTCTGTTGCCTCGCCGGCGACTGCTGCGGCCAGCCGGCCGACTGCCCGGCCGAATACGTGGCCGCCCCGATCTGCGACGACCCGGCCACCTGCCAGGGCACGCGGCGCGAGGCCGTGTGCGCGGCGGCGGTCTGCGAGACGAGTCCGCCCATCGAAGACGACTCGGCCTGCGGCCGCGACGTCATGGCGCAGGACTGCGCGCCCTACCAGCCCGTCTACTGCACCGGCGCGCTGCACCAGGTGGCGCCCGTCTGCGGCGCGGCGTGCGACGGCGAAGGCGACTGTCAGCCGGGCTACCACTGCGACGACACCTGCCAGCCCGATGTCCCGGACGGCCTGCCGTGCGACGAGGCGAGCGACTGCGTCTCCGACCACTGCCAGAACGGCTTCTGCTGCGCGGCGGGCGACTGCTGCGGGCAGGCGGGCGACTGCCCGGCCTCGTACCGCCTCCAGCCCGCCTGCGACGATGCCGCCACCTGCCAGGGGCACCGCGTCGACCCGACGTGCGAGACCGCGCGCTGCGGCTCGACCGCGGCGTTGCCCGACGACAGCGGCTGCACGTCGGCCGTGACGGCGAGCGAATGCGGCTTCTACGTGGCCATCCGGTGCACGGGCGCCGCCGACCAACTCGCGCCCGAGTGCCCCGCCGTCTGCACCGTCGATTCCGAGTGCGACCCGGCCGCCCACTGCGACGGCGTCTGTCTCGCCGACGTGCCCGACGGCGGGCCCTGCGACGAGGGCTCCGACTGCCAGGCCGGCCACTGCCAGAACGGCTTCTGCTGCCTCACCGGCGACTGCTGCAACTTCCCGACCGACTGCCCGCCAAGCTACAGCCAGGCGCCCACTTGCCTCTTCCCGACCACCTGCCAGGGCACGGTCGACGCGGCATCCTGCACGGGCAACGTGTGCGGCACGGAGGCGGGCGTCGCCAACGACTCGGCCTGCACCTCCACCGTGCTGGCGCGCGATTGCGGGCCGTACCCCGACCTCTACTGCACGGGCCAAACGAGCCAGCCGGAGCCTCAGTGCGCCACCTCGTGCGCCGTCGACAGCGACTGCGATGCGAACGCCCACTGCGACGGCAACCGCTGTCTCGTCGACGTGGCGAACGGCGGGGCTTGCGACGAGGCGTCCGATTGCGTGAGCGGTCACTGCCAGAACGGCTTCTGCTGCGCGTCGGGCGACTGCTGCGCGTCGGCCGGCGATTGCAGCGCCAGCGTCTACGGCCAGCCGCCTACCTGCACCGACGTCGCGCATTGCCAGGGCAGTCGGCGCTCGCCCGTCTGCAGCGACAACCGCTGCACCGAGGGGCCCATCACCGACGACGACTCGGCCTGCGGCGGCCAGGTGGCGAACCTGTGCGGCCCCTATCCGGCGGTCGTCTGCACGTCGGCGGTGTCCCAGGATCCGCCCACGTGCGCCTCTTCCTGCGCAACCGACAACGACTGCGATGCGAGCGCGCACTGCGAGGGCAACCGCTGCGTCGACGACGTGGGCGTGGGCTCGCCGTGCAGCCGTCCGAGCGACTGCCAGGCCGGTCTCTACTGCGCCGACGGGGTGTGCTGCACGTCCGCGTGCGCCGACGGCCCCTGCCGGCGCTGCGATCTGGCCGGCTCGCTCGGCACGTGCGCCAATGTCGCCGTGGGCGCCGACCCCGATTCCGAGTGCGGGGCCATCGACTGCAGCGCCTACTACTGGGGCTGGAACGGCGACACGTGCTACGACCGCGCCAACGTGGGCGCGGCGTCCGTGGGCTGCAACGGCGGCGGCGCCTGCCAGACGGCCGCCGACCTCTGTCCGAGCCAGGGGGCGGGCGATTCGCGCGTGACCTGTCACGCCACCTGTCAGGACCCGACCGGCGGCACGTGCGCGGGGGCCACGGCCGGCAGCTGCACCAACGTCAATCCGGGCTCGCATTCGTGTGGCGTCGGGGCCTGCGCCCGCACGGTGGCGCAGTGCATCAACGGCGCGCCCAATCCCTGTGTGCCCGGCCCGCCGACGAACGAAGTCTGCAACGCCCAGGACGACGACTGCGACGGCGCCACCGACGCGGCCGACGGCGATCTGCTCACCTACGATCGGCGCAACTGCGAGAATCAACAGGGGGTTTGCTCGGGCTGCACGAAGCCCGCCAGCCTGTGCCAGTCAGGCAGTTGGGCGAGTTGCGGCACCACGCAGTACCAGGCGTGCAGCGGCTACTACCAGGCGGGCGTCGAGACCTCGTGCGACGGCCGCGACAACGACTGCGACGGCCGGGTCGACGACGACTTCGGCAGCGACATCAACAACTGTGGCTCGTGCGGCAACCAGTGCACCAACGCCCACGGCAGCACCCAGTGCGTCAACGGCACGTGCCAGCCCACGTGCGTCGGGCTTTGGCGCTCCTGCAACTCCGACCCCGACGACGGCTGCGAAACGGCCGTCAACACGCTGCAGAACTGCGGCAACTGCGGGGTCACGTGCGCGCTGCCAAACGCCAGCGAAACCTGCGAAACCGGCTCCTGCCTGGTGAGCGCCTGCGACTACGGCTATTGCAACAGCAACGGTTCGGCGGGCGACGGCTGCGAATTCGACCTCGACGTCGAACCGGCGTGCACGACATACGTCAACCTCGGGTCCGTGCGTGGCGACCAGGGCGCCGACACCGTGTCCCACGCGGGCTACGGTGAGAAATGGCTGCGGGTGTTCGTCAGCGAAGCCGACAGCGGTCTGTCGTGTGTGTATCTCAGCGCCACCGTCGTGCTGACCCCGCCCCAGGGCACCGACTACGACCTCACCGTCTACTGCGACAACTGCACGACCGTCGCGGGCAGCTCGAGTGCCGGTGGCTCGGCCGTCGACACCGTGCAAGTCCGCTGGGACGAGGCCGCCTCGGTGTCATGGCCGGTGTGCGTGCCCTCGGGGTCGGGGTCGGGCCGCTACCTGTACGTCAAGGTGCGCTACTTCTCGGCGAACGTCTGCTCGAACTTCAATCTGGCCGTCTACGGCAACACCGACGTCAGTTCGAACACCTGCTCGGAGTTGTGACGGCGAGCCTAGCGGCGGATGGGCGCGTGGCCCTCGTCCGCCGGCCGTGTGGCCACGCCGCAGAGGTCGACGACGAGGGCTTCCATGACGCGTTCGGGCCGGGCGCGGGTCGATTTCAGCGCCCGGTCGGTGGCCATGAGCCGGTCGATGGCCGCGAGCAGGTCGGCGTCGGCGAACAGCTGCGCCTGCTGTCGGAGGCGCGCCACGGCGAACGGCGGCGCGCCCACTTCGGCGGCCAGCGCCTCGTCGCCGGGATGCGTGTCGCCGAGCGCTCGCACGAGCCAGAGCTGGCGCACGTGGCGGTGCAGCATCGACAGGATCATGAGCGGCTGTTCGCCGGCTTCGATGGCGCGGTGCAGCACGGTGAGCGCCACCCCGAGGCGGCGTTCGCCGACCGCCTGGGTCAGTTCGAACACCGAATGCACGCGCGTGCGCGCGACGCACTGCTCGACGTCGTCGACCCCGATGGTGCGCCGCTCGCCCGCGTAGAGCATCACCTTGTCGAGGTTCACGGCGAGCATCGTCAGTTCGGCGCCCACGGCGTCGACGAGCAGGGCGGCCGCATCGGGCGCCAGGCGGCGGCCGAGCCGTTCGGCCCGCACGCGCAGCCATTCGGGCAGCCGCCGCCGGTCGGGCACGGCCAACACCACGTGCCCGCCCGCCTGCGTGAGCCGTTTGACCACGCCGAACGTCTGGTCGGCCTTGGCGGCGACGAGCGCCAAGGTGGTCGACGGGCAGGGGTCGGCGAGGTACTGCGCGAGCGCCTCGCGGTCGTCTTCGCTGCGGTTTTGCCCGCGTCGGCGTGACTTGCCGCCCGGTACCTTGGCCGGGGCCGCCTCGGCCCCTTCGGGAGCGTCAGTGCGCGTCTTCGTGAGGAAACGTTCGGCGGCGTTCACGAGCACCCAGCGCCGGGCGCCGAGCATGGGCAGCATGCGCGCCTGCTGCAGCACCGCGTCGAGCGGTGTTTCCTGGGCGTCGAAGCGGTCGGCGTTGAAGGCCGGCGGTGAGCCGGCGAGCGTTTGGGTGCGCAGCGCCTCGATGGCCTCGTCACGCAGCAGCGGTTCGCTCGTGACGAGCAAGTAGACGGGTCGCAGTTCGCCGCGTTGCAGTTCGGCGAGCAGCGCTTCCAGATCCTTTGGCCGTTCGTTGCCCACGGCTGCCTCCGCCGCCGGCCCGGGCCGGCAGCGGCAGGGTCGCCGAGCGGGCGCGCCGGGTCAAGATGCCGGCAGGTGTTTCATGGCTCCTGTGTGCTGCGCGGGGGCATATGTGAAAATCCTCTACAGCGGGTCCGCCGAGAGCGACACCGGGCGCCGCGGCGTGCGGCTGCCGCGTCACGGGAATGCCTGGAACGACAAGGAGTTGTCGGGCTGGTCGGCCGGGCCTCCGGCGTGGTATGCCCTTTGCACGTCCTGTCACGGGATGTAGCCCGGGACCTGCCCGGACCGCGCCCGCAAGGAGAGGGAGGATTCATCATGAGACGCCTTTTCACGGTCCTGTGCGTCGTCGCCGGCCTGGGGGTCGCCGCGTGCGACAACGGCGGCCAGACCGAAGCCCAACAGCCCGGCCCGAACGGCGGCATCGTGCCGCCCGACTTCAATGTGCAGCGCCAGGCCGCGTTGACCGCCTTCGACAGTTGCACCGATCTCGAGGCCTACCTCGAAGACCTGGCCCTCGCCGAACTGCTGTACGCCCGTTCGGGCGGCTACTACGACTACGACCGACCCTCGTCGGGCTGGGAGAACGAAGAGTCGCCCGGCTTCGCCGACGCCGGCACCGGCGGTGAGGCGCCCGCACCAGGCGACCAGGGCGGCTCGAGCGGCGACGGCAGCAGCGACGAACCCGACGACTGGACCGACACCAACACGCAGACCGAGGGGGTCGACGAGGCCGACATCGTCAAGACCGACGGCTCCTTCCTCTACGTCGTCACCGGACGGCGCTTCCAGATCGTCGACGCGTGGCCGGCCGCCGAGGCCGCACTCGTCGGCGAAGTCGAGCTGTCCGACGCCCCGGCCGAACTCTTCCTGTACGGCGACGTTGCCCTGCTGTTCTCGCGCGTTGGCCAGAGCAGCCTGCCCGAGGGCTTCCTCAACACGGTGCGCACCGACCGGCGCGTGTCGGGCTACCTCGTGCTGACGCTCGTCGACATCGCCGACCGCACCGTGCCGCGCATCCTGCGCACGGTCTACGCCGAGGGCGACTACGTGAGCGCGCGCCTCGTCGACGGTGTGGCCCACGTCGTGCTGCGCAGCTCCGTGGCGCTCGACGACGGCTACCTGCCCTACGTGCTGCCGTCCACGACGAGCCCTACGGACGGCACGGGCAACGAGCCGACGCCCTCCACCGGCGATCCGGTCGACGAGCCGGGCGGCGTGGCAGATGCCGGCAGCTCTGCCGACGCCGAAACGCCGCCCGACGCCACCGAACCCGCCGACACCGAGACGCCGCCCGACGCCACCGAACCCGCCGACACCGAGACGCCGCCCGACGCCCCGGCCTTCGACGCCGGCTCGCCCGAAGACGTGCCCGAGAGCGATGTCCCGCCGGCCACCGACGTTGAAACCGACGTGCCCGAGGGCGAGGCCGATGCCGGTTCCGCACCCGCCGAAGACGCCGGTTCCTTCTTTGGGCGGCAGCAGTCGGCGCTCAGCGCCGCCGAAGCCGAAACCATGCTGCGCGAACTGTTCGAGGCCCGCACCATCGAAGACTGGATGCCGCGCTACTACGACGTGGCCGCCGACGGCAGCGTGCGCACGGGCCTGCTCGCAAGTTGCGACAGCGTCTTCCAGCCGGCCACGCCGTTTGGCCAGCAACTGCTCGCCGTCCTCAGCCTCGACCTCGACCGGCCCGATGCGCCTCAGGAAACGACGGCCGTCATCGGCGGGGCCGATGTCGTCTACGCGTCTCAGGCCGCCCTCTACGTCGCGGCCTACAAGGCCAACTACTGGTACTACTGGAACTACGGCGACCTCGACGAGACCCAACGCGACCAGAGTGTCGTGCACAAATTCTCCATCGCCGATGGCGCCACGCGCGCCGAGTACCGCGCGAGCGCCGACGTCGAAGGCCATGCCCTCAACCAGTTCGCGCTCGACGAGTACGACGGCTATCTGCGCATCGTCACCCAGACCGAGTGGCGCGCCGACGCCGAACGCGGCAGCCGGCTGGCCGTGCTCGCCGAACAGGAAGACGAACTCGTCGAAGTCGGCGCCGTCTCCGGCATCGGGCGCGGCGAAGACCTGAAGGCCGTCCGGTTCCTCGGGCCGCGCGCGTTCGTCGTCACCTTCATGCAGATCGACCCGCTCTTCGCCATCGATCTCTCCGACCCCACGGCACCGCGCCAGGTGGGTGAACTCGAAGTCCCCGGATTCTCGACCTACCTGCATCCGTTCGACGACACGCACCTCCTCGCCGTCGGCGAGGCCAGCATCCCCGGCAGCGAGATCGAGATTCCGCAGGAATGTCTCGCCGACCCGTCGCTTTGCCCCGAACTGCCGTCGTGGTGCCTGCCCGAGCGCGAAGAGTGCACCTGGAACTACGAATGGTGCTGGGAATACTTCGCCGAACAGGCCGAGCGGCCAGAGGGCGAACCCGAGCGCGAACTGCCGCCCGAGTGCGCGGCCGTGCCCGAGTCCTGCCGTCAGGACCGGGGTGCTTGCGAGGAAAACCCCTACTGGTGCTACGGCGAGGCCATGCCGAGCACCTGCTGGCTGCCCGACACCTGGGGCGTGCAGCTCTCGCTCTTCGACGTCAGCGACCTCGCCGAGCCGCGTCGCGTGCAGAACGCCATCATCGGCGGCGCGTCCTCCGAGGCGCAGTACGACCACCGCGCCTTCACGTTCTTCCGCGCGCCGAGCGTGCTCGTGGTGCCGGTGCAGGGCGGTTACGACGGGAGCGACCCGTACTTCTCGGGCCTTCACGTCTACGACGTGAGCATTGAGAACGGCTTCGCGCTGCGCGGCACCGTCGACCATCGCGCGCTCGGGGACACCTTCGCCGAGGCGCTCGGCGTCGACCTGCCCGCCCAGCCGGACGATTGCTGGAACGACTCGAGCGACTGGCAGGCGAACGAGACGTGTTCGGCGCTGTTCAGCATGCTGCGGCAGGTGCCCGTACGCCGCAGCCTGTTCATCGAGACGTTCCTGTACTCGATTTCGGCGCTCGGCGTGCAGGTCAACGACCTCGGGCAACTCGCGCCGCCGGTGGCCGTGGTGCCGCTCGCCGACGAGTGCGACCTGCTGCCGTCCTGGAGCGGCCTGCGCCCCGAGACCTGTCCCGCCGACGCCTGGTCCGAAGACAAAGAGACGCTGCCCGGCTACGCCGCAGACTGATCCACCCGCCCCGCGCCTCCCGTTTCCGCGCCGCCGCCCACCTGGCCTCCGAAGCGCGCCGAGCGTAGCCAGGCCAGAAAGCGGAATGTGCCTTGCAGCGTGAGTTCGGAGCGCACCGACGGGAACACGTCGAAGGCGTGCTGCCCGCCCGCCACCTCCATGTACACAACGGGCGCGGTCGAGACGGCCCGCAGCGCGGCCGCGAAATGCCGTGCCGAGGCCACCGGCACGAGCGTGTCGCGCGTGCCATGGACGAGCAGGAAGGGCGGCGCGTCGCGGCGCACCTGCGCAATGGGCGAGGCGGCTTCGTAGGCGTCGCGGGCCTCGTCCGGGCGGACCTTCATCACCGTCTTGCGCAGCAGGCCGGCCATGCCGGGGTTCTGCCAGCAGCCGTGCCGGTCGAGGAAGTCGTAGACCCCATAGAAAGACACGCAGCCGGCGAGCCGCGTGTCGCTGTCCGCGAAGCCCGGCTGGTAGCGCGGGTCGTTCGGCGTGAGTGCCGCGAGCGCGGCCAGGTGGCCGCCCGCCGACAGGCCCGAGACGACGATGTCCGTCGGGTGCGCGCCGTACGCGCGGCCGGCGGTCTTGAGCCAGTGGATGGCCCGTTTCACATCGATGAGGTGGTCGGGGAACGTGGCGGCAGGGCTCAGGCGGTAGTCGACCGTGACGCAGAGCCAGCCCTGGGCCGCGAGCCCCCAGAGGAGCGGCTGCCCCTGGTGTTGCTTGTGGTCGATGACCCAGCCGCCGCCGTGCACGAAGAGCAGCGTCGGCAGCGCACCGGCGGCCGTGCGTGGCCGGTAGAGGTCGAGCCGCAGCGGCGTTTCGCCCGCGTGACCGAAGACGATGTTGCGCTGCAGGACGACGCGCCGATCGGCGAGGGCCGCGGGGTTGACGAGGCGACGTACCGACAGGGTGCGTGGCAGCGCGGCGGCCAGCGCCGGCGCGATCTCCCGCTCGTAGTCAGGGCCCAGCCCGGCCGTGAGGGCCGCGGCGATGGGCGCACGCACCCGAAACGCCCGGCCAAATTCGACGGCCAGCGCGAGCCACGCGGCGCCGTGCAGCAGCAGCCCGAGCCAGCCTGGCCAGGCGTCGAGCGCCCCGAGAGCCAGGAGCAGAGCCGTTGTGCCGAGCTGGAACGCGATGACGTGCAGCGGCAGCTCGGCGACGAGCCAACTCGGCATGAAGGCGAACAGGGCGGCCACGGCCAGGCGCCGGACCGGATACACGGCGTTCCAGGCGAGCCAGGCGGCGACGAGACCGAGGGCGAGCAGAACGAACGAGGCAACCATGGGCAGAAACCTCCCCCGCCGGTGCGAGCGGCTCGTGGCTACCACGGCCGGCCCCGGCCCGTAAAGGTCCGCCGGACGGCCCGGTTCGGGGGTGACACTCCGCGGCCCCTCTGGCACGATGAGACGCCCTCACAGGGCCGCGCGGAAAGGAGCCCACCATGCCTCAGGAGTGTGTCCGGTTCTCGCGTACTGGGGTCTGCCTGCTCAGTCTGTTGCTGCTCGGCGCGCCGGCCGCGGCCGACGCGGCGCCCGCGGTGCGCGACTTCGCGGTGCGCGACCTTCTCAGCATGCAGCGCCTCGGCGAGCCGGCGCTGTCGGCCGATGGCCGGCTCGTGGCCTTCGTCGTGCGCACCATCGACCTCGAGGCCAACGCGTCCCGCGCCGACCTCTGGCTCGTGCAGAGCGACGGCAGCGGGTTGCGGCGCCTGACGACGCATCCGGCCGGCGACTTCTCGCCGTGCTTCGCGCCCGACGGCCGCCAGGTCTACTTCCTCTCGACGCGAAGCGGTCGCTCGCAGGTCTGGCGCATCGCGGTCGCCGGCGGCGAGGCCGAGCCGGTCACCGACTTGCCACTCGACGTCGAGCACCTGGCGCTCTCGCCCGACGGTCGGACGCTGGCCGTGAGCCTCATGGTATTCGCCGACTGCCCCGACCTTGCCTGTACCGTCGAACGGTTGCGTGAGCAGGAAGCGCGCAAGGCCAGCGGGCGGCTCTACGAGCGGCTGTTCGTGCGTCACTGGGACACCTGGAAGGACGGCCGGCGGCGTCATGTTTTTGCGGTCCCGGTGGCGGGCGGCGCGCCCGTCGACCTCATGCGCGGCATGGACGCCGACGCGCCGACCCAGCCCTGGGGCGGGGTCGAAGAGCTGGCCTTTGCGCCCGACAGCCGTGGCCTCGTCTTCGTCGCGAAGAACGCCGGGCGGCAAGAGGCCTGGAGCACCAACACCGATCTGTTCTATGCGCCGCTCGACGGCAACGCGGCCCCGCGCAACCTCACGCCCGACAACCCGGCGGCCGACACGGCCCCCGCATTTTCGCCCGACGGCAAGACCCTGGCCTTGCTGTCCATGACGCGGCCGGGCTTCGAGGCCGACCGGCAGCGCATTCGGCTCCTGCCGTGGCCGGCGGGCAACGCGCGGACGCTGACCGAAGCCTGGGACCGCTCGCCGGGCGAGATCGTCTGGGCCCCCGCGGGCGACGCCATCCTCGCGGCAGCCGACCATCTCGGCCAGCACAGCCTGTTCGCCGTCTCCGCGCGCACGGGCGAGGCCCGTGAACTCGTCCGCGACGGCACCAACGCCGCGGTGCGGGCGGCCGGCGCCAACGTGGTGTTCCTCCACGACTCGCTCCAGGGCCCCGCCGAGGTCTGGACGTGCCGCCCGAACGGCAGCGGGGCGCGCGCGCTGACCCACTTCAACGACGAGCGTCTGAGCGCCTTGCGGCTCGGCGCCGCCGAGCAGTTCACGTTCGTGGGCGCCCACGGCGACACGGTCATGGCCTACCTCGTGAAACCCGCCAACTTCGACCCCGGCCGGCGCTACCCGATCGCCTTTCTCGTGCATGGCGGGCCGCAGGGCTCTTTTGGCAACCACTTCCACTACCGCTGGAATCCCCAGGTGTACGCCGGGGCCGGCTACGCCGCGGTCATGGTCGACTTCCACGGCTCCACCGGCTACGGCCAGGCGTTCACCGACGCCATCCGCCACGACTGGGGCGGCGCACCCTACGAAGACCTGATGAAGGGCCTCGACGCGGCGCTCGCGCGCTACCCGTTCCTCGACGGGCAGCGTGCGGCGGCGCTCGGCGCGTCGTACGGCGGCTACATGATCTACTGGATCGCCGGCCAGACCGACCGGTTCCGCTGCCTCGTCGCGCACGACGGCAACCTCGACGAGCGCTTCGCCTACTTCGACACCGAGGAACTCTGGTTTCCCGAGTGGGAGCATGGCGGCACCCCGTGGGACAACCCCAGCGGCTACGCGAAGCACAACCCCATCGAGTTCGTCGGCAACTGGAAGACGCCCACGCTCGTCGTCCACGGCGAACTCGACTTTCGCGTGGTGGCGACCCAAGGGCTGGCCGCCTTCAACGCGCTGCAGCGGCGCGGCATCCCCTCGCAATTCCTGTGGTTTCCCGACGAGAACCACTGGGTGCTGAAGCCACAGAACAGCCTGCAATGGCACGAGACGGTGTTGGCCTGGCTCGGCCGCTGGACGGCGCCCTGAGGGCGCCGACTACGGCTCCGGGCTGAGCGGGGCGGCGCTTTCGGCCGGCGCGAGCAGCGCCTGGAGGGCGGCCTCAAGCCGTTCGAGGTCGTAGGGTTTGCACAGCACCCCGTCGAAGCCGAATTCGCGGTGGCGGGCCAGCACGGGGTCGTGACTGTAGCCGCTGGCCACGATGAGGCGGGCTGCGGGGTGCAGCGCGCGGATGCGCTCGGCGGCCTCCCGCCCGCCCATGCCGCCCGGAATGGTCAGGTCCATGACCGCCGCGTCGTAGGGCCGCCCGGCGCCGATGGCTGCCGCATAGAGGCGCACGGCCTGCGTGCCGTCTTCGGCGACGTCGACCGAGTAGCCCTCGTCGCGCAGCATGCTTCGCGCCACCTCGCGAATGCCCGCGTCGTCGTCCATGAGCAGGATGCGCCCGACGCCGCGGCGCGGGTTGGGGGGCACCGGCGGGGGCGGTGCAGGCTGTCGTTCGCTCGCCGGCAGGTACACGCGGAACGTGGTGCCCTGGCCGAGTTCGGACGAGACGGCGATGTGCCCGCCGTGGCGTTCGACGATGGAGCGCGCCGATGCCAGCCCGAGCCCACTGCCGCTCGGCTTGGTGGTGAAGCCCGGATCGAAAACGCGCTCCAGGTGCTGGGGCGCGATGCCGCTGCCCTGGTCCTGCACGTCGACGCGCACGTAGCGGCCCAGCGCGAGTTCGTCCGCGGCCTCGAACGCCGTCTGCGCGTTTGGCAGATTGGACGCGGCGACCCGGATGACGCCACCGAGCGGCATGCTCTGCGCGGCGTTGATGATGAGGTTGTTGAACACCTGGCTCATCTGGCCCTCGTCGACCTCAACGGGCCACACGTCGCCGGGGATGCGCACGTCGCAGCGCACATTGGAGCCGCGCAGCACGAATCCCGCGGTCTCGCGCAGCAGGTCGCCGATGGACGCAGGCCGCCGCACCGGGGCCCCGCCTTTCGAGAACGTCAGGAGTTGCCCCGTCAGGTCGCGCGCGCGCGCCGCAGCCTGTTCGGCCCGGCGCAGGTGGGCGAGCACGCCTGCCGGGTCGTCGAGGTGGCGCCGGGCGAGACTCAGGCTGCCCATCACCGCCGTCAGGATATTGTTGAAATCGTGGGCGATGCCCGCCGCCAGGACCCCCAGCGCATCGAGGTTTTCGGCCCGTTGCAGCTCGGCGGAAACGCGCCGCTGCTCGGTGATGTCACGCAGCACGAGCACGAGCCCCAGGATGCGCTCGTCGGTGTCGCGCATGGGGGACACGCTGGCCGCGATGATGCGTTCGCCGCCATCGCGGCGCACCAGCACGGCCTGCGGGATGGACACGCCGTCGACGAGGGCCGCGGCGTCGAGGTATTCGGGGCGGTGGCTCAACGGCTGCCGCGTGCGCTCGTCGACGAGGTGCAGGATGTCGCCGAGCGGGCGGCCGGTGGCCTCATCGCGCGGCCAGCCGGTGAGGCGCTCGGCGCTGCGGTTGAGCAGCGTGATGCGGCCGTCGTTGTCGGTGGTGATGACGCCCTCGCGCGTGCTGCGCAGCGTGACGGCCAACCGTTCCTGCTCGGCGGCGAGCGCGGCTTCGGCCACCTTGCGGTCGGTCACGTCGATGGCGAAACTCACCAGACTGACGACGCGTCCGCCTTCGAAGCGGGGCACCTTGGTGACGCGGAGGGTCAACGCGCCGCCCCGGTGCGTGAGCACCCGGGTCTCGTAGGTTTGCGGCTGTCCGGCAAGGGCCCCGGCGATGGCCGCGGCGACGCGCGGCCGGTCGTCCGGGTGCACCACGGGTTCGAGCTGCTTGCCGATCCAGTCGGCGGCAAGATGCCCCGTGACCTCTTCGCCACGCCGGTTGATGAAGGTGAGACGCCCTTCGCCGTCCTGGGTCCAGACGATGTCATGCGTGGTGTCGACGATGGTGCGGTAGTTGTCGCAGGCCTCGCGCAGCGCCCGTTCGGCGCGTCGCCGTTCGGACACGTCGCGCACGACGACGAGACTGGCCGGGCCGTCGGGCAAGGCCATGTCGCGCAGCCGGACGTCGAATGGCGGCGGCTCGGCGGCGGGCGGCGGTGCGACCAGGGCTGCCACGACGCTTGCGTCGCTCCGGTCGCCGAAGTGGGCGGCCGCCGCAGCGTTGCGCAGCAGGATGCGTCCGTCGCGCACCACGAGCACGGCGTCGTCGGTCTCGTCGAAGAAGGCCCGCCCAACCGCGGCGAGCGCGGCGGCGTCGGGCGCGAGGCACGAACTCGGCTTGTTCGTTTCGGACGGCATGACGGGCGCTGCACCCCCGAGACGGTCGGTTCGTGAAACCTACCAGCCTCGCGGGGCCGAGCGCAAGTGCGCCCCTTGTCCACAATCCGTCACCCACAGCGGGTTTCGCAAGCGAATCCGGGGCCAATCGCGTTGACGGCTTCGCCGACTGGGTGTTCGGCGGAGCGCTGCTGCGACTGCGCCCAAATCCGCTGGCGGCCTTACGCTTGCGCCCGCCTCCATTCGGTCGGACCTCGGCGCGTCGCCGGGTTCTCGGTGTCCGACGCGAGAAACGCGCGGGCGCCGCGGCCGCGGGCGCCGGCGGGCGACGCAACTACTGAACTTTGAAAGGTACGTTGACGGTCTGGGAGTCGCCGGAGAACGACGGGAACTTGATGGAGCGCAGCGCATCGACCACGCAGGAGGCGGTGGCGGTGCCCGAGAATGGCGCGTTGACCACGGCGGCATCGGTGACGCTGCCCGACCCCGAGATGGTGATGCGGGTGCGGATGAACACCGTGCCTTCCTGGCGCGGCCCGGTGGCGTTGTAGCAGCTCTTCACGCGCCCGGCAGCGCCGCCGACCACGCGTTTGATCTCGACCGGGTTGAGCCGTTCCTTGCCGCCGCCGGCCGCTGCCCCGCCAGGGCCCCCGGCGCCGCCGCCGGCCGCCGGATCGTTTTTGCGGGCGAGTTGGTCGAGCAAATCGTCGGCCGACGACGGCTTGCCCGCCGGCTTGGGATCGGTGCGCGCCGGGGCCGGAGCCGCCGGGGCCGCGGCGGCGGCCGGGGCCTCGCCCGGCCGGTCATCACGGCCGGTCTTGGGGCGGGTGCCCGCCGCT
>CAYRCM010000027.1:42347-45121 GCA_964422715.1 uncultured Myxococcales bacterium | reverse complement strand
GCGGACGACTGATCGGGCAAGCAGTAACCCCTCTGGTTTTCAAACGTGCGTTCTGACACCCGCTGAACGGTAGCGGCTCAAGGCGCCACCCAACGCCTGGGGCGTCAGCGGCGAACGAAGTGAGTCCGCTGAACGCCCGGGTTCGGCGGCTTTCCGCACTGGCTTTGGAGATTGCGTCCCAAGGGACCATCGGCGCCTGCTCACTCGTCGTCCAGTCGGCCCGCTCGTGCCAGAAGACTGCCTAACCGCTGTGACACAATGGACACGAGTTTGTCCAGCATTTCCTGCGTCATCACCGCACCTTCGGGCACGTCGTGGAAAACCTCGTGCAATGCCTCCGAGACCAGATCGCGCCTGGCGTTATCGAAACTCTGCTCCATCGTACGACTCACGAGTTTGCTGAGAGCCTCATTGACCGCGCGACGTTGCGTGTCGAAGTCCGCATTGGACGGCGCAGCCTTGAGGCTGTCCAGTAGGGACAGGTCGGCCTCGTGATCGGTGCGCTCCCGACCGCCAATCTGATCCACCCGATAGGATGCCGCTGTGCCACGAAGCGCTTCCGCCGATCCCAACGCGACGATGAATTGTAGATGCCGCCAGAGGGCAACGAAACCGCGAGTCTCACCTGCTTCGTCCACCGTCACCAATGCGAGGTGGTCCAACTCTCCGATCGGCGCTGCGTCCTGCAGCGCGAACGGCCGGGAAGAGATCTGCACCAGTGACAGTCCATCTCCCTGACCCTGAAGGACAAAGTTGCGAATCGCGTCGAATCCAGGGCCAAGGAATGCATCCTTCTGCTTGTGCGCGAACAGGTTGCACGCCATCTTCGCGACACAACGGCGTTCCTCGGGTCCCAATCGAAACGGCACATGCATCTTGGGAGCGGCCTCGGAATGTTCGCGCGCCAGCGGAACCACGGCATCCACATTGTGGCCCAACTTCGCAAGTGGCCGGGCGAGTAGGTTCCGAAGTTCTTGCGGCGATCTGGCGCGTGCCTGGATCAGCGTTTTGCCGTCTTGCTGTTTCTCGAAGCTCGCACGAGGTGTCCCGAGTTGGGGCCTTCCCTTCGGCAACAAGCCATAGCGCTCACCATCGTCTCCTTGGAGCCCTCGAAGCATTGGCGGATCCTCGCCCGTCCCAGACCGAGCATGGAAGACCAAACGAAAGAACTGGACCATGCGCGACAGGGAGGCGTCGATCGTGCGGCCGAACTCGGCGTTCGTCGTCTGGTCAATCAGGGACCGTGACCTGAGTCGACCCCCTAGGGCACAGAGCAGGATGTGCTCATCGGATGGGCTGGTGATCTCACGCTTTGTGTAGATGTCCAACATTGTTACGCTCTCGACTGTCCATGAGATATCGAGTCATCGTGCGCCGTCTGATCGAGTTCCGTCACGACATCTCCGTTTGCTCCGGTAGGCGCACACGGTCAAGCCGCAGGGCCGCCAAATGCTTGACGGAGCGCTCAAGCCGCGCCGTTTTCCGGCTTTGCTCACAGCCCGCCGAACCACTCCTTCCACGGTTCCGGCGAAGGCGGCGGGCGGTGCGTGGGCGTCCGCGTGGGGTGTCGGTGGGGGCGGCCCGCAAGCGAGCGGGGCTCGGTGGCTGCCTCGGGCGCGCGTGGGGTGGACGCGGGAGCGAGGGGGTTGTGCGGTTTCCGTGTAAGACGCGGTGGCCATCGGGACCTCAAAGGTTGTCGGCCGGGCTGCGCACACCTCGGCCGCCGCGGTTGAGGACGTGCGTGTATATCATGGTCGTACGCACGTCGCTGTGACCAAGCAGTTCCTGAACGGTGCGGATGTCGTAGCCGACTTCGAGCAGATGCGTGGCAAAGGAGTGGCGCAACGTGTGGCAACTTGCACGGCGCGCAAACTTCGCCCGTTCGACCGCCAGTTTGAAGGCCTTCTGGAGCACCGTCGGGTCGACATGATGGCGGCCCTGCTCGTCGGTCTCGCGGTTTCGCCAGCGCCTCTCCTGCGGAAAGACCCACTGCCAGCGCCATTCGGCAGCCGCGTTCGGGTACTTCCGGCTGAGGGCGTTCGGCATGAGCACGCAGCCCCAGCCGTCGGCCAGGTCTCTCTGGTGCAGGGCTCGGACCCGCCGCAGGTGTTTTTCGAGCGGCCGCTTCAGCGACTCGGGCAGCATGGTCACGCGGTCCTTGTCGCCCTTGCCCGAGCGCACGAGGATCTCGTTGCGCTCGAAGTCGACGTCCTGAACCCGTAGCCGCAAGCACTCGCTCAGCCGCAAACCGGCCCCGTAGAGCAGCGAGGCCATGAGCCAAAGGGGGCCTTTGAGTTGGGCGAGCACCGCCCGGACCTCGGTTCGCGTCATCACCACGGGCAGGCGCTTCGGCTTGCGCGCCCGAACGACTTGCCCCAGATCGCCGAACTCGCGTCCGAGCACATGCCGATAGAGAAACAGCAAGGCCGAAAACGCCTGCGTCTGCGTCGAGGCCGCCACGTGCCCGTCGCTGGCGAGAGCGCTGAGAAAGGCGGCTACATGCTCCGTGCCGAGTTTCGTGGGGCTCGTGCGCCCGTGGAACTCGTAGAACCGCCGCATCCACAGGAGATACGCGGCCTCAGTGCGCGGGCTGAGGTGCCGCATGCGCATCGCCTCGCGCGCCCGTTCCCGGATGGTCGGGGCACGACCGGCCGCGGCGCCGGAGGCGGGCCGGGCCGAAGACACACCGTCGCCCGTAGATTCGGGCCAGGGAGCGCCGGAGGCTGGCTCGGTCGGAGCCTCGCCCACGTCCCGTGCGACCGGCAAAGGGGGTG
>CAYRCM010000027.1:0-42247 GCA_964422715.1 uncultured Myxococcales bacterium | reverse complement strand
GTGCGACCGGCAAAGGGGGTGCCTGGCCGCCCACCGCCCTCGCCGACGAACCGGTGCCGGTCTCGCCGCCCGCCGTCGCGGCGCACGTTGCACCGCCCGTGTGGGGCGCCGCTGCCTCGCGCCAGGCAGCTGGGGCCTCTCCGGCGGCAACGCAGACCGCAACCAGCGGCCGTCCCGTGCCGGTTTCGCCGCTCGCCGCCGCGGAGCCTGGCGCTTCGCCCAGATTGGGCGCCGCTGCTTCGCGCCCTGAGGCCGCCGGCGGCCCGTTCGCAGCACCGCTCGGCGCCGCGCCCCCTTTTTCGGCGGTGCGGCGTGGCGCCGCGGCGGTTCGGCTCGCGGAGCGGACCGCGTTCTCTTCCGGCGTGCTCGCAGGGTCGCAGGGCGACCAGCCCGCGCTCTCCGGCGACAGGTAGGCCGCCAACGAGTCGGGGGACACGTGCCGACCGGGCGCCTGCGCCGCTGCGCTCGATGCACGCTCGGCCAACGGGCGGCCCGGGGGCTCCCGCAGCCAGACGCCGGGGGTTGCCGGGGATGCCCCCTCTCGCGCGCCACGCGCGGGCACTGGGGACGAGCGGGCCGGGTTGCACTCGCGTGAAACCGAACGGGCAGGATCCGGCGTCGGCAACGCGCTTGCCGCAGCGGGCAACGCGACGCCGCGGCCCAGGAGCGCAGCGCGGTCGCCGGCGGCGCCGGCCTGCCCCGGCACGCCGGCGGGCATCCTGGCGGGCATGGGCCCGGGGGCAGAAATGGGCGCCGACCGGGCGCTTGGGGTGGCGGGCGCCTCGCGGGCATCGCGGCCTGCAGCCCGACGCTCGTCGTGGACCCGTCTCAGATCAGGAGCGGGCAGCGCACCCGGTGAGCCGGCGACACCGGGCGACGGTCGGTCCGCGCAGGCCGGCGCCGGGTCGGGCGGGATGGACGACGACGGCGTGAGCGAGGCGGGGCAAGACGTGAGAGGCCGCGACGGCTCTTCGTCTCGCAGCGCCAGCGTTCTCGCTCCCCAGCTCATCGCGCGCCCCCGCGACATAGGTAGATCGGGCGTCCGATTGGCGAGGGTAGACGCTCGGCTTGGAGGTGTCAACGCACGCGCGGCGCCGGGATCTGCCGCCAACGCGCAGACAGGGCCGGTTGGAGGGGCGTCGGGCGGCATGGGACGGGGACGATTGGGCCCGAGGCTCGGCATGGGCCTGTCGCGGCCCGGATCGGTGCGGGCGCCAACGCAATCGGGGCCCGACGGCGAGGTCGGTGCCGCGGGGGGCAGGGGACACTCGGGGAGGCGCCGCTGCGGGTCGCCGGAACGGGTGGTGGAGGTCACGGGTCGTCATCCTCTCGCGTCGAACTGGCGTTCGGCCGCGCGGGGCACCGGGAGCGCATCGCCGGCGACCCGCCGTGCGGCGCCGGATCATCGGCGGCGACGAGCGTTGGTCCCCTGCGTTGGGGCGGCGGATAGCGGGCACGGCGGTCGCCCCGGTCCGGCAGCCGCCAGCGAAACGATGGCGCTGCGAAGTGGACGAGGAGACGCCGCTGTCCACATCGCTGGACAGGCCAAGCCCGCGGGGCGTGGTCCGGCCCCGAAATGGAAAACGGCCCGCGAGACGCCGGCTGGCGGCGGAGCTGGCCGGCACGGCGGGCAAGCTCCCGAAACCGGAAACGTGCGAGTGGACTGCGCGGTGGAGCGGTCTGGTCCGGCGGCCCGCGCATCGGCCGCGGGGCCCGAGGCGAGGGGCGGGAGGCGCGCGGGGGCGCCGCGAGGCTTGGTGGCGCTGACCGACGGAGGGCCATTGGGCGCCGCCCACCGCCGGCCCCGGTCGGGGCGCCCCGGGCTCAGAAAATCTCGTGCAGGTGCACCTCGGTACCGAGGGAGACCGTCAGGAAATGCAGCCAGTTGGAGTTGTAGCCGTCGCCGGGGCCGGCGTCGTCGTCGCTCGTGCCCTCGGCGCCGCCGCCGATGTAGCGCACGTTGAGGAAGAGGTCGAGCGCCCGGGTGATGCGGAAGCCCGCGCGCACGGAGAGGTCGAGGAGCGCCCCCACGACGTCGCTCGCGCCTCCGTTCAGGTACTTGATGGGGGCGTAGATGCCGTCGAGCTCGCCGCCGAGCCAAAACCCGCTGTCGAAGACGTACTTGCCGCGCAGTTTGAAGAGCGGCACGGGACCGATGTCGCGGGTGGACACGCGATCGGAACCGTCGGCCGACGTGAACACGATGTAGGCGTTGCGCAGCTGCAGCGAGGCGCCGATGGACAGTTCGGCCCGCGCCTGCGGGAAGAAATCGTAGAGGTAGCTCAGCCGGTAGAAATCGAAACCGTAGCGCAGGTCGAGCGGCGTTCCTTCGGGAAACGAAACGTTGTCGATCGTCAAATCGCGCTTCGCGACGGCGCTCGTGCGCAGGTCGAGGGGCTGGTAGAGGAGGGTGAGGGTGTGGCGCTGCGCCAGTTCGAGTTCGGCCGCAATGCGCGCGAAGAAGAACAGGGTGTCCTGGCCGCCCTCGCCCACGTAGTCGAAGCGCGAATTGCCCTTGCTGAACTGCAACCGATGCGCGAGGGGTGCCAACATGCCGAGTTCGGCCGCGAGTCGCACCTGGACGAACGGCGCGGGCGCGCTCGGCGGCGGGACGGGCGCCGCCGGCTCTACCGGCGCTGTCGCGGGGTCTTTCGGCGCGGCGGGCTCCGGGTCGGGCGCCGAGATCGGCGCGGCCGGGATCTCCGCGGGCGGCGCGGCGGCCGGTTGGGCCTCAGCCGCCACGGCTGGACGGACGGTCACGCAGGCGAAGAGAGCAGCGAACGCCGCGATTCTGAGCAACATGGTCGACCTCCTCGGTGGGCCGCGCCGGTCTTGGGCCAGGCCAGCGCGCGCGGCAAGAAGATGGCCGCCTGCGGGGAGCTGTCAAGGCTGGCGCAAGCGAGTCCCTTGGCCGCGCACGCCGGGCCCGTGCAGCGCCCTCGCGGAAACGTACGGCCTCGGCATGGCGGCGGTACGCGCCACGGCCCTCGGCGAGGCGCGCAGGGCCGCCCGGCCTCCTTGTAACCGGACGGCGCTGCGGTCATGATGGGCCCGCGGGCCCGCCCGGAGCGGCCCGGCAGGGAGACGCTGAGCGATGCGCGGCACGGGTTCCAGACAACGGATTTCTCTTGTTTTCGTGGCAGTCTTGGGCGGTTTGGCCGGCGCCTGCGGGTTCACGTCGACGCCCGTGCCCCCGATCGACGGCATCGCGCCCGATGGCGACGCCGCGGCCCAACCCGACGGGGCGCCCGACCTGTCCGCGCCCGGCGACGCGCCGCTCGGCGAGCTGGGCGACCTCGGGGGTCCGGGACCGGACGGCTTCGGCGATGCAGCGCCCGACGACGGCGCGACCGATGTCGCGGGCCCCGGTGACGGCTTCGACGCGCTCGCCCCACGGCCCGACAGCCGCGACGCGGCCGCACCCGACGGCCTCGGCGATGCCGCCGTCGTGCCCGACATGAGCGGCAGCGACGGCGGGGCCGCCGATGCGGCCCCCGACGCCGGCGGCCTGTTCGACACGCCGCCAGGGCCCGATCTCGGCAACGGCGACACGACCCCATTCGACGCGCTTGGCCCCGACGGATCCCCGGTCGACGGGCGGGACGACGTGCCCCAACCGCCGGACCTGCCGGTTCCCGACCTCCACGGCCCGGACACCCCGGTCGTCGACCTCCCGACGTTGCCCGACCTCGGCCCGGCCGACGGCGGCCTCGGCGACACGCCCGGGGTTCCCGATGTCGCTCCGGCCGACGTCCCCGGACCCGACGAGACGTCGCCGCCCGTGCCGCCGCCGCAGAAGCAGGCGTTCTTCACGTTCCCACAGGTCGACGGCGGCAACGACGCGACCCTCGAAGACCTGGTGGTCGACGTGCTCGGCCAGGCGAGCCCCGGGTCGGTCGTACGCGCTGCCTACTACGGTTTCAGCCGCGCGCGCGTGGCCAACGCCTTCGTCGCGGCGCACGACCGCGGCGTCGACGTGCGGGTCATCATCGGCAACAACAACGTGCACCCGGGCTGCGAGGACTACGTGGCGCTCGCCACGCTCAAGGCGGGACTCGGCGCCGGCAACGTCATCGTGTGTCAGGAGTGCGCCGACTCGGGCGGCTGCCTCGGCACGGGCATCAACCACAACAAATTCATCGTGTTCTCGGCGCTCGACGACGGCTCGCGCAACGTGGTGCTGCAGAGTTCGGCCAACGCGACGAACCCCCAATTGCGCCAGTACAACAACACGGTCATCATCCGCAACGACGCGGCGCTGCACACGGCCTACCGCACCTATTGGGACGACCTGTCGGCCGACCGCCGCAACCTGGACTACTACTGGTCGGCCGTCGGCGACACGGGCACGAAGGCCTACTTCTTTCCACGCGCCTCCGGCGACACGGTCGTGAGCGTCATCGAGAACGCCGATTGCGCCGTGGCCGGCACCCGCATCCGCGTGGCCATGGCGTTTTTCACCGACGGCCGGCTCGAAGTGGCCGAGGCGCTGGCCGCCGCCAAGCGGGCCGGTTGTGCCGTTTCGGTGCTGCTGCGCGACGAGCCGCCCGACTATCCCGGCGACGACGTGGTCGACGTGCTCGAGGCCGCGAATGTCACCGTGCGCCTGTTCCCTATCGTGAACGACGTGTCCATCCACTCGAAGTACCTGCTCATCGAAGGTGGCTACTACGGGGCCACGGGGGCCAAACTCGTGTGGACGGGCTCGCACAACTACACGGGTCCGGCGCTGCGCGGCAACGACGAAACGCTGCTGAAAATCGACGATCCGGTCATCTACGATGCGTTCCTGGCCGACTGGGTACGCATTCGCGACGCCATCGACGCACTTCCGTGAGGCGATTCGCCCTGGAACGAGGAGGGGCCCGATGAAGGGGCCGTGGGTCCGCGGCATTTGGTTCTGGCTTGGCTTCTGGCTACTGGGTGGCTGCGACAGCGCCGTCGGCCCGTCGGGCGAGGTGGCCGAGGCGGAGGTCGACGGTGCCGCGCCGAGCGACACCGAGCTCGCCGACGCGCCCGACACCGCACCCGACGCCGGCACGCCTGGGCGCGACGGCACCGAACCGCCCGACGGCGGTGCCGCCGACACGACGCCCGAGCCGCCGGCCCTCGTGTTGAACGAGCTCAACTGTGCCGGGCGGGCCTGGATTGAGGTCGCGAATGCCGGCACCCGGACGGCCAACGCGGCCGGTTTCATCCTGACCGACGGCGGTGGTGAGGCCCGCCACCGCTACGTCGTGCCCGCCGGGGTCGCCATCGCACCGGGCGGCCTGTTCGTCGTCTCGCGCCAGGACGAGGACGAGGACGGGCTCACCTTCGGCATCGACTGCGATGGCGAAACCATCGATCTCATCGCCCCGAACGGCGCGCGCGTCGACCGGGCCGAGTTCGTCGCCATGCGCCGCACGACCACCTGGGGTCGACTGCCCGACGCCCGCGGCCCCTGGCAGGCCACGCGAGCCACCCCCGGCGAGCCGAACGAAGCGTACGTCGACGACAGCGCCAGCCTGTTCGAGGACGGCCAGGTCGTCGAGTTCGAGTTGGGCCTCAGCCCGGAGGCGCGCGCCGCGCTCGACATCCAGCCCTACAACTATGTCGTGGGCACGCTACGCATTGCCGCGCCGGCCGAGCTCGAAACCTCCGTCCTGACGGTCGGCGTGCGGCTCAAGGGCAAGTACGGTTCGTTCCAGACGCTCGCGGGCAAGGCCGCGTTCCGCATCGACATCGACCGCTATGTCGCTGGGCAGACGTTGCACGGCCTCGAAACCCTGGTGCTCAACAACTTCATGCAGGACGGGTCGTTCGTGCACGAGGCGACGGCCTACCGGCTGTTCGCCGCCCTCGGCGTGCCCGCCCCGCGCACGGCCTACGCCTGGGTGCGCGTCGATGGCGAAGACTACGGGCTCTACCTGAACCTCGAGGAATACGACGACCGCTGGCTCGATACGCAGTTTGGCGGCTACCGGCATCTTTTCGAGGGCGAGTACGGCATCGACATCACGTCGGCCGATCTCGCGCTCGACGAGGGCGACGAAACCGAACTCGACGACCTCACGGCGTTTGTTGCCGCGGTCAACGGGCCCGACGAAGGTTGGCTCGAGGCCATTTCGACGGTCGCCGACTGGCCCGAGATGCTGCGCATGATGGCCGTCGAGCAGTTCATCGGGCACTGGGATGGCTATGCCCCGGCGGTCAACAACTACTTCATCGCCTCCGATGCCGCCGGCCTCTTCCATCTGCTCGCCTGGGGCACCGACCAGACCTTCAGCGACCAGCGCAGTTTCCACGACGGCTACGGGCTGCTGTTCGCGCGCTGCCGCGGCATTCCGGCGTGTTTCGATGGATACGTGGCCGCGGTGGCCGAGGTCGCCGACGTGGTGGAGGCCACCCCGCTCGACATGCGCGTTGCGTACTGGGCAGCGCTCATCCGGCCGTACGTGCAAGCGGATCCCCGCAAGCCGGCCGGCGAAGGCGACTTCGATGCGGGCGTGCAGGGCCTGCGCGAGTTCCTGGACATCCGCGTCCAGCAGGCGCGCGAGTTCGTCGCCTCGGTGACGCTCGACGGCGACGGCGACGGTGTCGCCGGCTGGCGCGACTGCGACGACGGCAACCCCGACGTGCACCCGGGCGCCGTCGACGTGTGCAGCGACGGCATCGACCAGGACTGCGACGGCTACCTCGACAACGGCGAGGGCTGTCCCGACTGCATCGAACGCGCCGAGGGCGGCCGCCGCTACCTGTTCTGCACGACCCCGCGCAACCACGCCGATTCGGTCGCGCACTGCGGGGCCATGGGGGCGGCCATGGCGCGCATCGAGTCGGTTCAGGAGGCCGCGCTCGTCGACGCGCTGTTCGGCGACATCGGGGTTTGGGACGTCTGGGCCGGGGTCAACGATGAGGCCGAAGAAGGGGTCTGGCGCTACGCCGACGGGGACGTGGCGGCCTACTTGCCGTGGAGCGGCGGCGAGCCCAACAACTGCTGCGGCGGCGAGAACTGCGCCGAAATGTGGGGCGCCCTGCAGTGGAACGACACCACCTGCGACGTCCTGCACCGCGTCATCTGCGAGCAACCGTGCACCGAGGCGCCGCGCGACGGTGACGGCGACGGGTACGCGTCGACCGCGACGTGCGGCACCGACTGCGACGACACCGACCCGACGGTCCACCCGGAGGCGGTCGACGTGTGCGAGGACGGCATCGACCAGGACTGCAGCGGCAAGGCCGACGACCGGCCGGATTGTCCGGCGCCGTGCTTCGAAGCGTTCCGTGGCGCGCGCCGCTACGTCTTCTGCCCGAATGCGGCGCACTTCCCAGGGGCGGTCGCCGACTGCGCGCGGCGCGGCCTCGAACTGCTCGTCATCGACAGCGCCGCCGAGGCCCGTTGGTGGGGCGACACGGCCTCGATGCTCGGCGTCGACGCCCGCTCGTTCTGGATCAACGCGACCGACGACGTGACGGAGGGCGACTTCCGCACGACCTCCGGGATGCCATTGCCATTCGTGGATTGGGCGCACGGCGAACCGAGCGACCCGGGCGGCTACGAAGACTGCGCGCTCGCGGGCGGCTACATGAACGGCTGGGCCGACGTGTTCTGCGGCGAGTGGCACACCTACGGCTGCGAGGCGCCCTGCCCCGCTCCGCAAGACGGGGACGGCGACGGCGCCGACGGCTGCGGGCGCGATTGCGACGACGGCGATCCCGCCGTGTTTCCGGGCGCTGCCGAGGTCTGCGGCGACGGCCTCGACCAGGACTGCAGCGGGGTTCCCGACGATTCCGGCTGTCTACCCACCCCGTTCGAATGCCGCGCCATGGAATCGGCCGAAGGGCGCGGCTACGTGGTCTGTCAGCAATGGGTACGGCGCTACGAGGCCCAGCTCCAGTGCCTCGCACGCGGCATGACGCTCGCCGTGCCCGACGACGCGGCCGAGGTCGAACTGCTGCTCGCCATGGCGAGCGACACGGGGCTGTCCGACCGACTGTGGGTCGGCATCACCGACGAGGCCACCGAGGGTGTGTTCCTCACCGACGCGGGCGGGCCGGCGGCCTACCTGCCGTGGGCGCCGGACGAGCCCAACGATCCCGGCAGTTTCGAGGACTGTCTCACCCTGAGTGCGAGCGGCTTGCTGGACTCGGCCTGCTCGGAGATGGCGCCGTTCCTCTGCGAGCCCCTCTGACCGGGGCCGCCGGACCGGTCCGCGCGTCGCGATTTGTCAGCCCGCGGCCGGCCCGAGTAAGGTGAAGCCGCCGCGAGTCGGGGCGCTCGGGCGCCCAACTCGTCGCGGAGGGCGTTGTGATTTTTCGAAGCGCGGCGCGACACTCCACCAGGCTCATCCGTTTCGTTCTCTTGGCCGCGGCGGGGCTCGTTTCGGGCTGCTTCATGAGCGGCGTGCGGCCGCGCACGGCCGACCTGCCGCGGGCCGGCAGCGTCTCGGGTGGCGTCGCCATGACCCTCGCCGGCTATGCGCCCGGTCACTTCCATTTGGCGGGCGGCGAGCAGAGTCACGGCGATTCGGCGCAGCGCTATGTCGTGCATCCGCTCGCGTATCTGGCCCCGCACATCTACAACACGGTGGGCCATCTGAGCTACGGCGCGCTCGACTGGCTGCAGCTCACCCTCGAAGCCGGCATGCAGCAGCAGGGCCTCGAAGTGCGGTTTGGCGCCGTCGACGAAGACCGCGGTCAGCCGCTCTCGCTGGCCGTCTCACTGGCCGGCATGTACCGGCCCTTCCAGGACCCGCGCTCGGCCCTGGTGCGCCTCGAAGTCGACGTGAGTCGCCGCATTCGCAACATCGTGCCGCTCCTGAACCTCGGGCTTTCGTATGGGCCCGAGCGCCACGCCATCAACCTCGACAAACGCCTGAGCCGGCCGTGCGGCAGTTTCGCCGACGACGGCTGCAGCGAATACGGTCCGCCGCGCCAGATTTCCGCCACGCGCGACGAGCTGCGGCTGACGATCGGGCCGGGCGTGGCCTTTCGGGCCGGGGATTGCCACCAGGTGTCCCTCGGGGTGCAACCGTACGTGACCCTGGTTTCGAGCGAACTGCGCGGCGCCGACTGCGTGGGCTGCGGCTACTTGGAGCCCGTCACGGGCTTTGGCGAAGCCTGGGGCATCCACTTCGCGATCGACTACACGTACTTGAGCCAGCCGCCGGCCCTCGTGGAGGGGCCGGGGCCTACAACGCCCGCCGGCGCCGAGTGACGGCAGCGACACCGAACAGCAGCAGCGTCCAGAACGCGGATGGGGAGGCCAAGGAGCCCGCGGCGCAGCCGGCGCGCCCGCGGCCGGGATGGGCGGGCTCGGCCACGACATCGCGGCCGATGTCGCCGAGAACGGTGTCGGCGGCGTCGGGGAGGGGTGCCACCTCCGCCACGTCGGACGGTGCGGATTCGGCCACGTCGGCCACGGGTTCGGCGCCGGGCTCCGGCTCGGGGGGCGGCGCGACGGCGCGAGCCAGTTTCAGCGCCAGGTCGCTGCGGAAACTCGGCAGAGGCACAGCCAGCGCACCGTCGCCCCCGGTGGCCACCGGCGCGCCCGGGGTCGTCTCGCCCGTCCAGGGGTCGACGAACTCGGGCAGCCAGTCGCCGGGGGTGAGCCTCGGCACGCGCAGCGTGAGGTTGTCCCAGGGCGCCAGTTCGGCCCGCGGGCGGCCGTCCCAGTCGCCGCGCGTGTCGCGCACCCAGGCGATGGCGAAGTCGGGGCCGCGCTGCCCGTAGACTTCGAGCCGCACGTCGGCGGGTTCGAGCGTCGCCGCGCCGAGCGGCCCGGTTAGCGTGAGCCAGCGCGCGTCTGCGGAGAACTGCGCCGGCACGTGCAGCCGCTCGTAGAGGTCGTTCGGGTCGACGTAGCTGTCCCACCACCACGTCATGGCGCCGCCTGCATACCCGAGGGCGAGCGCTGCCCACGTCGTCTGGTGCAGGTTGACGCCCGTCGGATCGCGCGCGTTGAGGTTGCCGAAGATGTCGAGGCCGTACTCGGCGACGATGACCGGCGCCCCGACGTCGCCGAGCCGCTCAGCACTCTGCGCGAGGACCTTCACGGGGTCGAAGAAGTAGGCGTGCACCTGGCGGAGATCCATGCCCGTCCAGTCCCGCGGGGTGGCGGCGAGCGCCGGCGGGAAGGTGTAGGAATTGGTGATGAGGTGCCCGTGGACGTCGAGCGCCCGCAGTTGCACGGCCTTTTCCGCGAGCCAGGGGTCGACGACCCCCGGGTCGTAGCCGAGGATGCCGTCGACCTCGTTCCAGAGTTCCCAGGCCAGGATGGAACGAAAGGCACCGTAGCGCGCCGCGACGTAGCCGAGTTTGCGCGCGAAGAGCGCATTCGTGACGGGGTGCGTGAAGAATTCGAGCGAAGTGGTGAGGGGGCCACCGTTCACCGCGTTCCACGGGTTTTCGGCCCACGACGACCAGTTCTCGGCTTCGAACTGCGAATGCTGCTGTAGGCAGAGTTGCACGTAGACGCCCGCGTCCTCGGCGCGGCGCAGAATTTCGTCGAGGCGCCAGGCGGCTTCGAGGTCGTAGCGCGGGTCGTAGGGGTCGGCATGCCAGTCGAGGTTGAGGCCGGGCGGGAAGTGCGTCATCCAAATGCGCGTCCAGTTCCCGCCGACGGCCTGCAGCTTCGCGAAGTAGTGGTCGTAGGCGAAACTGCCGCGGGCGTCGGGCCAGTCGACGTTGATGCCGATGGGCACGTAGGGCGAGCCGTCCTGGAAAGCCAGATAGCGCGGGTTGCGGGCGGACAGCGCCACGAAACCGGGGCTCGCGGCGGGGCCGACGGTGAACGTGCCGCCATCGGCCTCGGCGCTGCCGGTCGCGTCTGCGGCGCGGACGGTGAGGTGGTATTCGCCCGGAACGGTCGGGGCAAAACGCAGGCGCCAGTGCGGTGGGCCGACGGGGGTGAGCACCTCGGCGCCGGCGACGAGTTCGCGGCGGAAATCCTGGTAGTAGAAGGCCGTGAGGACGAGCGGCGCCGGCAGCGGGCCCACGACCTGGGCCGTGACGGCGACTTGCGCCGGGTCGAACGGGTTGTCGTACGCCGCAGCGACCTCGATCTGGGCCTCGAAGCGGCCGAAGGCCGGCAGCTCGGCCGGCGCGCCGCGCACGGCCAGGATGGTCGGGGCGGCGAGCGCCCCTGGGCCCTCGGCGACGAGTGCCACGGCAAGCAGGAGCGAGGCGATGACGGGGTTCGGCGTGTTCATGGCCGCAGTATCGGGGCCGGCCCGCGGCCGGTCAAGCGGCGGACGGGGCGCGGGCCCGGGTGCGCCCGCGAAATGGGAGATCTCTCGGGAATTGGGGTTCGGGAGGCCCCTTGAGACGCGTCGGCGCCCCGAGTACGCTGGAGGTCTGCGGTGGGGTGGGTCCGGCAACTGTCGAGCGGACGCCGAGCCGCGGCCGGAGGGCAACATGGCGAAGCCGTGCGGGGGGTTGGCAAGGAATCGGGGGGCGCGGGGGTGCGGCATTGCGTTCGGGCTGCTGCTCGCGCTCGGACCCTACGCCACGGCGAGCCCGCGCGGCTACCTGAGCGCGGAGCCCGCCTGGACGGCCAGCAGCGGCCAGGACTATTCGGCCTACGGCCACGCACTCGCCGGGCTTGGTGACGTCAACGGCGACGGCTTCGCCGATCTGGCCGTCGGCGCCGCGGCCTTCGACGCCCCCGAGCTGACGGAGGGCCGCGTCTTCGTCTATTGCGGCTCGGCCACGGGGCTCAGCGCCGAGCCGTGCTGGACCGCCGAATCGAACCTCGCCGGCGCGGGCTTCGGGCGGGCCGTCGGCGCCGCGGGCGACGTCAACGGCGACGGCTTCGCGGACCTGCTTGTCGGCGCCCCAGAGGCCGACGCCCCGATCGGCGACCGCGTGGGCCGGGCGTACCTGTACCTCGGCTCGGCTGCGGGGCTCGCAGCAGCGCCCGCCTGGACGGTCGAGGGCACGGAGGCCATGGCGGGCTTCGGCCACGCCGTTGCCGGCGCCGGCGACGTCGACGGGGACGGCTACGGCGACGTGCTCATCGGCGCCCCGAACGCGGGGCTCGACGTCGGGCGGCCGAGTGCCGGGCGGGTGTTCCTGTACCTCGGCGCTCCGGCCGGGCAGGCAGAAACCGCCGCCTGGATCCACACAGGCCCCTCGGACTTCGGATTCCTCGGCTGGGCGGTCGCCGGGGCGGGCGACGTCAACGCCGACGGGTTTGCCGACCTTCTGCTCGGCGCCCCGGGGGAAGACGTGGTCTACAGCAACGACGGTGCGGCGCGCGTCTTCCTCGGCGGCCCATCGCTGCCCGGCCACACCCCGGCCTGGCTTGCGAGCGGCGCCACATGGGACGCGAGTTGCGGTGCGGCCGTGGCCGCGGCCGGAGACGTCAACGGTGACGGGTTTGCCGACGTGCTCGTTGGGGCCCCCTACGATGACTCGGCAGGCGCGTACTGGGGCGGCCGGGCAACCCTCTACCTCGGGGCGCCCTACGGGGTGGAACCCGTGGACGCCTGGCAGTACACGCTGGCCGAAAACGAGGCCCACGTGGGCATGGCGCTCGCCGGGGTGGGCGACGTCGACGGCGACGGGCTCGACGACGTGCTTGTCGGCGCCCCGGGACGCACGGGCGACGTCTGGCAGGAGGGCGAGGCGGCGCTCTTCCTCGGGCTTGCGTCCGGCAGCCTCACGGCGACGCCCGTATGGAGCGCGCGTTCAGGGCATTTCGAGGCGTTCTTCGGCGCGGCACTCGGGGGGCTCGGCGACGTCGACGGCGACGGCCGGGTCGACGTGGCGGTCGGCGCCGAGGGCTACGACGACCCCGCAACCGACGGCGGGACGGCCTTCGCCTACTACGGCGAGGCGCCCGAGCCGCTCGGCGAACTCGGCGCCCCCTGTGGCGCGGGCGCCGAGTGTGCGTCGGGCTTCTGCGTCGATGCCGTGTGCTGCGCCGTGGCGAGCTGCGCCGACGGCGACCGCTGCACAGCCGATTCCTGTGCACCGACGGGCCAGTGCAGCTACGAGGCCCTTTTGCACGACGGCGACGTGGACCAGAACGCCGCCTGGACCGCCGGCGACGCGAGCCTGGCCTTCTCGTTCGCGCTCGGACTGCCGGCCGCTCCCGAGAACGACGCCTTCTGGTGCGCCGCCGACTGCAACGGCGACGGCCGGGTCACGGCCGGCGACGCCCAGCGCATCTTCGCGACCGCGTTCGGGCTCGACCGCTGCGTCGACGCGCCCTGACGCGCCGGGGGAGGAGCCCCGCGCAGGCCTTCCATGCCGAACTGCGCGAGAAACAGCCGCGGGGCGGGGGCGAAAGATTCCCCGAATGCCTACTCTGCCGGCAAGACGATCGTGGCCCACACGGGATAGTGGTCGGAGAGCGCGCCGCAGGCCGCGGTCTGGCAGACACCCGGCTCGCGTGAGTCGGCGCCCCGCACGAAGAGGTAGTCGAGCACGAAGTCGCGCTCGGGCGCCGTGACGCGCTCGGCTGGGCTCAGCCCGGCGTGCGCATCCGTGTAGCCGCGCTCGAGGAATTGCGGGATCGTCGTGTCGAGGGCGCTGCCGAGGCGCAGGTCGATGGCGTAGGTGCCGGCATTCATGTCGCCGCCGACGATGACGGGGCCCGCGGCGGTAAGCCCGTCTGAGGCCACCTCGGCGGCCTGGGCGGTGCGCTGCGTCTGCTCGATGGCCGACTCGAAGTGCACGCTGTAGACCCGGACGAGGCGCTCGCCCACGCGCAGGTCGGCCGCGATGGCGATGCGCCCGCCGAGCCGCGGCTCGCTCTCGTCGGCGTACCAGGTGCGCTGCGTCGCGTGCCGGATGGCGCGCACGTTGCCGATGGGGTAGCGCGCAAGCACGGCGTTGCCGTGTTCGCATTCGGCCGTCTGTACGCCGTCGGCCTCGCCGAGTTCGACGAATTCGACGGCGAAGACGTAGTTCAGCTGAAGGGCCGCGGCGAGTTCGTGGGCGATGGCCCGCTCGTTCGTGCGCCGGCAGCCCCGGTCGGCCTCGCTCACGAGCAGGACGTCGGGCCCGCTCGGCGGGAAGGTCTCGCGAAGCCACGCGAGCTGGCCTTCGAGGGTGAAGCCGCGTTCGAGGTTGTAGGCCACGACCGAGAGTTCCGTGCGGGCCGGCGGCTCGGAGGGTGCAAAGGCCGCGCCTTCGAGGTCGCAGGTGATGAAGACCTTGTCGGGGGCTCCTGCCGGGTCGGCGGCTTCGAGGCAGAGCCGGCGGTGCACGTCGGGCGGGGCCGTGAGGTAGGCAAAAGGCTCGAAGGGGGCCGGAGCGGCGTCGCCGGCGTCATCGCCCCGGGCATCGGCGGCCTCGGCGCCCCCGTCGGGGGTGGGACCCGGGCCGTCGAGCGGGGCATCGGCGTCGGCCCGACCGCGGCCGTCGCCGGGCCCGCGGCCATCGGGAGGCGGTGCCGCGTCGGACGTGGCGCCGTCGGCCGAGTCGGCCGCCCCGAGCGCATCGGCCGCATTGTCGGCGGCGGCATCGCAACGGCCGGCAGGGCTGCCTGAGCCGCAGCCGCCCAGGAGGGCCGCAACGCAGAGCCAGGCGCCCGTCAAACGCCAGCCGGGCCGGGACGCCCCCGCGGAGCGCGCAGCGTTCATGCGCCGCCCTCCGCCCGGCCCGCGCCGGGGGGTTGTTTCGTGGGGGGGCTCGCGGCCGCGCGCGCCGGGCCCGGCGCCTCGCCGGTGGGCCCGAGGATAGCCGCGGGGTCGGTCAGGATCTCGCCGAAGCGCAGGAGCAGGCGCCCCGCCTTGATGCCGTCGAACAGCCGGTGGTCGAAGATGAGCGCGAACGGCAACACGCGCCGCACCGCCGGCTGCCCGGCCACGGCCAGCACCTCGGACTGCAAGGCCGAGATGCCCCAGACCGTGGGGATGTGCACGAGCCGCTGCGGGATGTCCATGGCCACCCCACGAAACAGCAGGCCGTCCGGCACCTGGCCGAGCGGCGCCCCCGCGTTCGTGAGCGCGGTCGTAAACGGCAGCAGCCGCCGGTAGAGCTCCGGCGCGAGCCACGGGACGTCGTGCAACCCATCGGCGAGGTCGAGCAGCGGGGACAAGAGCGGCGTCGGCAACCGCTCGATGAGCCGCTCGGCAATGCCGATGAACGCGTTGCTGATGCGCCCCGCGCGTTCGGCGGCGACGGCCTGCCTAGAGGTGGCCGCAATCTGGCGCAGCGTGAGCGTTTCGGCGTGCTTGACGAGGATGAGGCCCACCTCAGGCCCAGCCCCGCCGCCTGTCCGATGCCCGAGCAAGTTGACCGGCATGAGCACGCCCACGTGCGGCTCGCGGAAGATGCGGCCACCGATGACCCGCGCGTTGGCCTCGGGGAACTCTTGGAGCACGCGCGCCACGGCGCCGACGAGCAGATGGTGGCGTGAAACGGGCGGCCCCCCCGCGGCGTTGAGTCGCTGCAGGTAGGCTTCGGCCGGCTCGAAGTCGACGACCCCCGTGAGCGTCACGTAGGGGTTGGCCGGTTTGCGAAACCACCAGATGAGGCCCTTGCGCACGAGGCTCAGCGGTTGCTCCTTCACGGGGGGCTCCTTTGCGGGGCGTCGAGACGGCTCCGCGGCCTCAGTTCGGGAAGCACGAGTCGACGATGCAGCGCTCACCGGCCGGACAGTCGGCGTCGTTGCCGGAACAGGGCAGCGCGCAGAAAAACACGCCGTTTTTCGAGACACAGTGAAGGGTTTCGGCGCAGGTCGCGACCTCGGGGGTGTTGCAGGGTTCGCCGGGACCGGAGACGAGGCTCGCGGCCCAGCAGAAGAAATCGACGCACGTCGGCGCGTCGGCCGGGCAGCCGTCTTCGCACCAGCTGGCGCAACGGTAGCCGCCCCCGCGCACGCACGTCGCCGCGCGGGTGCAGACGTCGGGATACGGCTGGTCGGCGCCGCAGAACCCGCCGAGGTCGGGCAGGGTCGCATCGCGCGGCCGGGGCGCGCAGTGTGTGCCGTAGCCGTCGTCGAGACAGAAGGCATCCGGGCCGCACTCGGCGGGGTCGAGGCCGGTGCAGGCGGGCAGGCAACTGCCGTACGACCAGGAACCGCTCAGCCGCTCGCAGTAGCCGGTGCAGGGTTCGTCGGTATCCGGGTTGCAGGGCCGCTCGCAAAGCGCCACCCCGAACTGCTCGGCGAGCGCCCCGTGGTGGCAGACGAAACCGCGGGCGCAGTCGCTGCCGCGCGTGCAGGCGCGGTTTTCGGTACCCGCACCGTCGGGCACGCAGCCGAATTCGCCGCCGGCCGCCGCCTCGCCGGGGACGTCGCAGTGTTGCCCGGCCGGGCAGTCGTCGGCGAGCGGGTCGCAAAGCCGCGCGCAAACACCGGGATAGCCGGCGCATTCGAGCGGCGCCGTGCAGGCGCAGTCGTCTTCGCAGGCCGAGCAGCCTTCGCCGCGTTCCGTCTCGCAGACCCCGTCGCGGCAGACGTAGGGTGCGTCGAGCGTGCAGGCCGCGCCGAGATCCTGGGGCGTAGTGGAGAGCCGCGTGCCCGTGAACGCGAACGTGCCGTCGCAGGTCTGGCCGTCGGCGTTCGGTTCCCAGAGCCGGTCGGCGAGCGTGCCCGTGACCGCGGCCGCGCTGAGGTCGAGCGTGATGCGGGCGGTGCGCTGCGCCCCGTTGTCCATCCAGATGTCGAACTGCTCGGGGTCGCCGAGCACCCCGCTGAGTTCACAGGCGGCCGGGTCGAAGCCGACGCCGATGCCGGGGCCGTCGGGCCATTCGACGACGAAGCGCCCCGACGTATCGCTGTCGCGCGTGACGGTCACGGTGCCCGCGGCCCAGGCGAGGTCGCAGGCGCCCGCCGTGAGGCTTGGCGGCCCGGCGAGTTCGATGGCGCCGAGCGGGTCGCAGGCGCCCGCGGCAACACTCTCGAACGCCACGTTGGCCCCGGTGATGGCCGCGATGCGGCGGTTGCCGCGGATTTCGCTGAAGTCGAAGACCCCCGTGAGCCCGCCGGCCGCGGGGTCGAGCCGTAGGGTGAGCCGCAGGTAGTCTTCGTCGTCGCCCGTGCAGGCGTCGGCCGTGAGCCGGCAATCGGCGCCGACCAGGCCCGTGAGCGTGTAGCCGCCGAACATCAGGCGGACGTCGCCGCCGTCCCGCAGGACGGTGAGGATTTCGCCCTGGCCCGGGCAGTCCTGGCAGGCCTCGGCAGCGGTGCTGAGCGTCATGCGGAACGTGCCGACGAGCCCGCATTCGCCGGCCGCGTCGGCGCCCCCGCCGCTCGTGTCGCCGCGGAGCGTGTCGCCTCCGGGGCCGCCATGGTCGCCGCCGGGGCCGCCCGCGTCGTCATGGGCCGCGCCGCCGCTCGCCTCGCAGCCGGCCGCGAGTGCCGCCATGAGCGCGCCGAGGAACGCCATCGGGTACGTGCTGCGCATGCTGGCCTCCGTCGTTCCGAAGGCCGGCAGGCTAGCAGGTTTGCCGGGCCGGCTCAAGCGTGCGGCGGGGCGGCTGGGGGGGCGCGGGAGCGGATGCGCACCATGCCGGCAGAGATGACCGTGAAAGCGGCGCGCATTTTCGGACCATGGCTTCGCAGCGCGTGCGCCACCGCCGCCGCCTTCTGGCTGCTCGCCACCCCGAAGATGCGGATGAGCACGACCCCCTGATGGGCGCGGCCGAGGCGGAAGACGAGCTCGCCGAAATCCTTGTCCTCGGACAGCAGCAGGCTTCCGCTGTCGACGGCCCGCCGCAGTACGTCTTCGTCGGTGAGTCCGGGCTCCAGTTCGGCCACGTAGCAGACATCGTGGCCTTCGGCTCGCAATCGGGCGACGACCGCGGCGTCGACGCTTTCGTCGGCGAGCCAGTTCACGCGGCGTTCTCAGGCAAGACGTAGGTGGCTTCGGAGCGCAGGGCGGCGGCGCCGAACCGGAGCGCGGCCAGGATGCCCTCCCGCGTGAGTCGCGGGTGGGCCGCGAGGATCTGCTCGACCGACTCTCCCGCCCCAAGTTTCTCCAAGATGAGGTCCACCGGGATGCGCGTGCCCCGAACGATCGGCTTGCCCGTCATCACCGCCGCATCGACCTCGATGAGGGATGGATTCATGGGTCATTCTCCAGGTTCGGATGCCCGCCGAGCCCGGCGGCGCAGTCCGGCGAGCGCCTTCTCAGAATCGACCTCAGACGGCGGCGAGATGACATTGAGCATGACGGTGTCGCCCTGCCCCAGCACCAGGAAGTGCACGCCGGAATGCAGTCCGAGTTCCTCCCGCACCGATTCCGGAATGACGACCTGGCCCTTCTGCGACATCTGGGTCGTTGCGAGTTTCCCGGGCATGCGCGACCTCCTCCGTCCTACGGGCGGGATTTTACGGAGCGAACGCGCCCCGCGCAACCGGTGGCACGCCTTGGTGGGGCGCCGCATGGGGCCCCAAGGCCAAGCGGGAACGGATGTCAGGCTGGCGGCGGGAACTACGGGACGAGCGGCGAACTGGCGGCCGTGGCGCGGTAGAACACCTGGGCGAACTCGCCGGCGTCGGGGTCGGGCGTGTCTTCGCGCAGTTGCGCCTGCTGGGTGTGGACGCAATAGTAGTGGTACTCGGTGCCGCTCGGGGTGTTGAGACCGACGAGGCCGGGGGCCGGCGAATAGGCGAAGGTGCCGCTGTCGTCGCGCGACAGCGTGAAGGTCGCCGTGCACTGGCAGGCGCCGTCGACATCGCGGCAGGTCAACGGGTAGCGCGAGAAGGGCTGCGCGTACGCCTGGAAGTTCAGGCAGCCGCCCTGGGCCGTGACGCACGCATTCGGCACCTCGACGCGCGTCGTGGCGGCGATGTTGATGCGCCGCGAGTACGTGGCGTTCGCGTTGAACGCGATCGAGCCCGCGCCCTGCTGGTTCGTTTGCAGGTACAGCATGCCGGGACATTCGTTGGCGAGCGTCGCAAACGGGTTGTAGTGGCTGCACGTCTCGCTGAGATACCAGGTGCCCGCGAGGTTGCCGCCGCACGTCGGCAGCTGCCCGAAATACGGGTCGCAGCTGATGGGCTCGCTCGACACGTCGCCGCCGCCCACATCGACCGGCACGATGTCGGGGGTGGTGTCGGCCGGCGGCTGGGTCGTGTCCGCGGGCGGGGAGGTGTCTTCGCCGCCGGGCTCACCATCGCAAGCCACAACAAGCGGCCAAGCGCAGAAGCAAACCAGTGCCAACGTCGTGCCCAGTGTTCTCATGTCCCACTCCTTCCGCGGTTGCCAACACGTCCACCGGAGCCGCACCCCGTCGCGGGCCGTGGCTCGAACGGAAGCCATTGTCGACAGGCCGCGGCCGCTTGTCCACCCGTGGCGGGCGGGAAGGTGCACTTTTTTTCGGGCGCGGCGCCGGCGGGGGCGCGGCGGGACGCGCTCAGGCGCCCGGGGGGCGCTCCGGTGCGGCGAGGGCCGCTTGCAGCGCCTGGCTCAATTCGCCGTATCGAAACGCGTAGCCGGTGCGCTCGGCCACCGCGGGCAAGACGCGCTGCGACGCGGTGAGCAGTTCGCTGCGCTCGCCGAACACGAGGCGCAGCATCGCGGCCGGCACGGGCAGGAGCGCCGGCCGATGCAGGGCGCGGCCGAGCGTCCGGGCGAACTCGGCGTTGCGGACCGGCCCCGGCGCGACCGCGTTGAGGGCGCCCCGCACCGATTCGCTGCGGCTCGCGTGCAGCAGCAGGCCCACGACGTCGGCGCGGTGGATCCACGGCATCCACTGCCGGCCGCTGCCCAGTCGGCCGCCGATACCGAGGCGAAACGGCGTGAGCATCCGCTGCAGCGCGCCGCCCCCGGGCGCGAGCACGATGCCCGTGCGCACGCAGACGACGCGCACGCCGAGGGGCTCGGCCTGCATCGCCTCGTGTTCCCAGGCCGCGCAGACGTCGGCGAGAAACCCCTGCCCGGGTGGCGCCGTCTCGTCGAGCACGGCGTCGCCGCGGTCGCCGTAGTAGCCGACCGCCGAGGCCGACACGAGCACGCGCGGGCGTTGCGGGAGCGCGGCCAGCCCCGCCACCAGGTTGCGGGTGGCGAGCACGCGGCTGTCTCGAATGCGCTGCTTCTGGTCGGCCGTCCAGCGGGCCGCCGCCACCGGCTCGCCCGCGAGATGGAAGACCGCGTCGACGCCCGCGAACGCCGCCGCGGGTGGCGGGCCGGAGTCGGGCGCCCAGGCGAAGACCGCGGCCCCCGGCAGGCGGCCTCGGGCACGCTCCGGGTCGCGGGTGAGCACCGCCGGCGCTTCGAGCTCGGTGAAGAGCGACTCGCCGATGAATCCCGTGGCTCCGCTGATGAGGGCACGCATGGGCAACTCCGTGGCACGCAGTATAGGCGCGGGGGCGGCGGCTGCAACTCGCTTCCGGGGGCATCGCGAGCGGCGGGCGGGAGCGGCGCCGACGCAACGGCATGGCTCGGCCACGAAGGGGCGCGGCCGGTCGTTCCGCGTGATACCCTGCGAACGGCGACGTGCCGCGGGAACTGTGCTGCCGCTCATCGTGGTTCCAGTCCGGCGCAGCAACGCGTCGCATTGCGCGGAGCAAGGCCATGATCGGCTTCTTCGACCGCATCGGCTTCCAGCGCCATCAGCGCCGTTTTCGCGCCGCGGATCTCGAGCGCCGCCTCGACGGCCGTTGCTGCCTCGTCACGGGCGCGAACGCGGGGCTCGGCAAGGCCACGGCGCTCGCGCTGGCCGATCGCGGGGCGCACGTGCGCCTGCTCTGCCGCAACGCCGAGCGGGCGGCGGCAGCCCGGGACGACATCCGCCGCAGGACGGGCAACCCCAACGTGCAGGCCGACGTGCTCGACGTCGCCGACCTCGCCTCGGTCCGCCGCTTCGTCGCGGAGGCGCGCCTCACCCGGGTCGACGTGCTCGTGCACAACGCCGGGGTCCTGCCAGCCGAGCGCGTCGTGACCCGCGACGGGCTCGAGGCGACCTTCGCCACGCACGTGGCCGGACCCCACCTGCTCACGCGATTGCTCACGGCGCCCCTGCGGGCCGCGGCCGATGCCCGCGTCATCTTCGTCTCGTCGGGCGGCATGTACACGCAGCGGCTCCGCCTGGACGACCTGCTCTGGCAACGGCGGGCCTACGACGGCGTCGTCGCCTACGCGCAGACGAAGCGGATGCAGGTGGTCCTCGCGCGGGGCTGGTCGGAGGCGTTCGCGGGCAGCACCGTTTCGGTCTACGCCATGCACCCCGGCTGGGCCGACACGGCGGGCGTCCGGAGCGCGCTGCCCCGGTTCCACGCGCTGACGCGCAGGATCTTGCGGACGCCGGAACAGGGGGCCGACACCATCGTCTGGCTGGCCGTCAGGGAGCCGGCCCCTCCGGGCGGCGGCTTCTGGTTCGACCGCCAGGAACGCTCGGCGCACTACCTGCCCTGGACCCGCGACAGTCGCGCTGAACGGCAGCGCCTTTGGCAGTTCTGCGAACAAACTACGGGAAACGCTGGAGGTTTGCCATGAGCATCGTCGAACGGCTCCGCGACGTGCGCGTTCTCGATCGGGCCGGCCAGCCGGTGCGGCTCGCGACGCTCTTCGAAGAGCGGACGGTGGTGCTCGTCTTCGTGCGCCACTTCGGATGAATCTTCTGCCAGCAGCAGGTCGCGCAGTTGCGCGACGTGAGCGCGGAGATTCGGCGACACGGCGCAGACCTTGCGGTGGTCGGCACCGGCACCGTGGAAGAGGCCCGGGCCTTTGCGGACGCGCGGGCGCTGCCGTTTCCGCTCTACACCGACCCCACGCGGGACAGCTATCGTCAGGCCAACCTGCGCCGCGGCATCCTGAGTTCCGTGAACCCGCGGATCGCGCTGCACGCGCTCCGGGCGTTCCGCCAGGGCCACCGGCAGACCGCGACGCAGGGCGACCCGCTGCAGCAGGGCGGGGTTTTCGTCATCGCCCCGGGCGGACGCCTGCTGTTCGCCTATCGCAGCCGTGAGGCCGGCGACCACCCCGACCCCCGGGACATCCTGCGCGCGCTCGCCGCCGACGCCGAGACCGCCGCGGCGCCGCCGCCAGCGCCCGGGGCGTAGCGGACCCCGCGCGCACTGCGGCGCCGGGGCGTGCGCGGTCCCCTCCGCCAGGTCCGGCGGGACGAGCGAGCCGCACAAGTCACGGTCGAGCGACGGGCTGCGGCTCAGAACCAGCGCGCCTTCATGCGTTCGAGAAACGCGCCGTCGATGCCCGGCCCGAGCGGTAGGACGGCGTCGATGCCGCAGCGCGGGCAGAGCGCCGTCGCGCCCTCCGTTGCGCCGACGGGCACGTCGACCCAGTCATCGATCTCGGCCGGCGCGAACACGGCGAGGCAGTGGAAGCAGCCGCAGCGCGCGGCCGCGAGCACCGCCGCGCGGTGGTTCGCCGAGGCCGCGTGGGCGGCCGTGAGGTCGGGCGGGTGCGGCGTCATCGGGCCTCCGGCGCGGGGGCGGGCTCGGGGTGCAGCGGGGTTGCCGCGCCAAACGCGTAGGGCAGGAGCCGCGCGATGTTGCGCGCGTCGTCGATGCCGCGGTGGTGACTGCCGAGGAACGTCAGGCCGACCTGCCGCACCGCCTCGTGGAGCCCCGGCTTCTTCGAGAGGTGCCGACGCTCGGCGAATTGCCGCTTGGCGTTCACGTGCGGAGCGCCGATGGGGTACGGCAGTTTGTGGAAGTCGCAGTCCTGGCGTAGTTGCTTCGGGTCGTAGTCGCCCCAGGAACAGAAGACGAAGTCGGCGTAGCGGTAGAGCCAGGTTCTGAAGGCGGCGATGGCGTCGCGGAAGGCAGGCGCGGCGTCGACATCAGCCTGGCGAATGCCCGTGAGCCGCGTGCAAAACGGCGTGAGCCGCGGATGCCGCACGGGGCGTACGAAGCTCGCGAATTCGTCGACCGCGCGGAAGTCGACCGCGGCGACCATGACGGCGCCGATCTCGATGACCTCCATCTGCGTGGGCGGGACGCTGCCCTGGTCGCAACACGTGGCTTCGAGGTCGATGACGAGGTAGTGCGCGGGCGACATGCGACGACTCCTGCGGGGGTGGGGGGCGGGCGGCAACGAGGCCAGCCGCGGCACGCCCGGCCGGCGCGAGGCTACAAATCGAGCCAGCGCCGCACGGCCGCCGCGACGGCAGCCAACTCGTCGGTCTCCAGGCGTCCAGGCCGCCGCGCGAGGGGCGCCGGGGCCCGGGTGACGAGCCCTGGCGCATCGAACGCACCGGGGCGCAGGAAACGCTTGTCGACGGTCGTCTCGAAACGCGTGCCGTGAGCGCTCGTGGTGGGGGGTACCAGAGTGACCAGTACCCGGTCGGCGGGGCCCGGGCGCACGCTCAAAACCAGGCAAGGCCTGATCTTCGCGGCGATTCCGAGGTCGACGAGCCAACCCGCGCCGCGCGCAGGGGTTCGCACGGGTGGCCTCTTCATCGCCGTAGCGCAAGAGCGCGGCGTCGGCGAGTTCAGCGAATCTTTCATCGGGAATGTCGCCCGGCGGTGGCCGGCGCCGCAGGATGGCCACGGCCACGGCCTGCTGGTCAGCGGTGGTGAGCGCCTCGAATTCGGCCAAGATTCTGACGGCGGCCTGGGTCATGAGCGGCTCCTGCTCAGCCGGTGGTCAGGCTACCCGCCCGGCCGCGAGGAGGCAAGCAGCATGCCGCCCGGCTGCGCCCTCGCCGCCCGCCCCCGCCGCCCCCAGTGACCGGCCACCCGCAACGAGCCGCACCCTCCACGGCTCGAGCCAAACCCTCCACGCCTCAAGCCAAACCCTCCGCGCCTCAAGCCAAACCCTCCACGACTCAAGCCAAACCCTCCACGACTCAAGCCAAACCCTCCACGACTCAAGCCAAACTCTCCACGGCTCAAGCCGCACCCTCCACCACTGAAGTCGTACTCGATGCACGATGAGTTGCACTCGATACGCGATGAGTTGCGCTCAATGCATGATGAGTTGCACTAGATACGCGATGAGTTGCGCTCGACACACGATGAGTTGCACTCAATACACGATGAGTGTTACTAACCAAAACTCATCGTGCATCCTGTGCTTGACGAGTTTTGGCGACTTGCGTAGGGTCGAGGCAGGTCGCGCGGCGCGGCGGCGGGTCCGCGCGGCGAGGGGGGCGGGCGCGGGCTGTCCGCCACGACGCCGCGGGCGAAGGAGTCGGTTCGTGCCCATCCTCAAGCGCAACTCGCGGGTTCTCGCCCGGGCCGAACAGCGGCTGCTCGGGCTACGGGCCATCTCCGACACCCTCGAACGCGACGGCGGCGTGGGGGTGGCGGTGCTCGCGGCGGCCATCCGCGACTGCCGCGCCGCCCTCGAAGCCTATGCGCGGGTGCACCTCGAAGCGGCGGCCTTGCTGCGCCGCATCACGGCGGACGAACGGGCGGTGCGCGACCTCTGCGAACGCACGCTCGCGGCCGTGGTCGCGAGGTACGGCAGCGATTCGAACGAATACGAGAAGGCCGGCGGCGTGCGGAAAAGCGCGCGCCGGCGCCGGGCGAAGGTGCCCCCGGCGGCGTAGGTCTGCGCCCCTGCCCTGCCCGGCCCGGAGCCCAGCCTCACGGCTGCCCGACCGAGACGTTCAGTGGCCGACGAGGCGCGCGAGTTCCTGCCACGGCTCGAGGCTCCAGTATCGACGGGCCGCCCCGGACGGCGATGGCAAGACGAAGAGCTGCGTCGAGGCGTTGCCCGCTCCGAGGGCAGCCGGGTCCGCTTCGCGAACGAGGCCGTAGCCCACCGGGCGGCCGAGCGCCTCCGCAGCCGCGCGCTTGCCCGTGAACGCGAGAAGGCGCGGCCGGCAGGCGCGAATCTTGGCCCACAGGCCGTCCTGGTCGAAATCGCCGGCCTCGAGGCTGCTGTCGGCGCCCGACACGCGCTTTGCGAGATCGGTGAGCCCGATTCCAAAATCCAGGACGCTCCTGTACCCAGCCGGGTCGATGCGCCGCGGCGTGAGCCCGACCTCGTGCAGCGTCTCCCAGAAGCGGTTGCCCGGCCCTGCATAGTAGGCTTGGCGGCGGGCCGACGCGGCGCCGACCGCCGTGCCGCAAAACACGATGCGGAGTCCCGGGGCGAGGACATCGGGCAGGACGGGTTGCGGGGTTTCGTGAAGCGTGTCGGCGCTCCATCGGGCGCGGCGCCTGCGCATCAGCCGCCGAGTTGCCCGGCCTTGCCGATGGCCTCGACGAACGCGGCGATCCGCTCGGTGCCGGCCGCGACATCGCCGTCATCGGCAACGCGCGTGAGGCGATGGCTCAGGAAGACGCCCATCCGCGTGCGGTCTGGGTTCGCGTTCGGGGTGATCCAGGCGAACGTCATGAAGCGGCCCAGGTGGTAGGCCGAGCCGACGGGCAGGAAATGCTCCGGCTGCGCCCTCGTGGTGGCTTCGCTGGAGCGCTTCACGAACAACCCGAGCGAATGCCCCTGGCCGGACGGGTCGACGACCCCGCGCGGGAGCCTGTCCTCGATCATGAGACGTGCGCGCGGCGGGGACAGGACGCGGTCAGTGCCGAGCGTCTGTCCGCCGTCGCGCAGCATGCCGAGAAACTTGAGCAGGTCTTCGACCGTGGAGAGGCAGCCGCCCTCGGGCCAGACGTTGCGCCAGAGGCGCTTCTGGACATCGAAGGTCTGCGGGTTGCCGACGAGCGGATCGGCGACCTCGGCCGGCCAGCTCGACGAAATGAGTCTGACCGGCGGAATCGCTTGGATTTGGGCCGGCGTGACGGCCTCCAGGATGCTCGTGTCGTGGTCCGGATCGCCGCTCGAGGCCATGACGTGGAACGAGTTGTGCATCCCGATCCGGTCGAAAACCGCTCTGCGGACCTGGCTGTTGTACGAGCGGTGCGACACGGCCTCGACGACGTGGGCGAGAAGCCCGTAGCCGAAGTTGCTGTACTGGAACTGGCGGCCCACCTTGAAGCCCGCGAGCAACGGGAGGCGCAGCACGAACGCGCCAATCTGGCCGACGGTCGCGCGGCGCCCGTCGAGCACCCAGTTGCGGCCGGCGTAGTCGTAGATGCCCTCGCCGGTGAGCCCGGGCGAGCCCAGCCACTGTTTGCTCCCCACGGCCAGGTCGCCCGGGGGGGTGAGCGCCCGGTAGTGCTCTGCGATGCGCCAGTTGCCGTGCTCGTCCCGCGCGGTCTCGGTCCACTTGCAGAAGTAGGGGAAGCCCGACGTGTGGGTGAGCAGATGCCACAGCGTCAGGTTCTGCTTCGACTTCGGGAAGTCCGCGAAACCGGCCTCCGGAAACAGGGAGCGGAGCGGCGTGCGCTCCGCCTGCGGGAACGGCGTCCGCTTCGACTCGATGAGATCGAGCACGGTGGTCGCGACGAGCGCCTTGCTGATGGAGCCGATGCCGACGATGCTCTGCGGCGTCCAGCCCTCGCCGACAGCGCCGAGGAGCGGCGGCTGCCTGCCAATCTGGAAGCCGAAGGCGGCCCCGGGTAGTGGGCCGGCGGCCGAAGCCGGCCCGACCGCCGCGACCACGTCTTTCCACCACCGAGTGCTCGCCATGAGGTCCCTCTCTTGTGGGTTCGCCACCCCGCAGGCGCGGCGTGCCCGGCCGCTGTGCGGCCCACGCCGTGAGGTCGGGCCGGCCAGCGCGCGCGGCAGCGTGAGCCGCTGCGAGGACGGCAAGGCACGTTCTGCCGGTCCGGAGTATCCGGCCGGCCCCGGCACGGGTCAAGCGAAGCGCCGGGGCGCCCCACCCCCCTTGACGCCCGCGGGCCCCGTCGGCTACGGTGGCCGAGCGGGCGGCAGGCGCCCGCACTTGCACCAAACGCGCACCACAACCTGGAGGGGGCTCATGGCACGACGCAAGAAGACGTCTCAGGTACTGGTGAAGGGCGAGCAGCGGCTCCTCGGTCTCAAGGCCATTTCCGACACCCTCGATCTCGGCGCTGGGGTCAGCGTCGCCGGGCTCGGCGCGGCCGTCGCGGGGTTGAAGGCCGACCTCGACACCTACAACCTGCTGCTCTCCCAGGCCGACGAACGCCTCAACGCGCTCACCGAACACGAGAAGGCGCTCGCCGACCTCTGCGAACGCGCGCTCGCCGCCGTGGCGGGCAAGTACGGCAAGAATTCGAGCGAATACGAGAAGGCCGGTGGGGTGCGCAAAAGCGAGCGCAAGCGCCCGGCGAAGGCTCCGGCCGCGTAGGCTGTCGGACTCCCCTGCCCTACCGAGCCCGGCCCACGGCCGACTCCGCCCACAAGGCCCAGCAGGCAAGACCGCAAGGGCCGCGCCGCGGTCACGCGGCCGCCCGTCAGAAGCAGTCCCAGGCCGCGGCCCAGGGGTCGTCGTGGCAGACGAGGTGGCGGCGGTAGTCTTCGCAGTCGGCCGGCTCGAGGCAGTCGTGGAGGTAGGTCGCGAGCTCGGCGGGGCATTCGGGGCGCGTCGCAATGTCGAAGAGACAGGCCCAGGTCAGCGTCTCGGCGCAGCCGGACGGGTCGTAGTCCCCGAACGCGCTGCCACAACGGCAGCGAAACGCGGCAACCGCGGCGCACTGGGCCTCTTCGGCCGGCACGACGCCGCTCGGGGCAAAGCCGTTGCAGGCCGTCGCAGCCCCCCGGAACGCGCCGAGGCAGGGCAGCGCAGGCGGCCCCGTGATGCCGCAGACGAGGTCGTTTTCGCTGCGCACGCAGTCGACGAGGGCGTACACCGCGGCCTTGCACGGCTCGTCCCCGAGGCTCGCGCGGCAGGCCGCCTCGCAGACGGCGCTCGGGCGCACGCCGATTTCCGTGTATGGGTAGCAGCCCGAAGCCGGCACGGCACAGAAGTCACGGCACACGTCGGACAGCGGCGCGCCTTGGCAGGCCGAGTAGAAGTCGTCCATCTTGCGCAAGCAGCCGAGCGGCGGCGCTGAGCCGCAGGTGTCCTGGGCGAGGCAGTCGCCGAAGTAGACTCGCAGCGCCTCGCCGCATGCGGCGCCGCCGGTGCGCAGCCAGCCGGTGCACTCCGCGAGACAGGTGCTCTCGTGGGCGTCGAACGCCGCCTGTGAGCAGTCTTCGCCCTCGTCGGGGTCGCAGGTGGCCACGGCGCAGGCCCGGGACCAGGCGCAATACGGGACGCATTCGCCGGCCCCGTTGGGCGCGTCGCCCCGGGTAGCCTCGGGCGCACCCGGGGCAAGGTCGGGCGTGGTCTCGCCGCGCCGCGGAGCGTCGCCCGCGGGGGCCGCATCGGCCGCACGCAGGCCATCGCCGTAACCCGCGGTCTCGGGCGCGTCGTGCGCGGCGTTTCCCGCGGTGCACGAGAGCACGGTGCCTGCAAGCAGGCTGGCCGACAGGAGCCAAAGACGAGACTCGGGTCGCATCGGGTCGATCCTTTCCGGAACGCAGCCGCCCGTCACGCCGTCAAATCGAGCCGGCCATCGAGGGTGAGCGCCCGGAGCCAGAGCATGGGCGGCGGCGCGGGCGGCTCACCCCGGTCGAGCACGGCCAGGGCGGCCGGCAGGAGCTGCGCCTGGATGGCCTCGACGATGAGCCGCCCCGCCTCGGCGTTCGCGAGGTGCGGCCGCGTCGAGTAGCCCGGAAATGGCTCGAGCCCGAACCAGCCGAGCCCGTAGGCTGCGTAGTCGAGTTCGGCGGCCGAACGGCAACCCGCCCGCTTCGCGGCCCGGGCGAGGGCGTCGACGAACCGCGGTGGCCGGATGGGCGGGCACGGCGGCACGCTCTTGTACGCGGGCGACACGCTGTCGGGCCGGTAGTGCAGCATGAACGAGGTTTCGAGGAAGCCGGCGTGGAAGTCGTACTTCAACTCGGCGCGCAACGCGGCCCGTTCGGCGGGGTCGACCACGGTTTCGAGGGCCGGTTCGAATTCGGCGGGGTCGTGTTGCATCATGTGCGAGAGGATCGCGTGCATAGGGACAAACGCCCGCACCCCGCGCGCGGCCAGTGCCTGCACCCCGGCCCAGAGCGCCAGGTTGTGCAACGGATCGCCGTGGAAGGCGTTGATGATCACCCGTTGCGCGCCGAGGTCGACGAGCGCCCGGCAGGCGCGCACGACCGCGTTACGCACCTCGACGAAAGGCACGCGGCGCGAGCCCGGGCCGGGGACCGTGCCGCAGCCGAGGCCAAGGTCGGGCAGCGTCACGAAGGGCCAGTCGGGGTGCACCTCACGAAGCCGCAGGTGCAGATCGCGGGCGAGCGCCGCGCCGCCGAGCGCATCGTTCCAAAGCGTGAGATGCGGCCCGTGGTATTCGACGGGGTTGACGGGCAGGTAGGCCGGGACACCCGTGGCGAGCAGGGCTCGCGCCTCGGCGGGCGGCAGGCTCAGCAAGGGGATCTCTGGCATGGTCATCCTCGGGCTGCATGCGGGGGAGCCGCGCGCGGCGGGCGCCACCCGCGGCCAGGAAACAGGGGAAGAGCCGAGTGAGGCGGGGTGCCGCCTCAGGCCGGTTTGCGGGGCCGGCGGCGCTCGTCCCAGCGGTTGTTCCAGCGTTCGATGGGCAGCGGCAGCAGGACGCAGGCGACGGCGACGAGCGCCGCGACCGGCGGCGTCCAGGCGAGGACCCCGCACCGCTCGCCGAGGAAGTTCGGCAGGTCGGCCGGCAGGTGCAGCACCCCGACGAGCCAGAGCAGGGCGAAGGCGCCGGCGCTCGTCCCGGCCACGATGGCCCCGAGGCGCCGCCGTTTGAACGACAGGGCGAAGCCGGCCGCGCTGAGACCCGCCGCGACGAAGCAGAAGATGATGGGCGGCAGCAGTTCGCCGCGTACGCGCACCCGCCCCGCGCGCTGATCTTCGAACACCTTTCGGTCGAGGTCGGGATCGGAGCCGAGTTCCTGGGCTTCCCACTCCGAGGCAATGGCGGCACGGACGTCGGGGTTTTCGAGCCGGGCGATATGCTCGCCAAGCCGGCCGTGCACACAGAGCATGCGCACGCCGTCGACGACGAGCCAGGCAGCACACGCGAGGCCGAGGAACGTGGTCCAGCGAACGACCCTGTGGCTTTCCATGCCCCCTCCTTGCCAATACGGCGCGACCCGTGGCATCGGAGCCCTTCGTGTCGTCTCGCCGCGCGGCAAGCCTACCGTACGCGCCCTGCCGGACGCCGTCAACGGGGCGCGGGCCGCCTACGAGAGCACCTCGTTCCACTCGACGATGCGCCAGTCCTTGACGACGCCGTTCAGCACGAAGGGGTCGCCCGCGGTGAACGCCTCGGCCGCCTCCCGCGTCGCGAAGACGGCCAGCGCCCGGGTCGGGGGGTTGCCGACGGGGCCGGCCATGAGCGCCTCGCCGCGCGCGTGGAACTCGTCGAGGCGCGCGCGATGGCCGGCCAGGTTGGCCATGGCCAGTTCCATACAGTCGGGGTTCATCTGGTAGTAGACCAAGATCTTCATGGCAGCTCCTTCCCCTGCGAGCGCCGGCTCGCGTTCGGGTTGCGGACCCGCGCGGGCGCCGCGACCGGGCCCATCCATAAGGTACTGCGCCCGTGCGGCGTTGTCGCCGGGGCCGGCGGTCGGCGGGGGCTTGGCGGTGGTCAACGCTCGGTCAGGGGTCGGCGGGCGGCGTGACGGGCCTTGAAGGCGGCGTATTCGGCGGCGAGCGGCGCCGTGCGCTCGAAGTTTGCGAGCCCTGCGACGTCGGCCTCGAAGCCGGCGAGCCGCGGGTCGGCCGGGCCCAACGCGCAGAGCGCGACCTCGGCCGCGAGCAGGTGCAGCACCGGGAGGTCGGGCGAGAACTCGGTGGCGCGGCTCATGGCGAGGTCGATGGCACGCCGGCGCAGGGCCTCGGCCAGCGGCGCGGCGCCGGCGGCGAGCGCGGGACGCGCCTCGGGCGGAGCGGCCTCGAAACGCGCGATGAGGGCGCGTGCTTCGGCGATGAGGGATGGCGTCATGGGCGTTGCTCCGGGAACCGGCCCGCGCTGTTGTGGCGAGCGCTCGGTCAACGGGCGGGCAGCCCCCCCACGCAGGGCGCACCACCGAGCGCGGCCAGGAAGATGCCCTGCGCATCGCCCGAGGAGAGCACCCCGTTGCCGTTGCAGTCGGCGTGGCAGAACTGCACGGCCGTGGGCACGTGGCTGCCGAGCGCGAAGAAGAAGGCGAGCTGCGCGTCGCCGGCCGACACGATGCCGTCGAGGCTCGCGTCGCCGTCGCGTGGCGTGACGGTCCAGGCCAATGGCGCGCTTCCGGCGTCGCACCACTCGCAGGCGTCGCTGCCGGTCGCACCGTCGGCGTAGCACACCCCGGAGATGAGGCAGAAGCCGGCGGCGAGTTCGCTCTGGCAGCCCACGCTGCCGCCGCAGGTGTCGGTCGTGCAGTCGAGGCCGTCGGCGCACAGCGTGGCGCCGGCTTCGTCGATGCCGTCGTTGCAGTCGTTGTCGAGCCCGTCGCACGCCTCGGCCACGTGCGGCCCGACGGCGGGGTTGCGATCGTCGCAGTCGGGGCCCGGGCCGAAGCCGTCGCCGTCGACGTCGCTGTCGCACAGGTCGCCGATGTCGTCTTCATCGAGGTCGGCCTGGTCGGCGTTGCTGACGAGCGGGCAGTTGTCGGCGAGGTTCAGCACGCCGTCGCCGTCGGCGTCGGGCTCACCGGAGCGCACGAACACGCGGTGCAGCGTGTGGCCATAGAACCCGTCGATGTAGTCGTCGACCTCCCAGCGGTCGCCTTCCCCGCGGATGCCCCAGTGGTAGGTCGAGCCGCGGTAGTAGGGAAAGCCCGTGAGCGCCTCGTCGCCCTGCGAACTCCAGACGGAATTCATGGCCGCCGGCAGGTACGCCGTGTGGTCGGCGTACGGCGTGAAAGCACTGGCGAGTCCCGCACAGTCGCCGGTCCCGCTCCCGAAGTACTGGAGGCAACTCGCGAGCGCCGTCTTGAAGTGGATGACCCGCCCGTGGAGCGACGTCCTCCCGTAGAAACGCACTTCGGTGGCGTTGAGCGAGGCGAAACGCGCTGCACCGGCATGGCCCCACGCAAGCGTGCCGGATTCGTCGCCGCCGAGCAGGTCGCTGCCGAGAAACGGCAAGTCGCCCGAGCGCACGTCGAGCGCCGGATTGGTGCCGCCCGCGTGCAGGTACGAGAGCACCAAGGTCCAGCCGCCGCCGTCGCTCGTCATGTCGCAGTACGCACGAAACGGCTGGCCCGGGCCCGCGCCGTCGGGATCGAGCGCGTAGACGCCGTCGCCGATGTCGAGCGGCGAGCCAGCGAGCGCCGTGCAGGTGAGGCCGAGGCAGGGCTCGTAGCTCTGCTCGGGGTTCGGGACCCCCGGGCAGGTGTCGGCGCTCGTGCAGAATCCGTCGCCGTCGCCGTCGCCGGTCGCCTCGAAGCCGAAGCACGTGTCGAGCTCGTCGCAGAGCCCGTCGGCATCGGCGTCGCCATTCTCGTTGTCGCCGTAGCAGAGGTCGCTGTCGTTGCAGAGGGCGTCGCCGTCGTCGTCGCCGCTCGCGTTGTCGCCGATGCACGCGTCGCAGTCGTCGCCAAGGCCGTCTTCGTCGGCATCGGCTTGCGCCGGGTTGGCGAGCCCGAGGCAGTTGTCGCCGTTGTCGCCGATGCCGTCTTCGTCGGCGTCGACGAACACCGAGCGCACGAACACTCGGTGCAGCGTGCTGTTGCGGGAGTCGTCGGGCCAGTCGTCGACTTCGAAACGACGGGTGGCGCCGCGAATGCCCCAGTGGTACGTGGCACCGCGGTAGAACGGAAACTCGGTGAGCGCGGAGGCGCCCTGGTCGCCGTAGTAGGAGTCGCTGGCGGCAGGCAGGTACGCCGTGTGGCCGGCAAGTGCCGTGAAGTGCGTGGCCAGACCGCTGCAACTGCCCGTTCCGGTCGCCGCGTAGGCGATGCACCCCGCGAGATCGGTCTTGAAGTGGAGGACCCGGCTGTGCGACGACGAACGGCCGTAGAAGCGCAACTCCCCCGGGCCGATCGCGGCAATCAGGCTCGGGGCCGCATGGCCCCAGGAGAGGCTGCCCTGCTCGGCGCCGCCGAGAACGTCGCTGCCGAGGATCGGCAGCTCGGCCGTGCGCGCATCGAGCACCGGGTTCGTGCCGCCGAGGTGCAAATACGAAAGAACGAGCGTCCAGCCGCCGCCGTCGGTGGTCATGTCGCAGTAGGCGCGGTAGGGCGGACGCGGCCCGGGCCCGTCGACGTCGAGGGCGTAGACGCCGTCGCCGACGTCCTTCGGCGTGCCGACGAGCAGGGCGCAACTTGGCCCGGAGCAGGCGTCGAACGTCTGCTCGGGGTTTGGATGCTGCGGGCACGTGTCGTTGTCGCCGCACAACCCATCGCCGTCGTCGTCGCCCGTCTGGTCGTCCCCCGCGCAGATGTCGCAGGCGTCGCCAAACCCGTCGCCGTCGCCGTCGTCCTGGTCGGGGTTCGGGTCGAAGGGGCAGTTGTCGTCGAAGTCGGCGAGCCCGTCGCCGTCGTGGTCGGGCGCGAGCGTGCGCACGAATACGCGGTGCAGGGTGTGGTGGGCGGGGCCGTCGGGCCAGTCGTCGACTTCCCACCGGTTGCCGGCGCCTCGGACGGCCCAGTGGTACGTGGCCCCGCGGTAGAACGGGAATTCGGTGAGAGCCGAGGTACCCTGATTGCCGTACGCGGCGTTGAGGGCCGCCGGCAGGGCCGCGCTGTGCCCGGCGAGCGGCGTGAAACTGCCGCCGAGGCCGCCGCAGTTGCCGAGTCCGGTCGCGGCGTAGTCGATGCAGGCCTGGAGGGCGGTCTTGAAGTGGAGGGTGCGCCCGTGGGCCGACGTGCGGCCATAGAAGCGCAGCTCGATGGGGCTCAAGGCCGCGACGAGGGCGGGGGCGGCGTGGCCCCAGAACGCGGTGCCGGCCTCGTTCGTGCCGAGCGCGTCGCTGCCCCGCAGCGGCAGGCCCGCCGTGAACACCGCAAGCGTGGGGTTCGTGCCGCCCTCGTGCAGGTAGTCCAAGACGAGCGTCCAGCCACCGCCATCGGTGGTCATGTCGCAGTAGGCGCGAAACGGCGCAAGCCCACCCGGACCGTCGGGGTCGAGCTGATAGACGCCGTCGCCCGCCTCGATCGGGGCTCCGACGATGTGCGAGCAGGTGGTGGCGAGACAGGGATCGATTTCCTGGCTCGGGTTCGGGTGGAGCGGGCAGGTGTCGACGCTGTCGTCGATGCCGTCGCCATCGCCGTCGCCGCGGCCGGCGTCTCGGGTCGGCGGCGAGCCCGCCAGCGCGGCCGGGGCTACGGCAGAGAGGGCGACGAAGAGCGCCAGGCTCAGGACGAGACGTTGGAGCGTGGTGGGCGTGGTGGGCGCGATGCGCATGGGCCCCTCCGGCGCGGCGCGAGCCCCGCCGCGCGCTTGGCTGCAACCCTTGGGGACGCCGGGCCGGCGGGGGACGCCGGAACGGCGAACGCGACCGTATCGCGCGGTGGAGGAGGCGTCAAGCCAAGGCGGCGGCGCAGAAAGGGGGTGCGCCCCGCCGCAGCCTCAGCCCGCGATGGCCGCGAGCACGGCGTCGAGGCTCGCGGGCGTGCGCACGGGGGCGTTCGCGAACGTGGACTGGATGCCCCGCAGTTCGCCACGGTGGTAGTGCACGACGGCATCGGGGTCTTTGAGCAGGTGCCCGGTGAGGATCGCGACGACGTGGGCGTCCTTGGCGATGACGCCCTCGGCGACGAGGCGGCGCAGGCCCGCGACGCTGGCAGCCGAGGCCGGCTCGGCGCCGATGCCCGCGGCGTCGATGTGCGCCTTGGCGTCCATGATCTGCTGGTCGCTGACCTCGGTGACGACGCCGGCGAGCGCGCGGATGCCGCGCAGGCTTTTCTTCCACGACAGCGGATTGCCGATGCGGATGGCGGTCGCGAGCGTTTCGGCGTGCGGCACCGGCACGACCGGCGTGCCGTGGGCGAACGCCGTGTAGAGCGGGTTGGCACCCGCCGCCTGCACGACGGCGAGCCGCGGCAGCCGCGTGATGAGCCCGTGGGCGTGCAGTTCAAGGAGCCCCTTGCTGAGCGCCGTGTTGTTGCCGAGGTTGCCGCCGGGCACGACGAGCCAGTCGGGGACTTGCCAGCCGAGGTCTTGCAGCAGTTCGAAGGCGATGGCCTTCTGCCCCTCGATGCGAAACGGGTTGATGGAATTCAGCAAGTAGATGCCGGCAGCGTTGCAGACGGCCTCGACGAGGCGCATGGCGTCGTCGAAGTCGCCGCCGATCTGGATGGTGCGGGCCCCGTACGCGAGCGCCTGGCTCAACTTGCCGTACGAGATGGCGCCGTCGGGGATGAAGACGATGGCCTGCATGCCGGCCGCGGCCGCATAGGCCGCCATGGACGCCGACGTGTTGCCGGTGGAGGCGCACGCCACGCGGCGCATGCCGAGCCGGTGGGCGACGCTGACGCCGACGGTCATGCCGCGGTCTTTGAAGGACCCCGTGGGGTTTTCGCCTTCGTGCTTGAGCTGCAGCCGCTCGACGCCGGCGAAGGCCGCCACCCGCGGACTCGCATAGAGGTTCGTGTTGCCCTCGGGTTTGGTCACGATGTGGGCCGGCTCGAGCGGCAGCACGAGTTCGCGAAAGCGCCAGACCCCGGAGCGGTCGAGCGGGTCGCGGCTCACGAGCCGCGCGTCGAACGTCGCAAGCGGCGGAATGGGCGGCGCGCCCGGCCCCTCGGCGTGGCGCACGTCGAGGGTGCCGCCGCAATCGCAGCGGTAGCGGAGATCGAGGCCCGGAAAGCGGGCGTTGCAGTCGGCGCACACGAGGCGCCAGGGCACGGCGGGCGAGTCGGGCGCGGGCATGGGCGGCTCCTGCGGCCAGGCTGGCGGCCGGCCTAGAGCCGGCGCGCCCCCGGGCAGTCGGCGGGCGAAACGAGCAGGCTCGCGGCGAGGCCCGCCCCGGCGAACGCCGCCTGCATGGCGGCGCCCACCTCGGCGGCACTCTGAAGCGAACGGCAGAGCGCAAACAGCGACGGCCCGGCCCCGCTGATCGAGGTACCGAGCGCCCCGGCGGCGATGGCCGCGGCCATGACCGCCTCGCTGCCGGGAATGAGGCCCACGCGGGCCGGCGTGACGACGGCGTCGCTGATGCAGCGCGCGATGAGCCCGAGGTCGCCCGAATGGCAGGCCGCGACGAGCGCCGCGACGTTGGCCGTGTTGGCGACGAGGCTCGCGAGCGGCACGTCGCGCGGCAGCACTTCGCGCGCCTTGCGCGTCGAGAGCGAGATGGCCGGCGTGACGACGGCCACCGTGAGCGCCGGCGGCAGCGGCAGGCGCACGACGTCGAGCGGGTCGAGGGCGCGCACGAGCACCAGCCCGCCGAGCAGCGCCGGCGCCACGTTGTCGGCGTGCCGGCCGGAGACCGCGCTTTCGGCCTCGAGGCAGGGGCCGATGAGTTCGCTGCGGCGCAGCGGGGCCCCGAGTAGTTGGTTGACCGCGTAAGCCGCGGCGGCGGCGCTGGCGGCCGAGCTGCCGAGCCCCGAGCCGATGGGCAGGCCCTTTTCGAGCACGAGCTCGACGCCGACTTCGAGGCCTGCGAGCCGCAGCGTCGCGAGCGCCGCGATGCCCGCCGTGTTGCGCGCGGCGTCGCCGGGCAACGCCCCGCCATCGCCCTCAATGGCCGTGAGGCGGACGCCGGGCTCGTCCGCGCGGCGCGCCGTGACGCGGTCGCCCGCCCCCGCGAGCGCGAGCCCGAGGATGTCGAAGCCGGGCCCGAGGTTCGCGACGGTGGCCGGCGCAAACGCCGTGACTTCAGCAAGCGGTGCGCGCCACATCAGGGCCCCCTCCGTTCGGCGGCGATGCGCAGGATGTCGCCGAGCACGCCCATGGCCGTGACGTCGACGCCCGCGCCCGGCCCGGTGATGACGAGCGGGCGCGCGTCGTAGCGTTCGGAGCGAAAGAGAATGAGGTTGTCGGTGCCCTTGAGCGCCCCCTGGGGCGACTCGCGGGGCACGGCCACGGGGCCGACCTGGATGCCCGCCTCGGCCACGCGCGCCACATAGCGCAGCACGGCCCCGGCGGCCCGCGCCGCGGCGACGCGGGCGGCCATGGGACCATCGTAGGCTTCGAGGCGCACGAGCAAATCGGCGAGCGGCAGCCCCGCGAGCGCCGGGTCGACGAGCCCTTCGAGGGCCACGGGCGCATCGGAGCGCACGAGCCCCGAGAGCCGGCCGAGGATGAGGGCTTTGCGCGCCACGTCGGCGCCGCTCAGATCGGCCACCGGGTCGGGCTCGGTGTAGCCGAGTTGGACGGCCTCGGCCACGGCCGCCGAGAACGCCACGCCCTCCTCGAGGCGCATCATGACGAAGGCCAGCGTGCCCGAGAGCACCCCCTCGGCGGCGCGCAGCCGGTCGCCCGTGGCGAGCAGCATTTCGAGCGTGTCGACGACCGGCAGCCCGGCGCCGACGGTGGCCTCGGCCTTGAGCAGGCGCCCGTGTTCGACGCCCAGAGCCTGCAACCGCTCGAAGTGCGCGAGCGGGCCGGCGAGCGGCTTCTTGTTGGCCGTGACGACATCGGCGCCGAGCCCGAGCGCGCGCTCGAAGGCGAGCCCGGTGTCGTCGGCGTCGGACACGTCGACGACGACGGGGCGCGAGAGCCGGTACGTGAGGGCTTCGGCCACCATGTCGGCCGGGCTGCCGGCGCGCACGAACGGGCCGCCGAGCGTCAGCAGCGAGTGGCCGGCGGCCTTCGTGTCGAGCACCTGGCGCAAGGTTTCGAGCGAAAGCCCGGCCGGCGCGAGCAGGTAACCGCTGCGGTCGGCGATGGCGACGACGTTGGGCTTGAGGCCGAAGCGCTGGAACACATGCTGGCGCCGGTCGAGCAGGAGTTCGACGAGCGCGCGGCCGATGTGGCCGCAGCCGATGAGCAGCAGGTGCATCTCGCGCGCGGCGTCGACGCCCGTGTCGACCCGGTGGAGCCCGAAGGCTTCGTGGATGGCCCGCAGCGCCGTGGCCGTCTGGCGTTCTTCGATGGCGAGCGTGATGTTGAGTTCGGACGAGCCCTGCGCGATGGCGCGCACGTTGACGCCGTGCTTGCCGAGCGCGCCGAACACCCGCGCCGAGACCCCCGGCGTGTAGGCCATGCCGAGACCGACCACGGCGACGAGCGCGACGGCGCGCACGACCACGAGTTCTTCGATGTCGCCGCGGCTGAGATCGGGTCGCAGCGCGTGGCGCAGCGCCACCTCGGCACGTTCGACGTCACCGGCCGCGACGGCGAGGCAAATCGACGATTCGGCGCTCGACTGGCCGATCATGGTGACGTTGATGCCCTCGGCGGCGAGCGTGCCAAAAACGCGCGCGGCAATGCCGGGGGCGCCCGCCATGCCCTTGCCTTCGACCGAGATGAGGCACTGGCGCGGGATGGCGCTGAGCGCTTTCACCGGATGCGAGCCCGGCGAGAAGCGGCCGTCGACCACCGTGCCGGGCTCGGCCGGCTCGTACGAACTGCGCGTGCGCACCGGGATGCCGCGGCGCACGACCGGGATCATGGTGCGCGGGTGCAACACCTTGGCGCCGTAGAACGAGAGCTCGGCGGCCTCGCGGTAGTTGAGGTGCGGCAGCACGCGCGCGTCGGGCACGATGGCGGGGTCGGCGCTGAAGACCCCGGGGACGTCGGTCCACAGCGTCACCTCGGCGGCCCCGAGCACGGCCGCGAGCGCCGTGGCCGTGAGGTCGGAGCCGCCGCGGCCGAGCGTCGTCGTGGCGCCGTCGGGGCCGCGGCCGCAATAGCCCGTGACGACGGGCACGCGGTCGGCCGCGAGGTGCGGGCGGAGTGCCGCGGCCACGGTGCGGTCGGCCACCCCGGCCAGCGGAAAGGCGTCGCCGAAGCGGCCGTCGGTTTCGAGAAACGTGTCGGCGTCGAGCGGCACGGCCGTGAGCCCCGTCTCGCCGAGCGCCACGGCGAGTAGCCGCACGGCCAGTTTTTCGCCGACGGCGAGCAGCCGGTCGCGGGTGCGCGGCGTCATCTCGCGGATGAGGCGCGTGGCCGCGAGCAAGTCGGCCACTTCGGCGAGGATGCGCGCCAGCTCGGCCTCGGCCGCGGCGTTGCCCGCGGGCTGCAGCGCACGCAGGGTGGCGCCGTGCAGCGTGGCGAGCCGTTCGAGGGCCTGGTCGGTGGCCGCGCGGTCGCCGCGCACGGCCGCGTCGGCGGCCCCGACGAGCGTGTCGGTGACGCCGCCAAGCGCCGAGCAGACGACCACGACCGCGGCCTCTGTGCGGGCCTCGGCCACGATGCGCGCGGCGGAGAGGAGCCGCTCGGCGTCGCGCACGCTGCTGCCGCCGAACTTGTGGATTTCGATGCGTCGGTTTGTCATGGCGCCCGATGTACCCGCAACCGCGCGAAACGGCAAGCCGCCGCCGGGGTTTCCGCGACCGCGCGCAGCCCCGACCGGCGCCGCGGGCTAGAAGAAGTAGATGTTGAGGGCGATGAGAACGAGGAGCGACACGACGGCCCAGAACATGGGCCGGCGGAACCAGACCACGTCGTCCCGGGTGAGCGCCGGGGTGAGGCCCTTCACGAGGCCGACGAGTTCGCTCTCGGGTTTGGGCCGGGTCACGGCCGAGATGGCGATGGTCGCGAGGAAGGTGACGAGCCAGGCCCACCAGGCGCGCCAGAGGTTGGCGCTCATGTCGCTCACGACGTCGGAGAAGGTCAGGAACTTGGCCGGCAGCCACTCGAACTTGAGCGCGATGAACAGGAAGAACGACGTCAGCATGCCCACGACGAGGCCCCAGAACGCGCCGGCCGACGTGATGCGCTTGCTGAACATGCCGAGCAGCATGGTCGCGAAGAGCGGCGCGTTGACCCACGAGAAGATGGCCTGCATGTAGTCCATGATGGTCTCGAACTCGCGGGCGAGATAGGCCGTGGCGACGCTGATGAGGATGCCGACGATGGTCGCGACGCGGCCCATCCACACGTAGTGCTTGTCGGGGGCGTCTTTCTTGATGACCGCGCGGTAGATGTCGTAGGTCCAGACGGTGTTGAAGGCCGACACGTTGCCGGCCTGCCCGGCCATGAAACCGGCCAGAAGCGCCGTGACGCCGAGGCCGATGAGACCGGGCGGGTAGTAGCGCGCGAGCAGCAGCGGAAACGCCGAGTTGTAGTCGGGTTGGCCGTCGGCGCCCGGCAGCAGGCGGAAGCCGCTCTCCGGGTCCTGGCCGAGTTGCCAGGCAATGAGACCGGCGCCGATGACGACGAACGGCAGCGCCATCTTGAAGAACGACGCGACGATGGGGGTGAGCTGCGCCGAACGCAGGTCGCGCGACGAAAACGCGCGTTGCACGACCAGGAAGTCGGTGGTCCAGTAGCCGAACGAGAGCACGAAGCCGAGCCCGAGGGCGATGCCCGCCCAGGTGACGCCCATGCCGTTAGCCGCCGCGTCGCCCGACGTGGACCAGAGCGCCGACATGGTCTCGGGCAGCCGGCCCATGATCTGGTCGAAGCCGCCGACCTCGACGGCGCCGAGGATGGTGACGAGGAAGAGCCCGAACCAAATCAGGAAGAACTGCACGATCTCGGTGAAGATGGCCGACATGAGACCGCCGAGCGTCACGTAGCAGGCCACGGTGACGGCCGACGCCCACATGCAGAGATCCCAGTTCCAGCCGAGGAACGTGCGCAGCACGAGCGCCATGGAATAGAGGTTGATGCCCGAGACGAGCAGCGTCATGACGCCGAACGAGATGCCGTTGAGCACGCGCGTACGCTCGTCGAAGCGCAGCAGCAAGTAGCCCGGAATCGAGTGGATGCGGCTGCTGTAGTAGAACGGCATCATGTAGAGGCCGAGGAACAGCATGGCCGGAATGGCGCCGATCCAGTAGAAGTGGCTCGCGAACATACCGTACTTGTAGGCGCCGCCGGTCCAGCCGAGGATTTCGAGCGCCCCGAGATTGGCCGACAGGAACGCGAGCCCGGCCACCCAGGAGCTGTTGCGCCGCCCGGCGAGGAAGAAGTCTTCGCCGGTGCTGGCGTGGCGCTTCAGGTAGAAGCCGATGCCGAGGATGATGCCGAAGTACAGGACGATGACGACCCAGTCGACGACGCCGAGCGAGATTTGCGTCGTTTCGGCAAGGGTCTCTGCCACTTGTGCCGCTTCGTTCATGGTGAGGGGCCCCCTTCGCGTGTCGGCGAAAAACGGCTAGTAGCGCACGGTGAGCACGGTTTCGGCGACGAACTGCACTGCGGTGGCGTCGCGGTCGATGAGGTTCAGGCGCGCGGCGGCGGCCCCGCCGGGCAGCAGGAGCCCGCCCACGACGTGCCATTCGACGAGGTCGCGGTAGCGCAGGATGAGGTCGAGGTCGGCTTCGAAACCGACGAAGGAGTCGCCGAGCGCGTTGTCGGACTGCAACGCCGTGGCAGCGCCGAGGATGAGCGTGGGCTCGAAGATGCCGCCGACGAGATAGGACGCCTTGACGTCGGCCACAAAGAGCCCGGTGCGCGTGAGCAGGAAGCCGCCGCGCGACACGGCCAGCCGTTCGTCGACGTTGTCGAAGCGGTCGCGCAGTTCGTCTTCGGTCAAAAGCAGCGTGGAACTCAGCGATTTGCCGGAGTAGTGGAAGGCCCCGTTGAAGGTGTTCATGTCCTGGCCGTCGTCGGCCGAGAGGGCCAGCAGGCCGATGGCCAACTTGAACGGCGTGAAATCGAGCCCGGTGCGCAGCTGCGCGGCCCAGGCGAACTGCGACTGGTCTTTACCGCCGAGCGCCCCGTGCTCGTAGACGCCGGCCTGCAGCACGGCGTCGAGGTTGAGGTCGACCGGCCCGAAGCGCCCGTGCAGGTTGAGGCACGGCGCGAAGACGCTGTTCCGGCGGCCCACTTCGCTGTCGTCGACGAGCGCGTAGAGCCCGGCGCTGAGCGTCAGCGCATCGCCGTGGAGCGGCACGTCGGCGCGCAGGGCCGCGACGAACGTGTCGTGCGTGAAGTTGTTGGCGTCGAGCGGGATGCCCTCGTACGTCGGGTCGGGCACCTGGCCGACGATGGCGGAGAAGCGCGCGAAGCCCCAGTCGCTCGTGATGGCGGCCGCCCCCATCCAGTGCGCGATGAAGAGCCCGGTCGGGTCGCGCAGATACTGGTAGCCGGCCTTGAAGCCGAGTTTGCCATCGAGGAACGCGCCCTCGGCCCACGCTTCGCGGTGCTTCAGCACGAAGACGTCGTCGGCCACGGGGTTCTGCTCGTCGGGGTTGTTGTGGCTCCAGAGGTTGAGCCCGAGTTCGGCTTCGTAGTAGAGGCGCAGGAAGTCGGTGATGTGCAGCGTGAGGCGGGGCTGCAGGAAGGTCGCGAGCCAGCCGACCGACTGGCCGTCGGGCTCGTAGCGCGCGCGAGAGTCGTCGAAGTCGGCGTCGGACTTGTAGAGCAGCAGGTTCTGGAGCAGCACGTGCGCCTCGACCCAGCGCCGTTCGGGGGCCGGCGGCGGGGCCGGCACGACGAGCGGCGGCGGGGCCGGCAGCGGCGTGAGCGGCGGCAGCGGCGCGTCGGGCTGCACGCTCACGGCGAC
>CAYRCM010000026.1:25145-45715 GCA_964422715.1 uncultured Myxococcales bacterium | reverse complement strand
GCCGGCGCCGCGCGCGCCCCGGCGCCGCCCCCCGGCACTGGCGCTCACCGCGGGCCCGCCCGCCCCCGAGACGCCGCCGGCGCCGCGGCCCCGACCGAAGCGGTGCTCCCTGTCGATGCCGAGACCCTCGAAGCCCTGAGCCGCAGCACGTTCCGGCTGCAGGACAGCGTCGGCAAGGTGTTTGGCCCCATCACGTTCAGCAATCTGGCCGCGCTCCTGCGTTCGCGGGTCTGCACCGAAAGCGAATTGATTTCGGTCGACGGCGGCCAATGGCGGCCCGTGCCCGACATTCGCGGGGTCGCCGATGTCTCGGCGGCGCTGCTGCCGCCCGAGTCAGCCGTCCCCGCGTACACGGGCCTCGTCACGCACATCGATGTGCCGCGCGTGCTCGTGAACTGCTGGCACGAGCGGGCCACGGGCAAGCTCAAGTTCACGCACATCACCACGCGCAAGGAGATCTACTTCGTTCACGGCCGGCCGAACTACATCGCGTCGAGCCTCAAAGAAGAGTTGCTCGGCTCGTTTCTGGTCTCGCGCAAGCTCATCACGACCGAGCAGCTCCAGGTGGCCATCCAACGCATCACGCGCACGGGCGAGCGGCTCGGCGATATGCTCGTGGCGCTCAACTACCTCGCGGCGCCGCAGTTGCACCAGGCGCTCGAACTGCTGCACCGCCGCAAGATCCTTCAGGTCTTCGCCTGGAACGGCGGGCAGTACGAGTTCTTCGAGGGTGCCATCGCGCCGCGCGGGGTCGTGCCGCTCGACATCGACCTGCCGCGGCTGCTCGCCGAAGGCATCCGCGAGTACTACGGTTTCGAAGAGCTCAAGGCCTACTTCCGCACGCGCTACCCGCTCCTCCTGCGCATCGCCGACCCCTCGCCCGAGGGCATGGCCAGCCAGGACTTGCGGCTGAGCGGGCTCGAACGGCGCTTCCTGAGCCTCGTGCGACCGGGGCGCACGCTCCTCGACACCCTGCGACTGCACGCCAAACTCAACAAGGACGCCCTCATACTGTTTCGGGTGCTGTTCATCCTCGAACTGATGCATTTCGTGCAGTTCGACGAACCGAGCCCCTGACCGGCCTCCCGGCCCGGAGACGAGGCGGATGGCGAATTTCTTCTGCCCCCACTGCGAACTCACGTTCGAGACCACGCCCGACGCCGAGCTGCGCTGTCCGCGCTGCCTGCGCCGCCAGGACCTCATTCCTGCCCCGTCCGCGTCGAGCCCCGAGCGGGCCCCGCGCCGTCGGCGGCTCCTGTTGACCCTGCTCTTGGTCGGCCTGCTCGCGGCCTTTGCGGCGGCGTTCATCGTGGTGTTCTCGCAGATGTCGCCGCGTCACGGGGCAACGACCGCTGCGCCGAGCGGTCCGTTCGTCGACCCCACGCGCGTCGACCTCGTCGTTCGCGACTACGCCAAGGCTCACCTCGGCGGCGGCGACCCCGCGGCGCGCCTCTCGGCGCTGCGGGCGCACCTCGAAACGCTGCGCAAGGCGGGCACGCTGACCGAGTTCGACACCAACCTGGCGCTCACCCGCGACCCGCTCGACGCCCCGCAGCTCGTCGCCGAACTGCCCGGTGGCAAACTGCCGCCGCTACTCGGCCTCGAAGCGGGGGTCCTGGCCGTGGCACTCGCCCACGCCGCCGAGCTCGACGCCGTGCTCGTCGAAGACCTCGACGCGCCGAACACCGTCACGTCGGTGAAACGCAAGCGTTTCGGCATCCTCGCGCGCTTGCCCGGCGGCGCGGTGCCGCTCGTGCCGCTGCCCTACGACCGGCCGGCGGGGGCGGCCGGCCGCACGAGCGAGGTCTCGCCGAAGTTGTTGCAGGCCCTCTGGCTCGGCCTCCAGGCGACGGGGCTCGTCGAGCGCGGCGACTACCGCGCCGCCACCGCCCGGGTTGGCGAGGCGCTCGCCCTCGCACCCGGGCACGTCGGGCTCACCTTCCTGAAAGGCCAGATCGCCGTCATGGGGGGCATGGTCCAGTTCGGCATCGAGGACATGGAACGTGCGCTGGCCGGCGGCGAAGACGCGCTCGGGCGCTACAACCTGGGGGTCGCCTACGTCGAGGCCCAGTCGCCCTTCAAAGCCCACCAGGCGCTGCGCCGCGCGGTCGAGATCGAGCCGACCTTCGGGCCCGCTTGGCTGGCGCTGGCCAAGCTGCACCTCTTCCGCGTGACGCTACAGCCCGAAGAACAGCGCGCCGACATCCTGAAGAGCGCGGCCGAGGCCCTCGAACAGGTGCGCAAACTCGAACCCCTGAACCCCGAACTCGACGTGACCTCGGCCGAGCTGCTGCTCGCCCAGGATCGGCCGAGCGAAGCCATTGCCGTGCTCGATGCGGCGGTGCGGCGCACGCAGGCCGAAGTGCGCCCCTTCCTGCTGCTCGGGCGGCTGCTCGCGAGCGAGCAGCGCTGGCCGGAAGTCGTCTCCTACATGACGCAGGCCGCGGCCGCCCACAAGGACAACACCGAAGTCCGCCAGTTGCTGGCCCTCGCCTACCAGGCTCAGGGACGCGACGCCGAGGCCGAAAAGACGCTGCGCGAACTCATCGACATGGCGCCCAAGGCCCCCGGCCTGCGGCTGCAACTCGCCGGCATCCTCATCAAGGCCGACCGCGAAGCCGACGCCAGCCGCCTGCTCGAAGAGGAAATGCGGCTCGACCCGGCCAACCCCACGGCGAGCCTGCTGTTCGCGCAGGTGCTGTACAACGCCGACAACTTCAAGGCCGCGCGCCAGCAGCTCGACGCCCACGTGTTGCACCATCCGCAGGACTTGCAGGCTCTCACGCTGCAGTACCTGACGCTCGGCAAACTCGGCGAAGAGGCTGCGGCGACAGCCGTGCTCCAGAAGGCCGCCGGCGTCCAGGCCAACGGGCGCACGCTCGTGGCGCAGATCCTCGTCGAGCAGGGCCTGCTCGTCGAGGCGGCCGCCGTGCTCGAAACCGTGGCCACGGAGCAGCCGGCCGACGAGAACACCGCACTGCTGCTCATCGCCTGCTATCAGGGGCTCGGCCGCAGCGGCGACGTGCAGCGGACCCTCGAACGCGCGCTGAAAGCCGTGGCCGACCCGCAGGGCTTCCAGCGGCAGGTCGACCAGATGCTCCGCGAACTCGCCACGCTGCCGTCGGACGCAGGCGAGGCCCCGTCGCCGCCCGCTGCCGGGCCCGATGCTGCGGCGGCCCCGGCGGCCGGGCCGGTCGGCGCGGCGCCGTCCGCTCCGGCCCCCGCCGCAACGCCGGCCAACCCGCCCGCGGGCCCCTGACGGCGCCCCGTGCCCGAGCGAACCCGCATGGATGACCGCGCTGCCGCACAGCTTGCCGCCGCCGCCGCGGCCCTCGGGCTGCCGCCGGCCCCAGCCGGCATCGCCCCCTTCCTCGAATACTTGGCCCTGCTGCAGCGCTGGAACCGCACGGCCGGCCTCGTCGCCGAGGCACCGCCCACGACCTGGCTCGTGCGCCACGTCCTCGATTGCTGGGCCCTCGGGCGGCTGGGACCGTTTGCGGGCCAGCTCGTCGACGTCGGCAGCGGCGCGGGCCTGCCCGGGCTCATCCTGGCGCTCACAACCCCCGCGTTGCAGGTCACGCTGGTCGAGAGTCAGCAGCGCAAGTGCGCGTTTCTGCGCGAAGCCGTGCACGTCCTGGGCCTGGCCGAGCGCGTGACCGTGACCCCCATGCGGGTCGAGCAACTGCCGCCGGGCGGCTTCGACACGGCGGTGTCGCGCGCCACGTTTGCGCCAACCGAATGGCTCGTGCGGGCGCGGCCGCTCCTCCGGCCGGGCGGGGCCGTGCTGGTGCTGCTCGCGCGCGCCGAACGCGCCGTCGTGCTCGCGGCGGCCCGGGAAGCCGGCTACCTGCTCGACCGTGAAGATGCCTTCGCGTTGCCCGACGGCCACGGGGCGCGGCTCAATCTGCGATTCGTGCGGCGGGTGCCGGGCAGCCCGGCCCCGCAGGATGCTCGTCCGTGAAGGTGCTGCTCGTCTGGCCGCCGCAGGCCTCGCTGCTCATGCCGTTTCTGGCGCTGCCGGCGCTTGCCGCGCGCCTGCGGGCCGACGGCCACGAGGTCGACCTGCTCGACTTGAACCTCGCGAGCAACTTGCGCCTGTTGCGGCCCGAAAGCCTCGCTGCGTGCGAACGCCGGCTCGACGACCGGCTGGCGGCGGGGGCGCCCCCCGAGGCCGTGGCCGCGGCGCGCGGCGGGGCCGCCGCGGTCTGCACCGGCATTCCCGCGGCCCTCGCCGGGCTGCGCGACCCCCGCCACTTCGCTGAGCCCGCGTGGCTCGAACGCGATTTCGCCACCCTGAGCGCCGCCTACGGGCTGCTCTCGGCGGCCCACTGGCCCACCGTTCTGCTCCAGGACTTGCGCATGCGCTACGCGCCGCTGCGCCCGGACGAAGCGCTCGCAGCGGCCGGCGACGCGGCCGAGAACCCCTTCGTGGCCGATTTCGGCGACCACGAGCGCGCCCGCATCCTGGCGGCGCGCTACGACCTCATCGGGCTCTCGGTCGCCTACGAGTCCCAGTGGATTCCGGCCCTGACGTTCATCCAGGCGCTCGGCCGCGCGGGCAGCCGCACGCCGCTCGTGCTCGGCGGCGGCCTGATGACGCGCTGGGCACCGCGCTTCCTCGACCTCGGCTGGCTGCCCCCGGGCGTCGACTACGTCGTCGCGGGCGAGGGCGAGACCGCCCTCTCGGGGCTGCTCGGCTGGCTGTCCGGCGCCGCGGGCGCGCCGACCGCGCTCACCGCCGTGCCCCACCTGCTCTGGCGCAGCGCCGGCCAGGTGCGGGCCTCCGAGATGCAGGTCATCGAAGACGTGTCGGCGCTGCCCCCGCCCGATTTCGCCGGCCTGCCGCTCGGCGACTACCTCACCCCCGAACCGGTCGTGCCGTGGCTCACGTCCCGCGGCTGCTACTGGGGACGCTGCGCGTTCTGCACGCATCGGCTCGGCTACCGCTGCTTCCGCATGGCGCGTCCGGCGACGCTGGCCACGCAGCTGCGACACGTGGTGAAGCAAACCGGCGCCCGGCTCATCTCGTGCGTCGACGAGGCCCTGCCCCCCGCCACGCAAGGTCGGCTGGCCGACCTCGTTGCCGACGAGTTTCCGGGGCTCTCGTGGTACGCCGACGTGCGCCTCGAACCGACGCTCACGCCGGCGCACGCCCGACGGCTTGCCGCCGGGGGCTGCTGCATGCTCATTTTCGGCCTCGAATCGGGCAGCCAGCGCGTGCTCGACCACATGCGCAAGGGTACGCGCCTCGACGCCATGGAGCGCGGCCTGCACGCCGCGCACGAGGCGGGCATCGCCACGGCCGTCATGCTCTTCGTCGGCTTCCCGACCGAGTCGCAGCAGGAGGCCATGGCCACGCTGGCCTTCGTCGAGCGCAATCGCGCGGCCATCGACCACGTGGCGGTGGGCGCCTTCAGCCTGCGGCACGGCAGCCCGGTGCAGGCGGCTCCGGGCGATTACGGCGTGACCGGCCTGCGCGCGCTCACAGACGACCTCGGTCCCTTCGCGACGGCCTACGACTACACGGTCCGCCAGGGGCTTACCCTGAGTGCGGCCCAGCGCGTGGCCGAGGCGCTCGAACGGCGGTTTGGCGCCGACCCCAAGTTTGGCCGGCCGACAACGCGCGAAGTGGCCGCGTTGCGCGCCGCGCACCGCCTGCGCGGCACCGCGGCCGCCGGCCCGGGCCCCGCGCGCTGAACGCCCGCAGCCCACGCGGGGGCGCACGCGCCGCGGGGCGGCTGGACCCCGCGCGGCGATGCGGCTATCATCGCGCGCCGGGTTGGACGGTGCCGCCCCTAGACGGTTCGGCCCCAGCACAAAAAACGACCGATCTCCACGGGTTGCGCGACGGTCGCAGCGAGGCGCAGCAGGTGCCAGCCACAAAATCGAAAGCCCTCCCCCCCGGGCGACGCGAGCGCGACCGCCGCCGTCACCGCGAAGACATCCTCGACGCGGCCCTCGGGGTCTTCACCCGGCGCGGTTTCCACGGCTCGACCATGCAGGACATCGCGACCGCCTCCGGCTTTGCGGTGGCCTCCATCTACAGCCATTTCCAGAGCAAGGAAGACATCTACCACGCGCTCGTCGAGCGCGCCGTCGGGCAGTACCTCGACATCCTGCAAGCAGCGCTCGCCGACGTGACGAGCCCGCTCGAACGGCTGCGCGCGGCCGCCCGCGCGACGGTCGCGGCCGTTCGAGAACAGCGCGAAATCACTGAATTCATACTCTTCGAGCTGCGCGGCCTCACCGACGGCAGCGACACCCGCGTGCGGGGCCAGACGGCCCGCGACGTGTACCACAGCGTGCTCGTCTTCTACGAAGTGCTGTTTGCCGAGGCGCAGCGCGTGGGCGAGGTGGCGCCGCACGTGCGGCCCATCGACGCGGCGCTCGTGCTGATTGGCGGGCTGCTCACGAACCTCCTGTACTGGGCGCACTTCGGCGGCGACGAATGGTCGTTCGACCCCGACAACGTGCTGCGCATCGTCCTCGACCGTGTCGCCAGCGAATGAAACGGCCGCGGCACGCGCGGGGCTGCCGGGTTGCCGCATGGAATGGCCGCGAGCGGGCCGACGTTGGCTGTTCGTTTGCTGTGCGCGCCGCTTCTCGAAACCCGCAGGCCGGACCCCGAGCCGGGCCGGCCCAGCAAGCCGGAGGGCTTCCATGACGTGCTTGTGCCGCGGTCTCGCAATGGCTTCGTTCCTGGCGCTGTTCACCGCGCCGGCCGGCGCCGCGCCGGCCGTGCCGCCCGCGGCCCCGCCGGCCCCGGCGGCGGTCCCCGTGGCCCCGGCCGACGAACTCGCGCGCGTCGTGCGCGCCGTCCAGGACCGCTACGCCCCGGTGCAGCGCATGACGGCCCGCATCCGCCAGGTGTCGAAGATCAAACCGCTCGACACCATCCGCCGCCGCGAGAGCCGGCTGTTCTTCGAGAAGCCGAGTCGCCTGCGCTGGCAGTACGACGCCCCTGAGCCCGTGCTCTACGTCTCCGACGGCAACCTGCTGCAAGTCTACCAACCCGAGGACAACCTCGTCCTGCGCCTCACCGTCACGCACTCGCAGCTCGAGGCCGCGCTGCGCTTCATGTTTGGGCTCGCCGACGTGTTCGAGACGTTCGACGCCTCGCTCGACCGGTCGTTTCTGCCGCTCGCCTATCGCCTGCACCTCGTACCGAAGCGCAGCGAACGCGACTACAAGCGCATCACGCTCGTGATCGACCCGCAGAGTTCCACCATTCGCGAGAGCTTCGTGACCGACCCGCTCGACAACGTACACCAGTACATCTTCGAGTCGCCCGACTACGAAACGCCCATCGCGCCCGAGCAGTTTCGCTTCACCCCGCCGAAGGGCGCGACCGTGCGCGATCTGACCCGCGGAGGTGCCGAGTGAGCACCGTCCACTTCGTGAGCCTCGGCTGCCCGAAAAACCGCGTCGACACCGAAGTCTTGGCCGGCCTGCTGCAACGGCGCGGCTACGCCATGGTGGCCGATCCGGAGGCCGCCGATCTGCTCGTCGTCAACACGTGCGCGTTCATCCAGGCCGCCCAGGAAGAAAGCATCGAGGCCATCCTCGAAGCTGCGGCCGTCAAGGCGCGCCGGCCGGGCGTCAAGCTCGTCGTCGCGGGCTGCCTGCCACAGCGCCACCAACACGAACTCGTCGCCGAACTGCCCGAAGTCGATTTCTTTCTCGGGGTGGGCGAACTCGACGCGCTCGGCGCCTGGCTCGACGCGGCCGAACCGGCGCGGCCGCGCCTGGCCGTCGCCCGCCAGACCTACCCGCTTTGCGCCGACACACCGCGGCTCATCGCGGCGCCCGGCCACAGTGCCTACCTGAAGATCTCCGAAGGCTGTTCGCGGCGTTGCTCGTTTTGCACCATCCCGCTCATTCGCGGCCCGCAGGTGAGCCGCCGCCCCGCCGACATCGTGGCGGAGGCCACCCGGCTCGTGGCCGCGGGCGTGCGCGAACTCGTGCTCGTCGCTCAGGACGTCACGGCCTACGGCGCCGATCTCGGGCCCGACGTGCGGCTGGCCGGCCTGCTCGCCGCGCTCGACGCCATCCCCGGGGTTGGTTTCATCCGGCTGCTCTACGGCCATCCCGATCGCCTCGACCCCGACCTCATCGAGGCGATGGCCACGCTGCCGCACGTCTGCCACTACCTCGACGTGCCCATCCAGCACGTCGACCCCGCCATCCTGCGTGCCATGCGCCGCTCGGGCCGCGAGGCCGAGGTGCAGCAGTGGGCCGCCGACCTGCGGGCCCGCATCCCCGATCTGGTGCTGCGCACCTCGGTGATCGTGGGTTTCCCGAGCGAGAGCGAGGCCGCGTTTCGCCGCCTGCTCGCCGTGGTGCGTACCGGGCTGTTCGATCATCTCGGGGTGTTCGTCTACTCGCCCGAGCCCGGCACGCCCGCGGCCGAGCTCGGGCCGCCCGTGCCCACCGAACGCGCCGAAAAACGCGCTGCGACCCTGCTCGCCGCCCAGCGCAAGGTCAGCCGAGCGCGCAACCGCGCCCGCATCGGTCAACGGCTCGCGGTGCTGGTCGAGGGGCCGAGCGAAGAAAGTGCCTGGGTGCTTCAGGGCCGCACCTATGGACAGGCCCCCGAAATCGACGGGGTCACCTACCTGAGCGAGAGTGAGGCCGAGCCGGGCGAGTTGCGCACCGGACGCATCGTCGCCGCCACCGACTACGACCTCGTTGCCCGCCTCGACCCGTAGCCCGCGACTGAGCGCGCTGCGCAAACGGCAGGCTTCGGCCATCGGCTGGACGTTTCGGCCCGCCGGCGCCGGAGGCCGAGCACACCCGGCCCCGGGTCAGGGCTTCTGCAGCACGAGCACCTTGAACTGGAACGGCACGAGCCCCATGCAGCGGTTCTCTACCGGCTCGAAGGGCAGCGGGAAGACCTCGTCGAGCCGCAGCCGGTCGCCCACGAGCGCCTTGAGCGTGGCGGGCGTGTAGGCGCGCTTGTCGAGCGCCAGGCCGTGCTCGGCGAAGAGCTGTTGCAGCCCGACGAAGCTCGACCGCGTGGCCCCGAGCGTCATTTCGTCGCGCTGGAACTCCAGGAAATCGATGACGAACTCGAACGAGGCGCGGAAACCCAGGCGCTGCGCGACGTGACGCAACAGACCGAAATGAATGGAGAATTCTGGGTGGTCGAGCAGCGTGTTGAGCATGGGGTAGCGGTGTTCGTCGCCGTATTCGGTAAGAACGGCCGCACCGCCGGGGCGCAGCGCCCGCCAGAGTTTCTCGATGAGCCGAATGGCCCCGACATTGAGGTAGAACGTTTCGGGGGCGTCGCCGAGCGGCAATTCGAGGCGCCGCACCAGGTCGCGAACGGCGTCGAGTTCGGGCGCGGCCGCGAGCTCGGCCGTGGGGTTCCCCGGCGTTTCGGCCGCGTCGGGCGGATCGATGCCAAGCTCGGCGCGCGTGAGCCGCACGGCCGTGAAATCGCCAATGACCTCGTTGCTGACGATGAGGTCGTACTGCGCTTCGCCGAGGTCGGCGGTCTCGGCGTCGGCGGTCTGGAAGTGCACGGCGGCCGCGTGCGCCCCGAGCGTCTGGCGCTGGGCCGCCTGCAAGACGGGCGACAGGTCGAGGATGGTGTAGCGCACGTCGCCGAAGTTGGCTGGGCGGCGCTGCTGCACGGCTTCGAGCAACCCCTTGGCGAGGTGGCCGAGCCCGCCCCCGATTTCGAGGAACGACCGCGTCTCGGGGCCGAGGCAACCCCGCTTCGCGAGCGCGTCGGCAAGACGCGCGGCGTACGATTGACCACCCAGCACGGGCGTGGGGTCGCGCAGCAGGTGTGACAGGGTGGTCTCGACGAGGTCGAATTGGGTTTCGGGCGTGGCGACCTCGCCGGCGTAGTAGCCCCGCGGGGAAACGAAGCGGCGCTCTTCGAGCGGCTCGTCGAGAGGGACGGGGGGCAACTCCTTGATCTCGCGAAACGGCATGACGCTGCGCAGGTACATGGGAACGCGGTGCGGCTGGTGACGGAAGGTGTCCATGGGCTCGTTGCTGAGCCGCAGCACCTGCATGTCGAGGCCGACCCAGGCACGCACCGTGTCGGCGACCAGGGCGGGCGAAACGTCGATTCGTTCGCCGGTCAGCGGGTCGCGGCGGAGAGCCGGCAGGATGGCCGACAGTGTGGCGTTGCCCGTGCAGGCCTGCCAGAGCACGCGCTGCCACGGTTCGAGTTCGACGCGTTGCACCTTGCGGTTGCGGTCGACCACGTGGAAGACGAGCGGGCCATCTTTGGGCGCATGGAACACGGTCCAGCGGTTGATGACCGGAAACATGGCCCAGATGTCCTTCGTCTCGTCCTGGCCGGGCTCGACGATGCACGAGTGCCCGCGGAACACCTGCAGGAACTGTTCGACCTGGGCCCCCCCGCCAAACGCCGCCCCGAAACGCTCGACCGCGAAATCGCCGGTCATCGGGCTGCGGAACGTGGCGAGCAGCGCCGCCACGTCATGGCTCATCTTCAAGAGGTAGCCAAACAGGTTGTGGTAGACGTAGAAGGCCCCGTGCTGCTCGTGGAAGGTCACGTGGGGCGACAGGACCAGTTGGGCGTTGTTGCTCATCCGTAGTTTCTCCTCCCGGGGCTCAGGGCAGACACACCCAGACCGTTTCGCCCGCGGGGTCGTGCGCGGGTTGGCACGTGTGGCCCGCGCCGGGTTCACAATCGGTGTCTTCCCAGCACGAGACGGCGCAGAACCGGCCGTCGATGCGCTGGACGCAGGCTGCGGCGGCCGGGCAATCGGCCGCAAACTGACAGTCGACCACGGCGCAGTAGCCCCCCGATTCGGGGAACAGACACAGCGCGGGGCCGGAGCAATCGGCGAACGTGGTGCAGCGGCTGCCGGCCGCCCCACTGCCGCTGGCGGCGCAGTGGGGGCCGGCAGGTAGCGGCTTGCACGCGTAGCCGGCCCGGCAGTCGGCCGGCGCCGCGCACGGATCGACGCAGTACGTGTCGATGCAATCGTAGCCGGCGGGACAGGCGGCCGCGGCGGCGCAGTAGTCTTCGACGCAGCGTCCGGCGGCCCCGTCGCACACCCGCTGCGGCGGACAGGATAGCGGATCGCAGGAGGCGGCTTCGAGGGCGTAGCGCACGTCTTCGACCTCGATGCTGTACGGGTACACGTGCAAGGTGTAGGTCGCGGCGGCGGCAACCGGCCCGACGGCCACGACCTCTTCATCGGCCACGCCGGTGCTCTCGGCCACGACCGTGAGGTCGGACGTGAGCAGGACGAAATCGAGGTCGGCCTGGCCGCCGTCGAAGACGATGCGCGCGGCCAACGATTGCCCCGTCAGGAGGGCCACCGTGAAGAAGTCGTTGTCGCCTGCGCAGACGTGCAAGTCGGCGAAACCCATCTGCAAGTCGGCCAGACTGAGGGTGGCCGCCGCGGAGGGGCTGTCGTTCGGCTCGAAAGCGTCGGCCGCGCAACCCGCACGGGGCGGGGCGGCGGCAACGTCGATTTCGACTACGGCGTAGGCCACGAGCTCGCCATCGGAGGCCTGAAACGTGACGGCCACGGCGCGGCCACCGTCGAGGGGCCCGGGGGTCCAATGGAACGTGAGGGCCAGCGGATCGAAGCGGGCCCCCTCGGGCAGGCTGCCATAGGTGGTGACCACGACGCCGTCGCCGTCGGGGTCGCTCGCCGTGAGGACAAACGTGAGCGGGCTGCCCACAGACGCCTCGAACGGCTCGAGCGGGTCGATGGACGGCGGCCGGTTCGTGGCCCCGCGCCCCCCGGCGACCACCACGTTGAGCGCCAGAGTGGCCTGGAGCCCACCGTCGCTCGCCGTGAACTCGAAACGGACGACGCGTCCTGCCAGGTCGAATGCCGGCGTCCACGAGAAATGCCCCGTGGCCCCGTCGAGTTCGGCGCCGCCAGGCGGGGCCGCCGCGAACGCGAACGTGAGCGCATCGCCGTCGGGATCGGTGGCTTCGAGCGTGAATTCGATAGGTTGTCCGGCCACTGCGTTCTGGTCGCCGAGCGGTTCGAACTGCGGCGGGTGCGGGAGCGCCTCGGCCGCGACAACGATGCGCACGGTCTCGCGGTCGAAGGCCAGGCCGTCGCTGACGACGAAGGTGACGTGCAGCGTGCGCCCGAGTTGCGCGACGTCGGGAACAAGCGTGAAGCGGCCGGCCGCCTGATCGAGGAGAGCGCCCTTCGGCCGTTCGCCAAGCACGTCGAAGACGAGCGGATCGCCGTCGGGGTCGGTGGCGCGAAGCACGATGGTGAGCGTGGCGCCGACGGCCGCGACCTTCTCGCCGATGCGCGCGAGCCGCGGCGGACGGTTGCGCCCGGGCGCAACGTCGGCGTCGCCCGGGCCCGAGGGAATGTCCGCTCCGCCGTCGAGCGGCTCCAAAGCATCGACGGCGCGCGCGATCTCGCCGCGGCCGGGATCGGCGCACGCCGCAAGCCCAGGCCCAACAAGCGCAAGCCAGAGCCAGAGGAAGGCCGGAGACCGGCGTGGCAGGCCGAGCGGCACACGACCGCCGGCCCGCCGGCCCGCGGAGCGAGCGCCAAGGCAAGACGCACGAACGGGGCGCGCGCGAAGGGCGAGTTTGACAAGCACTGCGAAGCTTCGCGGCATTCGTGGACGCGTTTCCGGTGCGGGGCCGCCGCGGGCAACAGGAACGCGCGGCCAAGGTTGCGACGCGGCGGGGACGGCTGCCCCCGCCGCGCCGGAGCAACCCCAGGCAACCCGCGGCGGTCCCGCCCCTTACCAGAGGCCCCCGCAAGTGCGGGACCACCGGCCTGGAGCGGCAGCCGCCGCTGCCCGGGGCCGCGCCCTGTCTCAGAACGGGATGTCGTCGTCCTCGAAGGACTCACCCGGGGTGCCCGCACTGGGCGCGGCCGCGGCCGGAGGCCGGCTGGCCGTGCCGGGGCCGGTCGCACGCCGCGGCGCCGGTTCGGCTTCGTAGGGCCCCGGGTCGGGAGCGCCGGGCGGCCCCGGCATGCCGAAGTCATCGTCGGGCCCTGGGCCACCGCCGGCCGCGCGACCGCCGCTGCCACCGTCGAGGAAGCGCACCGACTGCGCAACGATTTCGGTCACATAGCGCTTGTTGCCGTCGCGGTCGTCCCACTCCCGCGTCTGCAGACGCCCTTCAACGTAGACGGTGCGGCCCTTGCGCAGGTATTCCTTGCAGAGGTCGGCCTGGCGCCCCCAGACCACGATGCGGTGCCACTCGGTGCGTTCCTGGCGTTGGCCGTTCTTGTCGGTCCACGCCTCGTTCGTGGCAACGCGGAAATTGGCGACGTTCTGTCCGCCCGGGGTGTAGCGCACCTCGGGGTCGGCACCCAGACGACCGATGATGATGGCCTTGTTGACACTGGACATGATTTCTCCCCGTTGGCGCCCTGCTGCGTGCACCGCGTGCGGCGCGGAAAGACCCTATCATCCAGCTGGATGAAGTCAAGGACGGGTCGGCCGCGCGGATGACGCTACGGACGCGATTTTCGGGGATCGGACGGTGCGTGGGGGGACGCACACGAGGGGCAAAATAGGGGGGCCGGCGCCGGCGTCAAGGGGGCGCGGGCCAAATGTCGATGTTTCGCAATTGACATCAGCAGGTTATGTCCAAAGTGCCGCCGGCTGGGCCGCCGGCGCCCCGCGCGGTAGAGGGCGGGGGAGGGCCGGCCCACCCCACGGGCAACGCTGGGGGGGTGACGGATTCTGGGCCCGCCGGGGGCTTGACGGTGCTGTCGGGCTCTGCTAGCATCCGCCGCCGAACGCGTTGATATCTTTAGTAACTTTTCGGATCCAGAGAGGCATTGACGACCATGGCAAGAAAAGCGGCGACGCGGTTTCCGGTGCCCGCCGTGGTTCTCCTGGGGCTCTGCGGCGGTCTCGCGGCGTGCTCGGCATCCGAAAGCGACTTCCAGACGTGGGCCGGCAGCAAGAAGGGCATCGCCCGCATGGAGGAGTACGTCAGCAACCCCGACCATGATCAGGCCATGCGGCTTCGGGCCCTCGAAATCGTCGTCGAAAACCAGCAGGACAGCGCGATCCGCGGGCTCCTCGAAAAGTGCCCCGACCGCGCCGCGCTGGCCGCCGCCTTCAAGGAACGCCTGCTCGGCCTTCTCGCCAAAGGCGACGCCAACACGCAGGTCTCCGCCAAAAACGCCCTGCTCCATACGCTGCCGCTGCTCAAAGAGGCCGAGCGCACCGCCGTGCGCGAGCGGGTGGCCGCGTGGGCCTTCGCCGGCCTGCCGAGCGATGCGTCGGCCGAGCTGCTCGATGAGCGCTTCCAGCAACGCGGCATGAACGTCGACCAGGTCATCGACCTCGGCACCGACGGCATTCCGTGGGCCTTGCTGCTGCTGCAACGCGGCCTCGAAATCGAAAAGGCGTACAACTTCCTGATCGAATTCGAGACGCCCGAAGTGCAAACGGGCATCCTCGAGGCATTCCAGACGCTGCACAAACTCCCCAAAATCGAGATTCCGGCGCACCACCTCACGAAAATCTTCGCGCTCAAGTCGCCCGAGGCCGCGCTGTATCTCATCGAACTCCATGGCCGCGAAGACCTTCCGGCCGACGTGCGCAGCGACGCCCTGGCGCTCGCGATCCAGCTCTTCAAACTGCCCGAGGTGCGCAAGGCGGGCGACCGGCTGCTGCCGGCGCTCGACATCGTGATGGCGCGCCGCAATCCCGACGACCGGCGGCTCGCGGCCCACTACATCCTGCGCTTCGGCGGGGTCGAGCAGCTGCCCAAGATGCTCAACGGATTCGCCGACGACCGCACCTTCCAGGCCAAGTACTTCGAGACCGCCGCGGCCTTCGTCGACATCTGCCGCGACGACGTTCTCAAACTGCGCGGCGACCCCTTCCCCGCCCTCGAAGCGGCCGCGCAGGGCGGCTCGCGGGTCGCCCGGGTCCTGGCCGTGGTCTGTCTGAAGGCGTCGAGTCGCGAGGAAATCGTCCCCAAACTCGAAGGCTTGCTGAAAGACACGACCGACATCAAAGACATTCTGGGCGGCAGCGAGGCCGCGGTGGTCACGCTCGGGAGTCTGGCGCGCAACGCCATCGACGCCGTCAAGGTCGTGGCGCAACTCAAACAGGAACGCGACGCCGGACGGCTCAGCAAGGACGACTACGAAAGCAAGCGCCGGCTGCTCGACGACGACTTCGAGCGCAATGGGCCGGCGCTGCTCGCCGCACTCGAAGAGCGCTTCAAGGCCGCACCGGCGACACCGGCCCCGAGTACCGACACCCCGGCTTCCGAGCCGTCCGGAGAGTAGACCGTTGGGCACACCAGACAAACCCGCAACGGCCGCCCGCCCCGACGACGCCCGGGTGGCGGGCCGCGGCTTCCTGCTCATCACCCTCGCCAAGATCTACTTCGTGCTCACGAGCACGGTGGTCAACATCGGTCTGCCACGCCTGCTCAAAGATCCCGCGGCATTCGGCGACTACCGCGTGGTCAGCGCGCTCATCTCCATCATCAACATGGTCATGATCACCGGCACCATCCAGGCGGTGTCCAAACTCGTCTCCGAAAACGAGGCCCTCGCCGGTGGCGTCAAGTGGAAGGCGGTGCGCGTCCAGGCGCTCATCGGCGGGCCGCTGTTCCTCGCCGTATTCGCGTTTGCCGACCCCATCGCCACCTACGTGCTCAACGACCCCGACCTCGGCGGCTACATTCGGGTGGCCAGTTCGGTCGTTCTGTTCTACTCCTTCTACGCAATTTTCGTTGGTCTTTTCAACGGGTTGAAGCGCTTCAAGGGCCAGGCCGGGCTCGACATCACGTTCTCCACGCTGAAAACGGCCCTCATCGTCGGGCTCGTGCTCTCGGGGTTCGGCGTGCTCGGCTCCTTCGTAGGCTTCGCCGCCGCGGCCGCCATCGTGCTCGTCATCTCGGTCGTCGCGACGCGTCGAATCCGCGGCGGGCGTGCCGCCGACGTCCCCACCGGGCGGATGGCGCGGTTCATGCTCGAAGTCATGGGCTACACGCTGCTCGTCAACGTGCTGCTGCAGCTCGACGTCATCCTCGTCAAGGCGCTCAAGTACGAACCGTTCGCGTCGTGGTTCACGGGCTCGGCAGGCCGCTTGCAGCTCGGGTTCGCGCTCGACGCGCTGGGCCTGCGCCTCGACGCGCTCAGCGACGCGAGCCAGCCCGTCGCCGCGTTCGCGGCCCACGCCACGTCCACGCTCTCGGGCTACTATGGCGCGGTCAAGAATGTCGCCACGGTGCCCTACCAGGCCATCATCTCCATCACGTTCGTCATCTTCCCGCTGCTGAGCCAGGCCACGTACACCGACGACATCGAACGCAGCCGCACGCACATTCGCCAGACGTTTCGCTGGTCGCTCATCCTCGTCTCGGCCGCGGTCGTGGCCATCGGCACGAGCGCCCGGCCGCTTACGGCCATCCTGTTCGGCCAGGGCTACACCATCGGCTCGCTCACGCTGGTGTTGCAGCTCGCCGCCGCCGTCTTCTTCTCGCTCTTCTTCGTCGCCAACACGCTCATTACGGCGAGCGGCAAGCCGCGCACGGCTTTGTTCGTCGGGGCCTTCACGGTGGCCCTCAACGCCGTTGCCCTCGTGACCATGCTGGCGCTGAGCGGCCCGTGGCAGGAAGCCATGGAAGCGGCCGCCGTGGCGACCCTCGTGGCGATGGCGCTCGGCTTCGGCGCGGCGGCCTGGCTCATCCGGCGCCGCTTCGGCGCGCTCATGTCGCCGGCCACGGCGCTGCGCGTGCTCGTCGCCGCGGCGCTGGCCATCGGCGCGGGCCTCGTGCTGCCCGGAAGCTCGCTCGCCGCGGTTCTCGTCCGCGCGGTGCTCGCGGGCGTCGTCTTCCTCGGCGCGCTCTTCGTGCTGCGCGAGTTTCGGGCCGCCGATCTCGCCAACGTGAAGCGCATCATCGGCCGCAAGGCGGCCCCTCCGCCCGCGCCCTGACGGTGCCCTGGCCCGCGCGGCCGTCGAGGCGGTGGTTCACCCGCATGGCGCCGGGCGTTTGAAGTTGGCGCCGAGCCGCGCTAGCATGCGTTTTTCGTCGTCGCAGCCGCCGGGGCCCGGGCGGACGCGCGGCGACGTTCTGCTCACGGTGGCGGGCCCAGCACGGCGCGTTTCCATGAATTGCACCTCGCCCCGGGCGTGCCAGCCCGCCGCGATTCGTTGCCCCCCAACCGCGGACGGTCGTTGCGACGTCCAACCGGACGTGTCTGCCGTTTGCGGCGCCTTTCCCCCCACAACCCCTTGGAGGTAAGTCCGTGCGCCAACTCGCCGCTCTCTGCTGTGTCGCCTGGACGTTTGGGTGCGCCGGTCCGACCGACCCGGGACCCGCTCCCGCGGGGGCCCCGACGAGCGAGGCCCCGGCCGCCCCCACGCTCAAGGCATCCGGCCGGCTGCTGCCCGCGTTTGCGCTGCCCGGCGAACGTGACCGCTCCCTGAAGACCGACTGGGCGCAGAATCCCGAGTGGTACGCCATCACGGTGGCTCCGCCGCCGGGCTTCCGCGCCATGCAGGAATGGGAGCCCATGCAGGCGATGCTCGTCACGTACGCAAACGACGTCGAAGATTCCGCCGACGTGGCCCAGTCGATCGCCGACATCGTCTACTGGACGATTGTCGAGGCGCAGACGCCCGTCTGGGTCATCTACAACAGCAGCTGGACCCAGCAGCGCCTGACGCAGCGGCTGCAGAACGCCGGCCTGAGCGCGTCGGCCATCAACGAATGGGTGCGCTGGATCAACATGAGCCACGACTCCATTTGGCACATCGACTACGGTCCCCTGCCGCTCGTGTACCCCGACGGCGTCGTGGCGTTTGCCGACTTCCGCTACTACCCCGACCGCGAAAACGACGATGCCATCCCGACGCGGCTCGGCAACCTCATCGACGTGTCCACGTTCCGCATGCCGCTCGACATGGAAGGCGGCAACTTCCAGGCCGACGGCGAGGGCAACTGCTACACGACCTACCGACTGCTCGAGTACGTCGCCGAGTCGCAGACCGAGGTCGAGGCCATCTTGCGCGCCTACGCCGGCTGCGAAAGCGTCGTGTGGCTGCGCGACATCGGCTACACGTCCGGTTCGGTCGAAGACGGCACGGGCCACGTCGACATGTTCTTCAAACTCACGGCCGTCGACGCCGCCATCGTCGGGTCCTACACGACCGCCCAGGACCGCTACGCCAAAGCCGACATGGACTGGAACGCGACGCAGCTCACGAGCCGCGGGCTCACCGTCTACCGCATGCCCATGCCCAACATTGCGTCGTCCGAATGGGGCCCCGTTCCGCGCACCTATCTCAATTCCACCCTCGTCAACAACGTCAACCTGTGGCCCGTCTACACGGCCGACCAGAGCATCCAGACGGCGGCCGAGGGCGTCTGGGAACAGGCCCTGCCGCAGTTCACGCACGTCGGCATCCTGTCCGACGAGATCTCGCTCTGGTCCGGGGCGGTCCACTGTGTCACGCGCACCATCCCCGTCGGCACCCTGGCCCCCACGGTGCCCGACGGCTTCTGCCAGGGCGGCTACTGCCAGGCTGTGCAGGGCGGCTACGACGGCCGCTGCACGAGTTCGGCGCAGTGCATCGGTCCGGCCTGGCTGTGCGCCACGGGCAACCCCTACAACTGTGAGTTCTGCGAGCCCGATTGCGCGGGCAAGCAGTGCGGCGACGACGGCTGCGGCGGCTCCTGCGGCTTCTGCCCGGCCGGGCTCGATTGCGACAACGGCCAGTGCGGCACGTGCACACCCGACTGCACGGGGCGGCAGTGCGGCAGCGACGGCTGCGGCGGCTCCTGTGGCACGTGCGCGGCCGGCCAATCCTGCGACGCAAGTGGGCACTGCGTGGCCTGCGCGCCCCAGTGCGACGGCAAGCAGTGCGGCGACGACGGCTGCGGCGGCACCTGCGGCGCCTGCGCGGCCGGCAGCGAGTGCAACGCGCTGTTCCGCTGTCAACCCACGTCCGGTTGCGGCGACTTCACGTTCGAGGGCTGTTGCGAGGGCGACGTCACCATCTGGTGCGACAACGGCGCCATTGCCGTCCTCGACTGCCGGAGCGAATACGGCACGGGGTGCGGCTGGGTGGCCTCCGAGAGCTACTACTACTGTGGCGGCAGCGGCTCCGACCCCGCCGGCGAACTGCCCATCGCGTGCCCCTGGTCGGGCTGCACACCCAACTGCACGGGCCGCGAGTGCGGCAACGACGGCTGCGGCGGCTCCTGCGGCACGTGCACGGCCGGCGAAGTCTGCAACGCGAGCGGGCAGTGCGGCGCCTGTGTGCCGAATTGCGCAGGCCGCGAATGCGGCGACAACGGCTGCGGCGGTTCCTGCGGCACGTGCGGTGCCAACGAGGCCTGCATCGACGCGCAGTGCGTGAGCTGCACGCCCGACTGCACGGACCGCGAGTGCGGCGACGACGGCTGCGGCGGCTCCTGCGGCGAATGCGGCGCGGGCTTCAGCTGCAACACGCTCTTCCGCTGCGGTCCCGACGAAGGCTGTGGCAACATCACCTGGGAAGGCTGCTGTGTGGGCGCCGTGGCCGTCTGGTGCACCGAGCAGGGCGCACTCGACGCGCGCGAGTGTGACAACGGTTGCGGCTGGACCCAACAGTACGGCTACTTCTGCGGCGGCAGCGGCACCGATCCGAGCGGCCAGTTCGCCATCGAATGCGATTGGGGCTGCGTGCCCGACTGTACGGGCCGCGAGTGTGGCAGCGACGGCTGCGGCGGCTCCTGCGGCCAGTGCGCGGCGAGCGAGACCTGCTCCGCCGCCGGCGAGTGCGTTTCGGCCTGCACGCCCAACTGCGCCGGCAAGGAGTGCGGCAGCGACGGCTGCGACGGCTCCTGCGGCTCCTGCCCCGCCGGCGAAACGTGCTCTGCCGCGGGCCAGTGCACGTCGACTTGCGTCCCGAACTGCACCGGCAAGGAGTGCGGCAGCGACGGCTGCGACGGCTCCTGCGGCTCCTGCCCCGCCGGCGAAACGTGCTCTGCCGCGGGGCAGTGCACGTCGACTTGCGTCCCGAACTGCGCCGGCAAGGAGTGCGGCAGCGATGGCTGCAACGGCTCCTGCGGCTCCTGCCCCGCCGACGAAACCTGTTCGGCCGCCGGCCTGTGCACCTCCGCCTGCGTCCCCAACTGCACGGGGCGCGAATGCGGCTCCGACGATTGCGGCGGCGTGTGCGGCGTGTGCGGCCCCGGCGAGTCCTGCAATGCCGGCCAGTGCAGCACCGAACCCTGTGTTCCCGACTGTACCGACCGCGAGTGCGGCTCCGACGGCTGCGACGGGGTCTGCGGCACGTGCGGCACCGGCGAGACCTGCGTTCAGGGGCAGTGCTCGACCGAGCCCTGTCAGCCGGCCTGCGTCGGCCTCGAGTGCGGGCCCGACGGCTGCGGCAGCGTGTGCGGCGTCTGTGGCCCCGGCGAGACCTGCGACGACGGCCTGTGCACGAGCGAACCCTGTGTCCCCGACTGCACCGGCCGCATCTGCGGCGACGACGGCTGCGGCGGCTCGTGCGGCACCTGCCCGGCCGGGCTGTTCTGCGTCCAGGGACGCTGCAACACCGACTGTGTCCCCGACTGCACCGGCCGCATCTGCGGCGACGACGGCTGCGGCGGCTCG